>NZ_QUEL01000002.1:0-284073 GCF_003478145.1 Clostridium sp. AF29-8BH | reverse complement strand
AAACTTGATTATTCGAGAAAAACGTTTTATATATAGATATTATTTTATTCGATACGCTGAACCAAATATTTTCAACAAACAAAGACTCAAAAAGTCTTATTTATACTATCTATAAAGATTTGCAGCCATTATTAGAGAATGATTTACATTATTGGTTGCAAAGAGCAAAAAGTATATATAGAACCCAAGACAATGTTGAGAGCTTTGAAGAAGCGTATACGTATGCTAAAAAAGCTATATAGATGGTAAAGGAGCTTTGGTAGTAAAAGCAGCTCTTACTACAGCACTTATTTCGTGCGCAATAGCAGAAAAAAAGCCTGAAAAGGACAAAATGGGTTATTATATAGAATGTGTTTTCTTAGCTCATACGGCGGTTTTTTCGGATTATTTTCATTTATATCCAACATACTTAAATTCGGAATTACCGATAGGAAAGAACACGACAAGTGAACGAAGAATAACTGAAGCGTGTGAATATATATGTAAAAATTGCGAACAATCGGGGTGTGAAAGAGAAAGTAGGGAACTGCTGGAGTATTTTGAACGAAAAGAATATATAGGAGAAAAATATAATGTGCGGAATAGTAGGATACACAGGAGATAAACAGGCAGCGCCCATTCTTCTTGCCGGATTAGAAAAATTAGAGTATAGAGGATATGATTCAGCTGGTTTGGCGGTTAGAAAAGGGAAATCATTGCCGGAAATCGTAAAGGCGAAAGGTAGGCTGATTGCTTTAAAAGAAAAAACAAATGCTGGAAAAGCAATACATGGAAACTGCGGAATTGGACATACCAGATGGGCGACCCACGGTGAACCGTCAGAATTGAATGCACATCCTCATGCAACGGAAGATAGAGAGGTTGTAGGTGTTCATAATGGAATTATTGAAAATTATCAGGAGTTAAGAGAAAAACTGATAAAGAAGGGATACTCCTTTTATTCTGATACGGATACGGAAGTGGCTGTAAAGTTGGTTCATTATTATTATGAAAATTATGGTCAGAATCCGATTGATTCATTAGCAAGAGCTATGACTAGAATTCGTGGTACCTATGCACTGGCTTTTATGTTTAAAGAATATCCAGAAGAAATATATGTAGCCCGTCAGGATAATCCAATGATATTGGGGCAGGGAGTGGGAGAAACATTTGTAGCGTCGGATGTACCGGCGCTTCTTCCATATACGCGCCAGGTTTATTATATTGGGAATCAGGAAATGGCTCGTTTGCATAAAGGAGAGATTACTTTTTACAATATCGACCAGGAAGTGATTGAAAAAGAACTGATTGAAATTAAGTGGGATGCAGAGGCTGCAGAAAAAGGCGGATATGAGCATTTCATGATGAAAGAAATTTATGAGCAGCCAAGAGCAGTTCGTGATACAGTCAATGCAGTTTTAAAAAATGGGAGAATTGATTTATCAGATGCAGGTTTAGATGAAAAAACAATCCGTTCAATTGGACGAATTTATATTGTGGCGTGTGGTTCTGCGTATCATGCAGGAGTGGCGATGCAATATGTAATGGAAGAATTGGCAAGAATTCCGGTACGTGTGGAACTGGCTTCTGAATTTAGATATCGGAATCCAATTTTGGAAGAGAATAGTTTTGTTATTATTATTAGTCAGTCGGGGGAAACAGCAGATAGTTTGGCAGCTTTGCGTTTGTCAAAAGAGCAGAAAATCCCAACACTTGCGATTGTGAACGTAGTCGGTTCAACGATTGCGCGTGAGGCAGATCATGTATTTTATACATTAGCTGGACCGGAGATTGCGGTAGCAACGACGAAAGCGTATAGTGCACAGCTGATTGCCGGGAATTTGTTGTCGATTCAGTTTGCTTATGCAAAAGGAAAACTGGATGAAAAGAGATATAAGGAACTAATAGAAGCGCTTCAGAAGCTTCCAGAACAAATTCAAAAAGTGCTGGATGATGAAAAAGAGCGAATTCAGTGGTTTGCTTCAAAATATGCAAATGCGAAAGATGTATTTTTTATCGGCCGCGGCATTGATTATGCTGTCGGCATGGAGGGAAGTTTAAAATTAAAAGAGATCAGTTACATTCATTCTGAGGCATATGCAGCAGGAGAGCTAAAGCATGGAACAATTAGTTTGATTGAAGATGGGATTTTAGTAGTCAGTGTATTAACGCAGAAAGAACTATATGAAAAAATGATCAGCAACATGGTTGAAGTGAAGTGCCGTGGAGCTTATCTTGTAGCAGTGACAATGGCAGGAAATTATAAAGTAGAAGATACAGTAAATTTCGCTTTGTATATTCCAGAAACAGAAGAGTGCTTTACACCGAGTTTAGCAGTGATTCCGTTGCAACTTTTGGGATATTATGTAAGCGTTTCGAAAGGTCTGGATGTGGATAAGCCGAGAAATTTGGCGAAGAGCGTAACGGTGGAATAGGGGGAGAGTAATGGATTATTTGCGGAGGAACATATGAATACAACCCTCATCATCATGGCTGCTGGCATCGGTTCCCGTTTCGGAACCGGTATCAAGCAGCTTGTAAAGATGGCTCCCAATGGGGAGATTATTATGGACTTTTCGATTTACGATGCAAAAGCAGCTGGATTTACCAAAGTTGTTTTTGTGATTCGAAAAGCAATCGAAGCGGAATTTAAAGAAGTGATTGGAAATCGCTTATCGAAAGTTATGCCAGTAGAATATGTCTATCAGGAATTGGAAGATTTACCGGATGGATATGAGGTTCCAGCAGGGCGCGTGAAACCATGGGGAACTGGACAGGCAATTTTAGCTTGCAAGAATGTAGTAAAAGAGCCATTTGTGATTATTAATGCAGATGATTATTATGGAAAAGAAGCATTTATAAAGCTTCATGATTTCTTGATTTCCGAGAATGAGAATAAAGAGAAGATGAACCTTGCCATGGCTGGATTTTCTTTGAAGAACACGCTGAGTGAGAACGGAGCTGTAACTAGAGGTGTCTGTGTGGCAGATGCAAATGGATATCTGGAGAAAGTGATTGAGACAACGGGAATTCAGATAGTGGATGGAAAAATACAGTGCGATAATGCGGAAGTCAGCAAATGGATTACATCAGATGCAATGGTATCTATGAATATGTGGGCGGGATATCCGGATTTTTTGCGGTATATAGATGAAGGATTTGCCAGATTCCTTGATACATTAGGGGAAAATTCAGAGAAGAAAGAATATCTTCTCCCGAATATTGTGGCGGAATTGCTGGAAAAGAATTTGGCGGCTGTAAAAGTCCTGAATACATCGGATAGATGGATTGGTATTACATATAAGGAAGATATAGAACCGGCACAGGAGAAGTTTCGATTTATGATGAAATCTGGCATATATCCGATGCAGTTATGGGAGTAGTAATGTATAAAAAATTAAGAAGGTTTAGATTATGAATTTTTTTGAGAAGTTGAAATTATTAAAAAAGAATAATGCTACTGAAATGAATTACAAGATGTTATTTCAAAACATTATAAAGGGTATATATCTGTCCGTATTTTTGATAATAATTTTAATTTGTGTTTTTTTCCCTAAGATTGAATATGCAAATAAATCTCTTTGTGCGAATTTTTTGTCGCCATGGGTGCTAATGTTTTTGGGAACGATTTTTTTTGCTGTAGTATATACTGTGGCAAATTGTTTTAACTTTAAAAACAGTAAAAAAACTATGATAGTCGTTTCGATACTGTTTTTCTTTTTGAACCTTTTTTGTGTGTATAATTATTATTTTTATACAGGGTGGGATTCTTCCGAATTAATAAATTTTTCTAATTCATATATACACCATCAAAATGCAAATGATTATCAATGGTATTTTTCAAGATACCCTAATAACCTGTTTTTGGCAGAAATTTTCTCTATAATCCGATTTGTGGCACATAATATAGGATTCCATGATTATGAATATTTTGCTATTTTGACAGTTCAATGTTTTTTAAATGCCGTAACAGGCTATTTATTATTTCATATAATTAAGTATTTATTTGATGATACAAAAATTTCGCTGTTTGGGTATGTTGTTTATGTTCTTTTGGCTGGAATATCTCCATGGATTTCTATACCGTATTCGGATTCTATGGCATTGATATTTCCTACGTTGATTTTATATCTTTATATTCATAATAAAAAGAAGAATTCTATGTTAGTGTGGTTCTTCATAGGTCTTTGTTCAACGGTGGGATATAAAATAAAACCTCAAACATTTATCGTTTTTATTGCAGTTATTTTAGTTGAAACATTTTGCGTTGCAGGAAAGAGAGAATTGAAAAAAAGTTTCTTGAATGATTTGATTGCTATTTTTGGCGCTTTCATGGGGCTGTGTATAATTAAAGTTGGAATTTCGGCGATGAATTTTCCGGTTGATAAAAACATGTCTTTTGGAATTGCACATTATTTTATGATGGGTATGAATCCTGCTGATATGGGAAATTTTTCTGATAAGGATGTTGAATTTTCTGCATCATTTTCAACTTGTGCAGAAAGAAACGCAGCAGATTTGTATGTGGCAATTAATCGTATTAAAAATATGCATGTACTAGGCTTGGTGCAGCAATTTGCGCGAAAAATATTATCCAATTATTATAATGGTACATTTAGCTGGGCTGCAGAAGGTGGATTCTTTTTGGAAGTATTTCCTCCGAAAGCGACACCAATATGTGAGTTTTTGCGTGGTTTGTATTATACGGGACAATATGGAGACATCGGAAAATACTATATTTTATGGTCAAATTTTGAACAGATGATATGGTTGACAATTATATTTTTAAATGTGTTTGCATGGCATGCAACTAAAAACAATCGTGTATGTGTGATTATGTTAAGCATCTTAGGGCTGACACTGTTTGAATTAATTTTCGAAGCACGTGCAAGATATTTATTCACATATATTCCACTATATATTATATTGTCTCTCTATGGATTCCAATATATAAGATCAAGATTAAATACTTTTAGAGAACGATATAAAAGATCGGAAAGGTAAAATTTAAAATGAATACCATATTATACATTATTATTCCTTGTTACAATGAGGAAACAGTTCTTCCAATTACATCAAAGATGTTTTTGGATAAGCTGACTTCTTTGATTCAGTCTAATACGATTTCTAACAGCAGCCGTATCCTTTTTGTGAATGATGGAAGTAAGGATAAGACATGGGAAATCATTTGCAATCTGGCAAAACAAGATGAACATTTTATAGGAATCTCTCAGAGCCGTAACCGAGGCCATCAAAATGCGGTTCTTGCGGGTTTGATGGAAGCGAAAGATAAATGTGATATTACAATTTCCATTGATTGTGATGGTCAGGATGATATTAATGCTATGGACGAGATGGTGGAGCAGTATAAGCAGGGATGTGAAATTGTCTATGGCGTCAGAAGTAAACGTGATACAGATACATTTTTTAAACGTTTTACAGCAGAAGGATTTTATAAACTTTTAAACTGGATGGGTGCGGAGGTTGTCTATAATCATGCGGATTATCGCCTTGTCTCAAGTCGGGTGTTAAAGGAGTTTGCTAATTTCAAGGAGGTAAATCTTTTTTTGCGTGGGATGTTTCCGCTGGTTGGCTTTAAGAGCACAAGTGTTTATTATGAGCGTCATGAAAGAATTGCAGGAGAAAGCCATTATCCATTAACGAAAATGTTGAGCCTTGCGTTTGATGGTATTACGAGCTTGAGCATAAAACCTATTCGAATTATTACAGCGCTTGGTACGGTGATTGCAGGACTCAGTTTTCTTGGAGTTATTTGGTCGATCGTGATGCGTTTCATGGGAAATGTAGTTGCCGGATGGTCGAGCATGACATGTATTATTTGCTTGATTGGCGGAGTGCAGCTGGTTTGTCTAGGGATTTTAGGTGAATATATCGGAAAGATTTATATGGAAGTCAAGCATCGGCCGAGATATATTATTAGTGAACGGACAGAAGTAAAAGATACTTCTAATTCACATAAGAAGGTTCACTATTAAGTCTGGGGGGTGCCTGAATGGAGAGACAGGAAATGGAAGGAAAGCAGCGCAGGAAGGCTCTTCTGGTTACCCATGTCAGCGGCTTTGTCCCGCAGTTTGAGATGAACAATGTCCATATTTTACAGAAAATGGGATACGAGGTTCATTATGCCTCAAATTTTCATACGCCGTCCTATGGAACGGATAATCACCGTCTGGATGGAACCGGGATTATCTGTCACCAGATTGATTTTGTACGGAGTCCGTTTGATAAGCGGAATTTTCAGGTGTACCGTCAGATGGTTGAGCTGATGCGCCGGGAAAATTTTTCGCTGGTGCACTGCCACACACCGATGGGAGGTGTGATGGCGCGCCTGGCGGCCCATGCGACGGGGACTGGCCCGGTGATTTATACGGCGCATGGATTCCATTTTTTTAAAGGGGCGTCGTGGAAGAACTGGCTGTTTTATTATCCGATGGAAAAGTTTTTATCGAGGTATACGGATCAGCAGATCTGTATTAACCGAGAGGATTATGAACTTGCGAAACGGAAATTCCATGCGAGGTATGTGGATTATGTGCCGGGTGTGGGGATAGAGGAAGATAATTTTTTTAAAATGGGGGAAAAGGAACGTCAAAAGAAGAGAGAGAGTCTGGGCGTGCCGCCGGGACGGGTAGTGCTTTTGACGTCCGGGGAGATGATTCCGAGGAAAAATCAGGAAGTGCTGTTTCGGATGCTGGCGAAGCTGAAGGATTCGGAAAAGGAGTCAGTTTTATCGTTGGAACGAAATGAAACGGCAGATGAGCAGGAGGATGCTGGAACAGGCAGGCGAGTTGAGAGATGCAGCTATGAACGGCTGCATCTTTTATTATGCGGACATGGCGAATTGAAGGAGTATTTGCAGGATCTGGCAGCGCAGCTTGGGATAGCGGATCATATATCATTTTTGGGTTATAGGGAAGATATGGCGGAGATTTTTGGTGCTTCGGATATCTTCCTTTTTCCGTCTTTCCAGGAAGGACTGCCGCGTGCGATGCTGGAGGCGATGGCGAGCGGACTGCCGGTGGTTTGTTCGGAGATCCGGGGCAATACGGACCTGATGGGAGAGGAGTGGACTTTATCTGAGGATGGAAGCCAGAAAATCTGTCCGGGCGGAATGATGATTGAGAAGATGCAGGATGAAGAAGTCTGGGCGCGGGCACTTTTGTATATGCTGGAACATATGGATGAATGGGACCGGATGGGCGAGGTGTGCAGAAAGCGAAGCCGTCTGTTTGGCCTGGATGCAGTGGGGGAAAAGATGGAGAAGATTTACAAGAGACTGCTGGGAAGAGAGTCGGAGAGAGGATAAAGGAGTCATGAAGGAGAAGATGGTATTTGCGCCAGCCAGCGTATTGTTTTTATTGTTTGTTTTTTTGAAACAGTTTTATCTATTTCCTTCGGGAGGAATGGGAGCGGCGGATGTTTGTCTGCTGCTCTCTTTTTTTATTTTACTGGCTGGATGCTTGAAAAAGAAGGAACGAATCGGACGGGTTCGGGAAGATGGTTTTTTCTATGTGTTTTTGCTGTTTGTGATAGGGATTAATGCATATTATGGTATACGGCTGGGGCGGAATGAGTTTTTCCGGTATACGTTTTTCTGGATTTATAATGCCTGTGCGATATGGACGTTTCGGAAGCTGGTGGATCAGGAGAATGAAACGTTTTTATTGTGGATGAACCGGGTGGTGAAGGTAAATATCGTTTTGCAGCTTCTGGTATATGCATCGGGCCATGGACGGATTTTTCATGAATACTGGGGCGCGGTGCGGTACCAGGGAACGTTTAATGATCCGAATCAGCTGGCGTTTTTCTTATTTATGATGGTGCTGCTTTTGTACCTGTACCGGTGTCGGTTCGGCGATCGGAGCTTTCTTATTTTTTACTTGCTGGCTTTACCGGTGCTGGCGGCATCGAAATCGACGGGAATTCTGCTGGGCTTTCTGGTTTTTACCTTGCTGGCAGGAGCGCATGCACTCTATCTGGAGGGATGCAGGAGAAAGGTTCCGTCGAAGGTGTGGATCGTGGGAATCTGTGGTGGATTTCTTTTGTTGGGCGTGTTTTTGTGGTGGATATGGCCAGCGGCGGATTTCGATGTGAAGACCGTGGATTACAATATGCTGACCCGGATTCAGGAGAAGATCTGGAAAGTTGCACATGGCGGACTTTTGGGACTGTTTCTGGATCGCGGCATGGAGAAGCTGGTGCTTTACCCACAATACCTGTTATACGGCGCAGGCGAGGGCGGATTTGACCGTTTCACGCTGACCAGCAGATCAATGAGATTCATTGCTGCCTGTTCAGTGTATTATTCTGCTATGGAATAATCCCGACGGTTTTCCTACTTATCTGGCTGGTCCGGAATCTGCGGTATATGAATGCGGCGATGATGTGTGCGGTGGCAGGGATTTTGGCGGAGAGTTTCTTTTTGGTGAATTACCGGCAGCCGATGTTTTGGATGATTTTGGTGTATGGGAGTGTGATAAGGGAGAAGGAGAGTGAAGGTAGGCTTTTTTCTTAACAAATGTGGTTAGGAAAAAAATTTACATTTGGAAATATTTAAAATTTGCTGCTCCTAGTTGATTTTTTTTGAGGATTGAAATTAGCAATAAACTTAAAATAACTCGAAAACTTGACTTTTAACATTGGCTAAGTTAAAATGAAAAAAATTGAGTTAAAAAGGGGAATGGGAAATATGCTTACAAGCGTATTCGGGATTTCTACAAAATATGAAGCATGGAATCATCAGGATTCTTTGCCTGTTTATATTGCAGGGAGTTATAATTTTCACACAGCATATATTGGAAACAGACGCTGTATAATGCTTACTCCGACAGAAGAACTTGCCACACTTCCGGCATTGAAAAAACAGATTACAAAAATACAGCAGATTGATAATGTACCAGTCGTATTTGAACTTGCGTCGGTATCTAATTATCGAAGAAAAAGCCTTATAGAAAATAATATACCGTTTATTACTGATAAGCAGGTCTTTCTTCCTTTCATTGGGACAATGCTTTCTGATGAGAAAGAACCCCAAAAGCTGACAGATAAGTTTGTTTGCTCAACACAGCAGTTGTTTTTGTTTTATCTGTATAGTAAGAAAAAACGATTGTATATTTCAGAAGCCGGAAAAGTACTTCCATTTACAGCAATGACCTTGACCAGAGCAGTAAAGCAGTTGGAAGCGACGGATTTGTTTCTTGTAGCAAAAGACGGTGTCAACAAGTTTATTGAGTCAAAATATAACAGAGATGAATTATTTGAAAAAGCAAAAGTATATTTGACAACACCTGTCCGCAAAGCAGGATATATAGATAAGACGCAAGTTACAGAAAATATGGTTTTTGCAGGGGGAACGGCACTTTCTGAAAAAACAATGCTAAATCCAAGCCGAGTTGCTACCTATGCAATCAGTGAGAAGGATTATGATAAAACTTTACTGACCGATGAATTGATAGACCCAGATAAGCAGGTAAGACTTGAATTATGGGCATACAACCCGAAACAATTTTCAGAGGATAACAGTGCTGACGATATTTCCATTGTTTTATCTTTTGGAGATACAAACGATGAGAGAATTGAAGAAGCAGTAGATGAATTGCAGGAAAGAAGGTTGAAGGAGTAATGGTCAGCGGATTTACAAAATTTAAGGAAAGATTTCAGGGTTTTGAAAATCAATATGTTATCATCGGCGGGACAGCTTGTGATTTGATTATGGAAAATGAAGAATTACCGTTTCGTGCTACAAAAGATGTAGATATTGTATTGATTGTCGAATCCATAACAGCAGAGTTCGGCAGGCAGTTCTGGGAGTATGTCAAGGAAGCAGGATATGAGCATTTGAATAAAAGTACCGGAAATGCACAGTTTTATCGTTTCACATCTCCGAAAAGCAAAGAATATCCATATATGATAGAAATATTTTCCAGAAATCCGGATTTTCTTATATTGGAAGATGATGCAGTTCTCACACCGCTTCCGATAGACGATGAAATCTCCAGCTTGTCGGCAATCCTTTTAAATGAAGCGTATTATGAATTGCTAAAAACCGGACAATTGATGGTTGATGGCATTCCGGTATTAAGTCCGACTTGTCTGATACCATTTAAGGCGAAAGCGTGGCTGGATTTAAAGGAACGCAAGCTGAATGGAGAGCAGGTTGACAGCAAAAATATAAAGAAACATAAAAACGATGTGTTCCGATTAGCACAGTTAATCACAGCCAATACAAGGCAAGTTCTCAGTCCGGAAATAGCAGAGGATATGAAAAAGTTCTTATCTGAAATAGCTGATGAAACAGTGGATTTAAAGTCCTTGGGTATAAGAGGAACAGATAAGAAGAAAATGACAGATATGTTGTACCAGTGTTATGGGTTGAAGGATAATACATAGTAAAAGTGTTCTTGAAGATTTTGGACTCGCCCTGAGAGGGGAGGGTGCGGACATTTTCTTGGACAGGTTAAACAGCCAATCCAAGTCTACGTCTGTACTCCATAGGACTCATGTATCCTAATGGAGTATTAATAAGGTATTGTGTCCAAATTGAGAGTTTGTTTTGGGGAATGCTTGAAGCTGACGGGATATTCTTGTTTAAATTGTCGTTGTATGTTATAAATAAATCACAAGTATAACAACACGTAACAAGGAGAAAACCAACATGTACGATTATTTAATAGTAGGCGCCGGTCTCTACGGTGCCGTATTCGCCCATGAGGCGAAGAAAGCGGGCAAGAAGGTTCTGGTGATTGACCGCCGCCCGAATATTGCAGGAAATGTGTATACAGAGCCGATGGAGGGCATCCAGGTTCACAAGTATGGCGCGCATATTTTCCACACGAATAATAAGGAAGTCTGGAATTATGTAAATCAGTTCGCGGAGTTTAACCGTTTTACGAACTCTCCGGTGGCGAATTACCACGGCGAGCTGTATTCCCTGCCGTTTAATATGTACACCTTCAACAAGATGTGGGGTGTCGTGACTCCGCAGGAGGCAGCGGCGAAGATCGAGGAACAGCGCAAGGCAGCAGGCATCACCGAGCCGAAGAACCTGGAAGAGCAGGCGATCAGCCTGGTTGGTACGGATATTTATGAGAAGCTGATCAAGGGATATACACAGAAGCAGTGGGGAAGAGAGTGCAAGGATCTTCCGTCCTTTATCATCAAGCGTCTTCCGGTTCGTCTGACCTTTGACAACAACTATTTTAACGCCCTGTATCAGGGAATCCCGGTTGGCGGCTATACGAAGATGGTTGCCAATATGCTGGACGGCATCGAGGTTCGCCTGGAAGAGGATTATTTTGAGAATAAGGCTGATTGGGATGCGATGGCAAAGAAAGTAGTTTACACCGGCGCGATCGATGCGTATTTTGAGTATTCGCTGGGCGTTCTGGAGTATCGTTCTGTGCGCTTTGATACCGAAGTGCTGGATATCCCGAATTTCCAGGGCAATGCGGCAGTGAACTATACAGATGCGGAGACTCCGTGGACGCGTATTATCGAGCATAAATGGTTTGAGTTTGGCAAGGATGCGGATGGCAATGATCTGCCAAAGACGGTTATCAGCCGTGAGTACAGTTCTGAGTGGAAGTTAGGCGATGAGCCGTATTATCCGGTCAATGATGCGAAGAATGGTGCGCTGTATGAGAAGTACAAAGAGCTGGCCAAGAAGGAAGAGAAGGTAATCTTTGGCGGACGTCTGGGCGAGTATAAGTATTATGATATGGATGCGGTGATTGCTTCGGCGTTGGAGCTGGTGAAGAAAGAGCTGTAGGAGAATTTTTGATTTTTATTCGGATCGGCGGATGGTTTCGGAATCATGGATTAGATGGGAAGCTACCTGCTGATTCAGATAAAATGGTGAAATGAAAATTGCAAAATTTAGTATTTCAAAAATAAGGCATAATAAAACATCTTGAATACAGAAAAAAGATATGCTATAGTAAAAATAGGAAAGCCAGAGACATACGGCCTGCCGAAATGAAACAGTTAATCTCTTATGAGACCAGCCGCCCCTATTGCAGTAGTGGCGGCTATTTTCTTCTCGTGAAGATTGTATAACACAATCCTACGAGAGCGACAATGAATATTCCAGACTGAATTAAATCCGAATATGTAATATACATTGTTATCGCCCTCCTTTCTGTCATTGGTATGACGAGATGCTGGAGGGGAAGCCCTCCAAAAGTAGGGGCAGGCCGCCTTTCATATGCTCTGACTTTCCATAATTTTAATTTATCATAATTATAATGTGAGATCAATAAAAAAACACATCTAAACTGTGCAAATGATACTTTTGAAAATGCACAAACTATGCACGTCATTGATTCGGCATCAATTTCTCCAAATCCTCCATCATTCTCCCCAAATCCCGTTCCACCACCTCATACACCAGCACATCCGGCTTATTTTCGTTCAAAAATTCCGGCTCGAATGCCTGCCAGTGATAGAAATCGGTATGCGCGAAGTATTTCGGCAGTCCTGCTAACAGGGCGGTTCCGAAGGAGTCACGGTAGATCGTGATGCGTCGCGGGTCGGGCGCCTGGTCTGCTGAGATGTGGGCGATGTTGCCATTGTCGGAGGCGCTGTCGTAGTGGATGGTTACGTTGTTTCGATACCCGGATACATCTGCTTTGGTATCGTCGCACATGGATTCTGGCATGTGGAACAGGTTCGCCAGATCGCCCGGATCGCGTGGCTCATAGGTGACAGTGACGTCCTCGATCGGCGTGGAGGTGCCGCCAGCGGCATCGATGATCTGCCCGGAGACGAGAAATCCGGCAGCATCGTTCCAATGGGTGTCGGTTTTGAAATACCACTGATAGTCCCGGCGGTTTTTGAGCTCCGGGTATGGATTGACAACTGGGACATTTGTGTGTATTTCCAGATAATCGAGCAGTTCACTGCGGCGGGTAGGTCCGTCCGGTGCGGTGAAGCCATCCGGGAGGAATTCGCTGTATACACCTTCTTTGTTGGGCGCACACAGGAAGATAAATTCAGTTCCCTGTTTTTCCCAGGCATCGTGAACGGTCTGGAGTTTTTCGGCCAGCATACGAAGTTCCCCGGCGGAAAAACGGTTGGTGCCGAGGAAGTCCTCGACAGAGCTTCCGAGCGTGTAAAAGTACCAGCCATCTTTTCCGGTGATGACGTCCTGCGAGTCTCCGAACTGGAATAAGGAGAGGTTTAAGCGGGCGTTCAGGCTTAAGAAGCGGTTGCGGAACGCCGCGTGGTCGTTGATCCAGTCCTCAACACCGGATGGAAAGGTATCGATGGTTTCCAGCGACAGAGTTGGAAATGCCGCCAGACTGCGGTTTTCGCCGGTGCCCTCATCGGCTGTGGTTTTCAGGATAGGAACAGCAGGTTGGGGGAGAGGATGCAGGCGAAGAAGACTGCGATCATGATATGAGTGCGTTTCATAGGATAAAGTCCTCAATTCATAAATTTTTATTCATTTCTTGAATTTTCCGTAGTGTTTATGGTTTCATTGATAGCATTTTCGGAAGATTCGCCGTTTACCTCTTTTGGAATAGTAGCTTCTTCCGGTATATTTGTTTTTTTCAGTTCATCGTCCTTTTTCGGCTTTTCAGCCGCTTCGGAAGCATCGGTTTCTTCTATTATTTCTGCGTCCTCCACCGCCTTCTCCGTCGTTTTCTCCACCAAATCAAACGTTACCTGCGCCTTAAACAGATCCCCATCGATATACAAACTAAACTGCCCGTTCTGCAATTCCGTCAGATCTTTGGCGATCGATAGTCCCAGCCCGCTTCCCTCGGTGGTGCGGGCGACGTCGCCGCGCACGAAACGTTCGGTCAGCTCGTCGGCACGGATGTTGAGCGGATTGGCAGATATATTTTTGATGGTGAAGACTGCCTGGCCAGCAGTACCGGTTTCTGGCTTTCCGGGAACGCGGGCGAGGTCTACGTAGACGCGGCTGCCCTCCATCGCATATTTACAGACATTGTTGTACAGGTTTTCAAGTACGCGCCACAGGCGGCGTCCATCGGCGCGGATCATCAGCGGTTCCCGCGGGGCATTGATGATGAGCTGCAGATGTCTGGCATCCAGTTTTTCTTCAAATTCGCCGTTGGTCTGAAATGCCATCTGGACGAGGTCAATGTCGGTAAATTCAAGCTTCACATTGCCGGAGCTTGCCTTGGATGCCTCGACGAGGTCTTCAATCAGTGTTTTGAGACGCTGTGATTTCTGGTCGAGCACATCAAGATAGGCGTTGATCCGCGCATCTTCAATATGTTCCCGTTTCATTAGGTTTACATAATTTATAATCGAGGTCAGCGGCGTTTTGATGTCGTGTGAAACGTTGGTAATCAGGTTGGTTTTGAGGCGTTCGCTCTTCATTTTCTCCTGAAGGGCGGTTTCAAGACCGGAACTGATGTTGTTGAGTCCCTCTGCCAGCGTGAGCTCCGGACCGTCAAATTCATCGAGATCAAGCTGATAGCTGGTCTCCCCGGCGGAGAGCTGGCGGACGGCATCGCGGATGGATTCCTGTTCGCTTGCCTGCCGGAACAGTATGTAAAAGATCCACAGGTTAAACAGCAGAAATACCAGCACAGTCAGACCTGTCAGCAGGTAAACAACGTATAAATTTGCATACACGCGGTCCCAGAAATACCAGGCAAGGCTGATAAGCGCTGTGTTGATTGCAAGATAGAGAACAAATCCGATGCCTAGGCGGCTGCGGAAGTTCTGCCGTGTTTTGAGGATCAACATTTTCTTCTGAATCCGGCAGATCAGGCTGGAGGTCCACAGGGTACCGGCGCGGTAGCGGCGCAGGAGGCTGAAAAAGAGCAGCAGTCCGCCCAGATACAGGACCAGCGCCTGCAGGCTGTGATCGGAGAAGTACCAATACTGCGATGGAATGACCAGATGCAGGATGCGGATGAGAATCAGGTCGCTTACAACCAGGGCGATCGCGGTCATGGCGGCAAAAAAGACGATGCCGGTTTCAGTGCCGCTCTTGTCGAAGCCGTGCAGCGTCACGTCGAAGCTGCGGTAACTCTGGTAGCCGGACACCCGGAACAGAAACAGGAAGCTTAAAAGCAGTCCGATCGTTGCAAAGATTGTCAGTGCAAATCCGGTCAGATACAGGTGCTGCCGGTGCAGGTATGCGGTATGCGTGCGCGCGTAAAGGTCAGTGACTGGATAATTTGTATCGATTCCGATCAGCAGATAATAGTCGCTGCCGGTGTACGGGTTATTGGATGCCAGTGCGGAAATGCTGCTGAGCGGGATCGCTTTCATGTTGGTGTCGTAGAAAACGGAATTGCCCGGCAGGTACGCGTAGCGCCCGTATTCCTTGACATTTTCCGGTGTCAGGGAATCGGTGTTTGTAAACTGGGTTGTTTCGCTCTGATCCGAATCTGGCTCCGTGTACTGGATTTTAAAATGCAGGTTGGATGGATTGGCGACGAAACGGTTATACACTGTGTAATAACGATGCAGTGTGTCCATGATCTCGACCGCCGCATCCTCCAATGTGCTGCGCTTCCGGCTGGCAGAACGGTAGCTGTAGATCCGCTGCGGCTCTTGAACCGACCATTCGACGTAGCCTTCGCGGCTCTTGACGCCGTCTGCCGGTTCAGAAACTTTCTGGCAGTTAAAGTCGTCGTCGAGCTGGTACCCCATGGATTCCAGATAGGAAATCAGGGAGGACAGGGAGAAATTTTCGGTCTCGCTTGGTCCAAAGGTCATTTTGAGCATCCGGCGCGAGAGGTCGATCGAGCTGTCGGCACCGAAGACGTCCTGATATTCCATATATAGGAAGATATCGTTCAGATCGTTATTAAATTGTGTGTTAAATTCCGCGGTGTCCTCATAAGGAACCGAGCCAATGCCGGTCAGCCCCAGCCCGAAATTTCCATTGATATACATGAGGCTGATACCGATGAGTCCCAGAATCAGGAAAAACAGATGCGCGAGGCTGGCGATCCATTTCTGGATCTGCATCGGAATATGTGAGAGTTTTGTCATAAATTTTGCAACTCCTAACTTCTGTTAGATGGATGATTCACATTTTTACTGCTTCTCAATTTTATATCCAACACCCCAGACAACCTTCAGATAGCGCGGCTCCCTCGGGTTAATTTCGATCTTTTCGCGGATATGGCGGATATGAACCGCAACTGTATTGTCCGCGCCGATCGCCTCCTCATTCCATATCGCCTCGTAGATCTGGTCGATGGAGAAGACTTTTCCGGCGTTTTTAACGAGCAGAAGCAGGATGTTGTACTCGATCGGTGTCAGCTTGATGAGCTCGCCGTCCACGGTTACTTCCTTATTTTCATCGTTGATCTGCAGGCCGCCGCATTTGAATACGTGGTTGCCCATCTGATTGTTCATATTTCCCAGCTGCGTGTAGCGGCGGAGCTGAGATTTCACGCGGGCGACCAGTTCCAGTGGGTTAAACGGCTTCGTGATATAATCATCTGCCCCGATATTTAAGCCCAGAATCTTGTCCGCATCCTCAGACTTCGCGGAAAGAATAATGATCGGGATGCTGCTGGTCTCACGCACCTTCAGCGTCGTCCGGATTCCATCTAACCCCGGCATCATAACGTCCAGAATCATCAAATTCACGGTGTGCGTTTTCAAAAGCTCCAGCGCCTCTGCGCCGTCATACGCCTTGATAACCTCAAATCCCTCACCGGTTAAGTATATGTCAATTGCTTCTACGATCTGTTTATCATCGTCACATACAAGAATACTCTGCATAGCAACTCCTCCTTTTAATAGGGTAATATATAGATAATATAGTATACAAATTTCTGTATAGATACAATAAAGATACCTATGTCTTATAATTATACAACGAAAAAGAAGACCGCGGTATCCTAATTTTTATGTATTTCAAGTGATGCGTATTTCAGGAGAAGAGCCGCCCCCAATCTGTAGGAAACATCACTCGCGCCGGCACTTAGCGAGGTTTTTTCGAGCTTAGTGTCCGCTGCAGCGAGTGCAAGAGCGAGAGCGTTTTCCGGAAGATTGGGGGCGGCTCTTCTCTGTCCGGGTTGCGTCTTCTCACCAGAATCCTGCCGTTCATTTACAAGTTACCCTTGACAAACCCCACATTCTCCGCTACACTCTAAATTAATTTGAATATCAAACCATTTGAAATTAAAACTATCTTTTATAGAAGAAGCGGAGTTAAACGAGAAAATGACAGCTAGAATCATTGGAATTGGCGCGTATGCGCCGGAGCAGGTTGTGACGAATCAGGATTTGACGAAATTTCTTGATACAAATGATGCCTGGATCCGGGAACGGACGGGTATTGGAGCCAGACATGTCTCGACGAGCGAGGGAACCTCGGCGTTGGCGACAGAGGCGGCGAAGCGCGCGATCGCGGACGCGGGCATTTCTCCGGAGGAGATTGAGATCGTGATCGTGGCGACTTCTTCCCCGGATCGGGCGTTCCCGAGTGCGGCGGCGGATGTACAGGGAGCCATCGGGGCGAAACATGCGGTGGCGTTTGACATCACGGCGGCATGTTCCGGATTTATTTACGCCTTACATATTGTGCAGGGATTTATTCAGGCGGGCATCTATAAGACGGCGCTGATCATCGGTGCGGAGACATTGAGCAAGGTGTTAGACTGGACGGACCGCAGTTCCTGCATCCTGTTTGGCGATGGCGCGGGCGCGGCGGTTGTCCGGGCGGACGAGACGGGTGTGGTGAAGACGCTGGTCGGCAGCGACGGAACGAAGAACGACGTTCTGTACTGCCAGGCGAGAAGTCTTGAAAACTGCCTGACGGGAGGTAAGCCGGAGCTTGGTTTTATGCAGATGGACGGTCAGGAAGTCTTCAAGTTTGCGGTGAAGAAGGTACCGGAGATTGTGAATGCGATTCTGGAGGAGACCGGAACGGACCGCGAGGCGGTACAGCATTATCTGCTGCATCAGGCGAATATCCGGATTCTGGAAGTGGCGTCGCGCCGTCTGAAGGTTCCGATGGACAAGATTCCGGTCAATATCGAGCGCTACGGCAATACGTCGGCGGCTTCGATTCCGATTCTCCTGGATGAAATGCACCGGGACGGACGCTTAAAACGCGGCGATACGCTGGTGATGGCAGGTTTTGGCGCGGGTCTTACCTGGGGCGCGGCATTGATGACCTGGTAGGTGTCTGGAGAGGCAAAAAAATATATAGCAAAACTAATGTACATTATCCCATTTTTTGATAAAATATAAGAACAGTGATTGCATTTTTGCGGTCACAAAAAGAAAATTCATTTAAAAAGGAGATTGAAACGATGTTAGAGAAAATGAAAGAAATTATTGCAGAGCAGCTGAGCGTAGACGCAGATTCCATTACCGAGGCTTCCTCTTTCAAGGATGATCTGGGTGCTGATTCCCTGGATCTGTTTGAGCTGGTTATGGCTCTGGAGGACGAGTACTCCGTAGAGATCCCGGCTGAGGATCTGCAGAACCTGGCAACTGTAGGCGATGTTATGAACTACTTAAAAGAAAAAGGTGTAGAGGCATAATGAAAACAAAGATCACAGAAATGTTGGGGATTGAATACCCGATTATTCAGGGCGGCATGGCATGGGTGGCAGAACATCATCTGGCAGCAGCCGTTTCTGAAGCTGGCGGTCTGGGCTTAATTGGCGGCGCCAATGCACCAGGTGAGGTTGTCCGCGAGGAGATCCGCAAGGCGAGAGAGCTGACAAAGAAGCCGTTTGGTGTCAATGTCATGCTGATGAGCCCGTATGCGGATGACGTGGCAAAGGTAGTTGTGGAAGAAGGCATCAAGGTCGTAACGACCGGCGCCGGTATTCCAGGCAAATACATGGGCATGTGGAAGGAAGCCGGCATTAAGGTAATTCCGGTTGTCGCTTCGGTTGCACAGGCACGTCTGATGGAGAAGAGTGGCGCAGATGCAGTCGTTGCAGAAGGCATGGAGTCCGGCGGACACATTGGCGAGGCGACGACGATGACGCTCGTTCCGCAGGTGGTTGATGCGGTTTCGATTCCGGTGATTGCGGCTGGAGGTATCGCAGATGGACGCGGCATTGCGGCGGCATTTATGCTGGGCGCAGAGGCGGTCCAGATGGGAACCCGCTTCGTCGTATCGAAGGAATCTATCGTAAGCCAGGCTTACAAGGACAGAGTCATCAAGGCGAAGGACATTGATTCGACCGTAACCGGTATGAGTCACGGACATCCGATCCGCTGTCTTAGAAATAAGATGACGAGAGAGTATCTGAAGCTGGAAAAAGAGGGACGCCCGTTCGAGGAACTGGAGTATTTAACACTTGGAACGCTTCGGAAGGCAGTCATGGAAGGTGACGTGGACAACGGAACCGTGATGGCTGGACAGATTGCAGGTATGGTGAAGAAAGAGCAGACCTGTAAGGAAATGATTGAAGAAATGATGGCCCAGGCGGAGGCGCTTTTGGGCAGAAAGTAGAGAGTGAGTGTAACGCTATGAGCAAAATTGCATTTATTTTTCCGGGTCAGGGCGCACAGACCACTGGCATGGGACAGGATTTTTATCAGGAAACGGAAACGGGACGCGAGATGTTTGAGAAAGCAAGCGAGATCCTTGGGTTTTCAATGACCGATCTTTGCTTTGATCCGGCGCAGACGGACCGTCTGAATATCACGGAGTATACGCAGCCGGCGATGGTAACCGCCAGCCTTGCGATGATGCGTGTATTCATGGAACGTACCGGAATCCGCCCGGATGTGGCTGCGGGCCTGAGCCTGGGAGAATATCCTGCAATGGCGGCTGCAGGCGTTATGTCTGACGAAGATGCCATCCGTACCGTGCGGCAGAGAGGTATCCTGATGCAGGGCGAAGTCCCGGTTGGTCAGGGCGCCATGTCTGCCGTACTGGCGATGGATGCAGAGAAGATCGAAGAGGTGATCGCGCCGATCGAGGGCGTGCAGATTGCCAACTATAACTGCCCGGGACAGATTGTTATCTCTGGTAAGACAGAGGCGGTTGCCGAGGCAGGAGAGAAATTGAAGGAAGCGGGCGCAAAACGCGTTCTTCCGTTAAAGGTAAGCGGACCGTTCCATTCCAAGATGTTAGTGGGAGCTGGCGAGAAGCTTGGAAAGGTACTCGATACCGTTGAGATTCATACACCGAAGATTCCGTATATTGCGAATGTGACGGCAGATTATGTGACCGATGCAGCCGATGTAAAGCCGCTTCTGATGAAGCAGGTTTCTTCCTCCGTCCGCTGGGAGCAGACGATCCGGAAGATGTTAGCAGACGGTGTGGACACATTTATTGAGATCGGACCGGGTAAGACCCTGACTGGTTTCATGCGTAAAATCGACAAAAACGCGAAGGCGTTCAATATAGAGAAACTGGAAGATATCGACAAAGTAAAGGAGGCGCTTGGATGTTAAATGGAAAAGTAGCAGTTGTGACAGGTGCCAGCCGCGGAATTGGCCGTCAGATCGCTATTTCGATGGCGAAAGAGGGCGCTGTGGTGATCGTCAATTATAATGGCTCTGCGGCAAAAGCAGAGGACGTTGTGAAGGAAATTACCGAGGCGGGCGGACAGGCGGAAGCCGTTCAGTGCAATGTTTCGGATTACAGCGCGGCGGAGGTGTTCTTAAAGGACATTATCAGCCGCTATAAGAGAATTGATATTTTAGTCAACAACGCGGGCATTACCCGTGACAATCTTCTGATGAAGATGAGTGAGGAAGAGTTTGACGCCGTCATCGATACGAACTTAAAGGGCGCATTTAACTGCATTAAGCACGTATCCCGCCAGATGTTAAAGCAGAAGGGCGGACGCATCATCAATATTTCCTCTGTTTCCGGCGTGATGGGAAATGCGGGACAGGCAAATTACTGTGCGTCCAAGGCGGGCGTGATCGGACTGACCAAATCCGTGGCAAGGGAGATTGGAAGCCGTGGTATCACGGTCAACGCGATTGCACCGGGATTTATTGATACGGAAATGACCGCCGTTCTTCCGGACGATGTGAAGAAGGCGATGGGCGAGCAGATTCCGTTAAAACGTTTCGGTACGACCGAGGATGTAGCGCAGGCAGCCGTATTTCTGGCTTCTGACCGCGCAGCTTACATCACAGGACAGGTTCTGTGCGTGGACGGCGGAATGGCGATGTAGGGAAAAGGTGCTTTACAGATAGGCACTTTTGGAACCGAAAGTGGCGTACGATAACGTAGTGGCAGCAGATTTTGCCGATTTGGAATGCGAAGCATCGGCAAAATCGTGTCGCAGTTTGCACAACGTGTGAACTGTGACGATAGAAAGGCAGGTTTTTAGATGGGAAATAAGACACGTGTAGTAGTAACCGGTCTGGGAGCGATCACTCCGATTGGAAATGACGTAGCAAGCTTCTGGCAGGGATTAAAGGATAAAAAAGTCGGTATCGCGCCGATCACATATTTTGATACAACCGATTATAAGGCAAAGCTGGCAGGCGAGGTGAAGGATTTTGATCCGAAGAAATACATGGATCCGAAGGCAGCGAGACGTATGGAGCCGTTTTCCCAGTATGCGGTAGCGGCAGCCGGTGAGGCGATCGCACAGGCGGGTCTGGATATGGAAAAAGAGGATCCGTTCCGCGTGGGAACCAGCATCGGTTCCGGTATCGGAAGCTTACAGGCGATGGAACGTGAGCACAAAAAAATGCTGGAAAAAGGACCGAACCGCGTGAACCCGCTGCTCGTTCCGATGATGATCAGCAACATGGCAGTCGGCAATGTGGCAATGCATTATGGTTTAAAGGGCAAATCCATCAACGTGGTAACTGCCTGTGCGACCGGTACGAACTCTATCGGTGAGGCGTTCCGCTCGATCCAGTACGGCGAGGCAGACGTGATGGTAGCCGGTGGTACCGAGTCTGCGATCACACCGCTCGGTATGGCAGGTTTCGCGGCTCTGACGGCTCTTTCTACCAATGATGACCCGGAGACGGCATCCCGTCCGTTTGATAAGGACCGCGATGGTTTCGTCATGGGCGAGGGCGCTGGTATCGTAGTTCTGGAGTCCTTAGAGCACGCGCAGAAGCGTGGCGCAAAGATTCTGGCAGAGGTAGTCGGCTACGGCGGAAGCAACGATGCATTCCACATCACTTCCCCGGCAGAGGATGGAGCGGCGCAGCGTATGCGATGGAGATGGCGCTCAAGGATGCAGGTATCGCACCGGAGAAGATTGATTACATCAATGCACATGGAACCAGTACACACCATAACGATCTCTTCGAGACGATGGCAGTGAAAAAAGCGCTGGGCGACCACGCTTACAAGGTAAAAATTAACTCCACTAAGTCGATGATTGGACATCTTTTAGGTGCAGCGGGCGGTGTTGAGTTTATCGCCTGCGTGAAATCCATTGAGGATGGATTTGTACACGCAACCGCAGGTTTAAAAGAGGCAGGCGAGGGCTGCGATCTGGATTACACGATGGGCGAGGGTGTTCCGATGGATATCCACTATGCCCTGACCAACTCCCTGGGATTTGGTGGTGTCAATGCCAGCCTGGTAATCAAGAAATTTGAGGACTAAATATAATTTGAGGACGTTTTTGTGTGGATGATTGAATGATTGGAAGCAGCGCACTGGAGCTGGCGGAAGAGACTTGCAGCATACAAAAATGATGTCTGGGAAAGCGAAAGAGGTAACTGAAATTATGATGGGAATTAAAGAGATCCAGGAGATCATCCCGCACCGTCATCCGTTTCTTTTGATCGACTGTATCGAGGAAGTGACACCGGGCGAGGGTGCGGTTGGATATAAAAATGTAACATACAACGAGCCGTGGTTTGCAGGTCATTTTCCGCAGGAGCCGGTCATGCCGGGCGTCCTGATCGTGGAGGCGCTGGCGCAGGTCGGCGCGGTTGCGATTTTAAGTGAAGAAGGAAATAAGGGCAGGACGGCATATTTCGGGGCAATCAACAACGCAAAATTCAAGAAAAAGGTAGTTCCGGGCGACAAGTTAAAGCTGGAGTGCCATATCATCAAGAGAAAAGGACCGGTCGGCATCGGAAGTGCGACGGCAACCGTCGATGGCAAGCTGGCTGTTTCCGCAGAGCTGACGTTTATGATTGGCTAATAAGTGAGGTTGAATAAGAGATGTTTAAAAATCTGTTTAAGAAATCGTATACTTCGATCAATACAAACGACCACGGTTCTGCCGGCGTAAGCCGTGCGGAGAGCGCGAAAGCAGATAAAAGGGCGGCAGAGGCAGCACAGGAAAAACCGGAGAAGATTCCGAGCCGTCCGACGGCGATGACGCCGGAAAGTCTGCGTTCTTTATGGCGTAAGTGTAATAAATGTGAGAAACCAATTCTGGTGCAGGATGTCAAGGACAACCTGTATGTGTGCCCGCGCTGCGGCGGATATTTCCGGATGCATGCGTACCGCCGGATTGAGATGCTGATCGATGAAGGTACCTTTGAAGAGTGGGATAAGGAGATGTCTGTGGTCAATCCGCTTGCATTTCCGGGCTATGAGGCAAGGTTGAGGCAGCCAGAGAGAAAACTGAGTTAAATGAGGCGGTTGTCACTGGTAAAGGAAAGATTCACGGTTATGAGACTGTGATTGCGGTCTGCGACTCCCGTTTCCTGATGAGCAGCATGGGTCACAACATGGGAGAGAAGATTGCCCGTGCGGTAGAGCGTGCGACCGAGGAACGGCTTCCGGTTATCATCTACGCGGCTTCCGGCGGCGCGAGAATGCAGGAGGGCATGATCTCCCTGATGCAGATGGCGAAAACTTCCGCAGCCTTAAAACGTCATTCCGAGGCGGGACTTCTCTACATAAGCTTTATGACGGATCCGACCACCGGCGGCGTAACGGCAAGCTTTGCGTCCCTGGGCGATATCATCCTGGCAGAGCCGGGAGCGCTGATTGGATTTGCGGGTCCGCGTGTCATCGAGCAGACGATCGGCCAGAAGCTCCCGGAGGGCTTCCAGAGAGCCGAGTTCCAGCTGACACACGGTTTTGTGGATCAGATCGTGGAAAGAAAAGATCAGAAGCGTGTTCTGGGACAGATTTTGAAGCTTCACAGCCAGGAGCATGGCTGGGAGAAATGGAACGACGAGGCGGAGAACCACACAGAAGCGGCATCTGCATCCAAGGCAGAAAAAGCAGCTTCTGTGGCGGAAGGCAAGTTAAAGAGCCGGAAAGCACCGTTCTCCGGTATCATGCGCCAGAAGACCTTAAATAAGATCGCAGGTCGAGAGAGAGACGCCTGGGAGGCAGTACGCCAGTCCCGTAGCGCCGGACGTCTGAACGCCAGCGATTATATCCGGATCCTGTTTGACGATTTTACCGAGTTCCACGGCGACCGGTATTATGGCGATGATATGGCGGTCATCGGCGGTGTGGCATCTTTCTATGGAATGCCGGTCACGGTCATTGGACAGGAGAGAGGTAAATCCCCGAAAGACAGCATGAAGCACAACTTCGGCATGCCGTCTCCGGAAGGATACAGAAAGGCGCTCCGTCTGATGAAACAGGCGGCGAAATTTAACCGTCCGATCATCTGTTTTGTCGATACGCCAGGTGCATTCCCGGGTATGGAGGCAGAGGAGAGAGGCCAGGGCGAGGCGATTGCCCGCAACCTCTTTGAGATGTCGGATATGAAGGTGCCGATTCTGGCGATTATCACCGGTCAGGGCGGCAGCGGCGGCGCACTGGCGCTGGCGGTTTCCAACGAGGTATGGATGATGGAGAATGCGACCTACTCGATCCTTTCTCCGGAGGGCTTTGCTTCGATTCTGTGGAAAGATGCCAAGAGAGCCAGCGAGGCGGCGAAGGTCATGAAGATGACGGCAGAGGATCTGTATGAGCTTGGCATGATCGAGCGCATTATCTGCGAGGATGAGCCGGCAACCGATGACAACATCGAGGAGATCGGACGCATCATCGACCGCCATATGCGTGAGTTCTTCCAGTCCTGCGCGGAAAAGACACCGGATGAGATCGCGGAGCAGCGGTATGAACGTTTTAGAAAAATCTAAAAAATAGATATTGAAAGGGGGTTGCCGCGCGGCGGTCCCCTTTGTGAATATAGGAGATCGTATGAGTACAATTTTATCACAGTTAAAACCGCTGAAAATTGGTGATCTGACGGCGAAGCTTCCGATCATCCAGGGCGGTATGGGGGTTGGCATCAGCCTGTCCTCGCTGGCAGGAGCCGTGGCGGGGGCTGGCGGCATCGGCATTATTTCCACTGCCCAGATCGGTTTCCGGGAGCCGGATTTTGCCGAACATCCGCAGGAGGCAAACCTGCGCGCGATCGGTTCAGAGTTACAGAAGGCGCGCGCGATCGCGAAGGGCGGCATCGTGGGCTTTAATATCATGGTGGCAACGAAAAACTATGCGGAGTACGTTAAAACGGCGGTCAAGGCGGGCGCTGACCTGATCATATCGGGCGCAGGACTTCCTGTTTCCCTGCCGGAGTATGTGAAAGGGACGGCGACGAAGATTGCGCCGATCGTTTCCTCCGTTAAGGCGGCGACGGTCATCTGTCGGATGTGGGACCGCAAGTACCAGACCGCACCGGATCTGGTGGTCGTTGAGGGACCTCTGGCGGGCGGACATCTGGGATTTGACCGTGAGAAGCTGACCGAGCTGGAGGTAGACACGCCGCACGCAGCCGAGACATTCCATCAGGCGGAATATGACGAGGAAGTGCGGGGAATTATCGCGCTGGTTAAAAAATACGCGCAGAAATATGGCAAATCGATTCCGGTTGTGACGGCTGGCGGCATCTACGACCATGCGGATGTGATGCACCAGATGGAGCTTGGCGCGGACGGCGTGCAGGTGGCAACCCGTTTTGTGACAACCGAGGAATGCGATGCACCGATGGCATATAAGCAGGCATATCTGGATGCGAAGGAAGAGGACATCGTGATTGTCAAAAGTCCGGTCGGCATGCCGGGACGTGCGATCAAGAATGCGTTCTTAAAAGAACTGGAAAAAGGAAGACAGGCAGTGACACACTGTTACCAGTGTCTGGAACACTGTGATCCGGCGAAGATCCCATACTGCATCACGCAGGCACTCGTCAATGCCGCCCGCGGTGATGAAGATCATGCTCTGATTTTCTGCGGCGGAAACGCGTGGAGAGCAGAGAAGATAGAGACGGTTGAGGGCGTGATGCGGGCGCTGTGCGAAGGGTAGGATAGATTTTGGCAGGGTTCAGGGATGAGCCAAGATGAAATTTGCAAATAGTTCAGTGTAAAATGCAAAAATATAAAGAGAGGGCTTGCAAAATGCAGCCCTCTTTTGTGTATCCAATCATCCCCTAAAACGATTTAAACAAGCATAAATCTCCTGCACGCGCGGCATTGCCAGTCCCATGGCGGCATATGAAGCATCGCTGAACACAGAGAGCCCGTCTGCTTCATAGGCTTTTAAGAGTGTGGCAACCGTTTCCTGTACGGTGCAGCGCTCCAGAAGCCCTTTTTCCAGGCAGTAGCGCACCATCTGGGCAAGTGCGGCGGTCTGCTCGCTGTCGGCAAGCTGTTCGACGAAGCGCAGATCGACCGGCTCTTTGGCAACCTGGAAAGAGTGTTTGTCGTGGACACGGACTTTGATACGCGTGTTCCGGTCGGAATTTCGATCAGCTTCGCGGCGTCCTCCGCGACCGCGTTCAAAGCGTCCTGCATCGGAGGCGCTGCCGCCGCGATTGCCAAACCGTCCAGAACGACTGCTGTTTTCGCCCTCTTCCTGAGATTCACCGCCTGCTTCTGCGCGGCTGTCGCCAAAATTCAGCGCCATCGCGCCCACAGCCCGCCCTGTTCCGCCAGCCGCCAGCTTCCGTCCAGCTGTCGGGAGCTTGAACCCAGGCGCCTGGATGGCGGGTTTGGAAGCCTCCTGTTCGCAGGCATTTTTTACCATCTCCGTGATATCAAACGGGCGGTATGCATCCATCTGGATAATAGTGTCTGCGATGAAGAAGTAGGCGCCGGAGCTTCCAGCTACGAGGACGGTGGAGATGCCTGCCTGCTTGTAGAGATCGCGGGCGCGTTCGATGAACGGGGTGATCGGCTCTTTATCGCGGCTGACGATGCGCTGCATCAGGTCGTCCCGCAGCATGAAGTTGGTAGCGGAGGTGTCCTCGTCGATCAGGAAAGCGCGGGCTCCTGCTTCAATGCTTTCGATCACGCTGCCGCCTGGGAGGTACTGCCGCTGGCATCGGCGGTGGAAAAGTAGGTGGTGTCTTTTTTGTTCGGCAGATCCCGGATAAAGAGGGAAATATCAACGTGGTTGATGCTGCGTCCATCCTCGGCGCGCAGCTTGACTGCGGTTTCATCGGTGATGACATATTCACGTCCATCCCCCGGAATGTGGTTGTAGACGCCGGATTCCAGCGCTTTTAGCAGTGTGGATTTGCCGTGGTAGCCGCCGCCCACGATCAGGGTGATGCCGCGGTGGATTGCCATGCCGGAGATCGGACCGTGTCCCGGAAGATTCAGAGTGATTCTTAAGGAATCTGGAGAATGGAACGCCACACTGCCCTTCATCGGACGGTCGGAGACGCCGGTTTCACGCGGCAGGATTGAGCCGTCTGCGACGAAGGAGACGAGGTCCAAGCGTTTCAGCTCATTGCGGATAAATTGCTGGTCGTCTGCCAGCGTGATGCGTTTTTTGATTTCGGCGTTGTTCTGGCGGCGGTAGAAAAAGACGTTTTCGACACAGCCTGGAAGAAAATCAAAGAAAATCCGGATCAGTTCACCTGAGTTGATGGTGCGCCCGAATGCCGGGAAACCAACCTCAAAACGGGCTGTAATCTCATTTCTCCCGATCTCGCAGGCGGTCCGGGAGAGGACCTCCTGACCGGGGCGGCTGGTGGCGATCAGACCACTTTTTCCAGAACCTTTTGCCTTGAAAGAAAGACGACCGATTTCACGGGAAAAACAGCGGAGCAGGTAATCTTCAAGCGCTGTTTTTTTCCACGGCGTATCAAAGAGTTCTGCCGGAAATCCGGCTTTCGCGTGGCGGACCTGGACACTGACCTTGGAAGGAGATGCAAACGGGTCACCCTGTACATGGTCGATGGATAAAATATACGTATTAAAATCATAAGCGCCGCGCACATCCTTGTAAGCCGGATAGCTTTTGTGATCGATGGAGGTGAGGAGACGCTTTAAATCTGCGGATTGTTTCATTCTGAATACCTCGTTTTCATAATATTAAATCATATTTCAATGCCTTCACGGTTTTTGGCAGGAGAATCCATATAAAATGACCTTTTTCAAAGAATGTCTGTCATGTGAAGGAGATGATAGTTCTTATTTTAAAGATCCAAATTCTGAAATGCAAGCGGAATGGACGAAAAGAAACGATATAATTGTATCTATTTATGATGGTGTATATTTGGCGTCTTTTTATACTTGTCTGAGTATAAAATGTTCTGAGCGTACCATATGACAGCAGGGAGGTAGATGCATGTTAAATGCACTCTGGGCGTTTATGATGCTTACGGGGCTTGGCTGGGCGGCGGTGCATGGGACGCTGGGGGCGGTGACGGAGGGAATGCTTGCAGCGGCGGGGGATGCAGTCTCGCTGGGAATCACGATGCTGGGGGTGATGGCGTTCTGGACGGGAATTTTGGAGATCGGACGGCGGGCGGGGCTGATTGAGCAGTTGTCGGTGGGGATGCGGCCGGTGCTTCATTTCCTCTTTCCACGCATTCCAGCGGGTCATCCGGCGCTTTCTTCGATGGCCGCCAATATGATTGCCAATATGCTGGGGCTTGGCTGGGCGGCGACCCCGGCGGGGCTTACGGCGATGAAGGAGCTGGAAGAACTGGAGGAGGAACGGAGAGCGGCGGGGGATCCGGCGGCGGTCACACAGGGAACGGCGAGCGATGAAATGTGTACGTTTCTGGTCGTAAATATTTCATCGCTGCAGCTCATTCCTATCAATATGATCGCCTACCGGAGCCAGTACGGATCGGCGCATCCGCTGGCAGTGGCCGGTCCGGCGTTCCTGGCGACCTGTGTCAGCACGCTGGCAGGAGTGGCGGTGTGCCGCGTGATGTGCAGGAGAAAGCAATATAAATCAATAAAAAAGGATGGCTGGAAATAGAAAACGCAATTTGGCGTCATGTAGGGGAAAAATTTCACACAAAAAACAAATTTATCCCCTATAATGCCCTTGTTAAAATAAGGGGCTCTGGAAACAGATCCGTTATCATAGAACGCGGATTCAAACCATACATATAAAACAAGTATAGACACGGGAGCCGTCAAATGCGCTGCATCAATTACCTCTCTGAATACCTGGTTCCGGTTGTTTTGTTTTATATCGTTGGGTTTGCGGTGCTTCAGAAACGCCCGGTTTTTGATGATTTTATCGAAGGGGCGCTTGCGGGGATTAAAACGGTGGCTGGAATCCTGCCGACGCTGGTGGGACTGATGGCGGCGGTCGGCGTGCTTCGGACCTCCGGTTTTCTCGATTTCCTCTCCGGGGTGCTGGCGGGACCGGCGGCATTTCTGCATATACCGGCGCAGGTGGTTCCGCTGCTTCTGGTGCGTCTGGTGTCCAGTTCGGCGGCGACGGGGCTGCTCTTAGATATTTTTAAAACGTATGGACCCGATTCGCGGCTCGGCATGATGGTGTCGGTTCTTGAGAGCTGCACGGAGACGGTTTTTTATACGATGAGTGTCTACTATCTGACCGTGCGGATCTCAAAGACGCGATGGACGCTTGCGGGGGCGCTGATTGCAACGTTCGCGGGGCTTGTGGCGAGTATCTTATGTAGTGCTATGGTAACTGTTCACGGGTAGGCACTTTTGGAACCGAAAGTGCCGTAAGAAAACGTGGTGGCAGCAGGAATTTGCCGTATTTAAATGCGAAGCCACGGCAAATTCCGTTACTGGGCACGTGTGCGTGAACAGTAACAAGTGCTATGGTATAAGAGAAGATGTAAGAAATTTGCTAGTTGTCTTGCCGCACAGAATATTGTATAATCGGTAGGGTAAATTGCCGTTTTGCGCGCTGAAACCAAGGATGAGAGGGAAAACTGTGGGAAATTATGAGACGCTGAATGAGCTTCTGGTGACGCTGTTCCGCGATGTGATGGACATAGAACAGAAGGTAATCATTACGCCGGAGTTTAAAGACATCACGAATAACGATATGCATGTGATCGAAGCGATCGGGATTGGTGAACCGAAAAATATGTCATCGATTGCCAGAGAACTGTCCGTTACGGTGGGAACGCTCACGATTGCCATGAACAGCCTGGTCAAAAAGGGCTATGTGGAACGAAGCCGGGGACTCGAGGATCGGCGGGTCGTATATATTTCTCTTTCAGAGCGGGGCAGAAAAGCGTATGGGCATCACGCCCGGTTCCATCGGGAGATGATCGAGAGCCTGACAAGCGATCTGTCGGAAGATGAGATGCAGACGTTAGTAAAGGCGCTGATGAAGCTGAATCAGTGGTTTAGGAGTAAGGATGGGCAGCGGTAAAAAGAATGGATGTAGTCTGCACTGGATGGAAACAGGTGTGAAAGACAAAAACGGTTGCGAAAACCGTGAAGCAACTGCTGCGAGGAGAATACAAGGAGGTACATTATGAAGAAATTTATGGTAATGGCAGCTGGTCTTATGATGGCAGCTGTTCTGGGCGCATGTGCGCCGACGGCAAGGAATACAGGAGAAACCAGCGAACATGGAACTGCCCCGGCAGGTGCGGCGCAGCAGGAGACTGTAGACGGCGTGGCTGAGAAAGAAAGCATGGTGGTAACGGATGCAGATCCGACGGTAACGGTTTGCGTATATTCTGTAAAATCTGATAAGAGCGGCTTAAAACAGAATATGGATGGCATTGACGGCGATGAGCTGGATGCACAGGAACTGCTTGATAAGATGGCAGAGGTGGGCGTCATTGAAGAGGGAATCACCGTGGATAAATTTGAGCAGAAGGACGGCGCCCTGACGCTGGATCTCTCCTCCTTAAAGGAGTCCTCTGACAAGCTGGTTGTCATGGCCATTGCCAATACATTTATCCAGAACTACGAGGCAAAGACGCTGGAGTTGAGCGTAGCAGGCGAGAAGATCGGCGACGGTCCGATGAGCTTTGAGAAGAATTACAAGAAAGTAAACTAAAGCATGAAAATGCGAAAAGAGCGGGATCCCTGAAGTCTGCGGATGCATACAGGGAGATACCGCTCTTTTTCTCTTATACGTGTAATTTCTCCGTCATCAGCCATGTTTGAAAATACGGTTTGATGACCCGGAAGGAAGCGCCGTCCATGTTCAGGATGAACTGGTGGAAGCTCTTGGCGTTGAATTTGTTTCCAAGTACCTCCTCGGCTTCCTGGCGCATGGTCAGGATTTCCAGATAGCCGGTATAGTATTTCAGGTAATTGCCCGGATTATCAATGATTGCCAGGTATATCTCGCGCGCGGATTCCGGATCCGTAAATCCGTAGGAATTTTCCAGATAACTGGTTGTTGTGGCGAGATCCCAGCCATCATAGTGGATGCAGATGTCGAGAAGCGCGTACAGCCCGTAGCTGCTGGCTTCGCTGCAGCGCATCAGTGGTTTGACCGCTTCCGGCAGTCCGTTGTCGAAGGAGTAGGCGTACAGTTCGCTGTAGAGTCCCCAGCCTTCGTTGTAGCCGCCGCAGGCAAGAAGCCGCCGTACCGGAACCGGCTCCCGGTCATTGAAATAAGCCGACTGGTAGAGATGCCCCGGATAGCCCTCGTGCGCCAGCATGGTGTAGAGGTTCTGCTCAGTGCTTGCTTTTTCGTTGATGTAAATGGTGTTGGAACCGTCGGAATCGATCGGCGGTACGAGGAAAAATGCCGGGGACAGGGAGGATTCCAGCGCTTCCGGGACGTATTTGAGCGTGTAGGAGGTATCTGTAAGCGCCGGGAAATCATCCTGAATCTGCGTCTGTAAATTCTGAAGGATCTCATCCGGATCGGAGAGTGTGATGGCAGAGTCGGTCATCTGCCGGACGAGTTCCGTATGTTCCTTTAAGCGGACGCGGATTTCGGATAAATCTGCCTGCATCTGCTTCTCAATCCGCGTTTTGAGCGCATCGACCGAAGAATCTGTGCCGGTCAGCGCCGCCGCAAGATAGGCATAATACTCCCTGCCGTGTTCGTAGGTGCTAAGTCCTCCTGCCTCCGGATGGGAGCCCTTGAGCGATTCCAGTGCTTTAGAGAGGTTTGTATATGCCGGGATAAAGTGTTCCTTTAAAATGGTCAGATGTTTTGCTTTGTAGGATGCCTTTTCTGCATTGCTTAAGCCCTCAACCGCATTTAAGCGGGAGGCAAATGTTTCCGTCAGCAGGCTGTTTTCCGGGCGGATGAGGTAGCTTTTACAGGATTTTAAAATCCGGTCGATGGTGTCGTCGGACGGTGCGAGACCGGCGTCTGCCTGCGCCTGTTCATATGCTGCGAGCTGCTTGTAATATGTGTCGATCTGCGAAAGCAGTGTCAGGTAATGGTCGATGTCGGCACGGTTGTAAAATGTATATTCGGCTAATAAGGTCGGAAGTTCCGCCTGCGTGCCGATCAGGGCGCTTAACGGCTGATTGTAGAGTTCCAGTCCCTTCGAGCCGGCTTCCGTCTCCAGTGTGTCCTTCATCATCCGGTAGGTGAAGAGCTGGTCGGAGGTCAAGAGAGAGGTATCGAAGGAAGAAAGTTTCTCAAGAACGGCCGCGTTTTCCTCGGAATCCTTTTGAAGCTGTTCCAGGGAATATTCTGGAAATTTCATCTCCGGTTCGGTGATACCGTAATTTTCCGGATTTCGGACAAGAAAATGAAGGGAGAGCGGATCGTCCTGCACGCTTTCTTGAAACTGGTGTGCCAGAAACGCATCAAAACGCGCCTGTTCGCTGGCAGCATCGGACGATGCATTGGAAGGAGAACCAGTCTGCCCGGAAGCGGCGTAGGATTCGGCGGGGGTTCCTGAGCCGGAAGAACCAGCGCATCCGGAGAGCGCCAGGGCAGCAGCTGCAGCGATCGCGAGCGCTGTGCGCGGCAGGGGCGGGAAGGAAAAGCGTTTCTGCATAATATAATACCTCCAAAACAAATATATATGTCTGCAAGTATACCATACTTGACAAAGGGATGCAAAACAGATAGACTTAATCTATATATTTATATATGAAGAAAAGGCAGAGAAAAGAAGGTGGCTTGCCTTTAATCGCAGATGGAAAACCATGGGCGGTTAGAGGCTTTTTTTGTGAAGAACACAATTTAAAGCGCAATTTTAATAAGGAGGGCATGATAAATGTGTCAGAACTGTAAGAAACCTTACTATATAACAACTGCGATTGCCTATACATCGGGCAAACCGCATATCGGAAATACCTATGAGATCGTGCTGGCGGACAGCATTGCGCGCTACAAGAGAGCGCAGGGCTACGATGTGCGTTTCCAGACGGGCACCGATGAGCATGGTCAGAAGATCGAGTTAAAGGCAGATGAGGCTGGCATCACGCCGAAGCAGTTTGTCGATAACGTGGCGGGTGAGATCAAGACGATCTGGGATCTGATGAATACATCCTACGACAAATTTATCCGCACCACCGACGAGGATCATGAGGCGCAGGTAAAGAAGATTTTCAAGAAGCTCTATGATCAGGGCGATATTTACAAGAGCTGCTACGAGGGACTTTACTGTACCCCGTGCGAGTCCTTCTGGACCCAGTCCCAGGTCGTAGACGGCAAATGCCCGGACTGCGGACGCCCGGTACAGCCGGCGAAGGAAGAGGCGTATTTCTTCCGTATGAGCAAATATGCGCAGAGACTCATCGATTATATCAATGAGCACCCGGAGTTCATCCAGCCGGTTTCCCGTAAAAATGAGATGATGAACAACTTCCTGCTTCCGGGCCTGCAGGATCTGTGTGTTTCCCGTACTTCCTTTAAATGGGGGATTCCGGTTGATTTCGACCCGAAGCACGTTGTATATGTATGGCTGGATGCACTGACCAACTATATCACCGGTCTTGGATATGACTGCGACGGTGAGAGCGGCGAGCTGTTCAAGAAATACTGGCCGGCAGACCTGCATTTGATTGGTAAGGATATTATCCGTTTCCATACCATTTACTGGCCGATCTTTTTGATGGCACTCGACCTGCCGCTTCCAAAGCAGGTATTTGGTCATCCGTGGCTGTTACAGGGCGACGGCAAGATGAGTAAATCCAAGGGAAATGTGATTTACGCCGATACACTGGTTGATTTCTTTGGCGTGGATGCAGTCCGCTACTTCGTTCTGCATGAGATGCCGTTTGAGAACGACGGCGTTATTACCTGGGAGCTGATGGTAGAGAGACTGAACTCGGATCTGGCAAATATCCTCGGCAACCTCGTAAAGAGAACGGTATCGATGACGAACCAGTACTTTGGCGGCGTGGTAGCCGACAAGGGCGTGACGGAGCCGGTGGACGAGGATCTGAAGAAGGTAGTGCTGGAAGCAGTCCGCAAGGTTGATGAGAAGATGGATAAGCTGCGCGTTGCCGATGCGATCACCGAGATCTTCAATATTTTCCGCCGCAGCAACAAATACATTGACGAGACAACCCCGTGGATTCTGGCAAAGGAAGAGGACAAGCAGGATCGTCTTGCGACTGTTCTCTACAACCTGGTTGAGTCTATCACGATCGGTGCGTCCCTGCTTGAATCCTTCATGCCGGAGACCTCTGAGAAGATCTTAAAAGAGTTAAATACCGTAAAACGTGAACTGCCACAGATGGATGAATTTGGCCGTTATCCGTCCGGAAATAAGGTGACTGAGGAGCCGGAGGTTCTCTTTGCCCGCCTGAAACTCGACGATGTGATGAAGAAAGTCAAAGTTATCCAGGAAGAGCAGAAGAAGGCAGTTGCTGCAAAGGCAGAGCCGGAGAAGGAAGAGGACGAGAAAGCCGAGGGCATCGATATCGAGCCGAAAGCAGAGATTACCTACGATGATTTTGCAAAACTGCAGTTCCAGGTTGGCGTGATCCTCTCCTGCGAGGCTGTTCCGAAGTCCAAGAAGCTTCTCTGCTCCCAGGTTCAGGTCGGAAGCAAAGTGCGCCAGATCATCAGCGGCATCAAGCATTCCTACTCCCCGGAGGAGATGGTCGGCAAGAGAGTCATGGTTGTGACCAACTTAAAACCGGCGAAATTGGCAGGTCTGCTCTCCGAGGGCATGATTTTGTGTGCCGAGGATGCAGACGGAAAGCTGTCCCTGATGACAACGGAGAAAGAGATGCCGGCGGGTGCGGAGATCTGCTAAGAAAAAAAGGATATAACTTATATGATATTTGATACACACGCTCATTACGATGATGAGGCGTTTGACGGGGACCGGGAAGAACTGCTTTCCGGTCTGGCAGCAGGCGGGATCGGCACGGTCGTCAATGTCGGCGCGGATATGGAAAGCACGAAGACGACGATTGCCCTGACGGAAAAATATCCGTTTATCTATGGGGCAGCAGGTGTCCATCCGAGCAGCACGGCGGAGCTTGACGAGGAAAAATTTGCCGAACTCCGTGTGCTGGCACAGTCCGGGAAGATCGTGGCGATCGGTGAGATCGGTCTCGACTATTACTGGGAAGAGCCGGATCATGAGACCCAGAAGAAATGGTTCCACCGCCAGTTAAATCTGGCGCGGGAATTAAAACTTCCAGTCATCATCCACAGCCGCGACGCGGCGAAGGATACGCTCGATATCATGAAGGAAGAGCACTCCGGGGAGATAGGCGGTGTGATTCATTGCTTCTCCTATGGAAAAGAGATGGCGGCAGAGTATTTAAAGATGGGCTTTTACTTAGGCATCGGCGGCGTACTGACCTTCAAGAACGCGAAAAAGCTTCTGGAAGTAGCCGAGATGGCGCCGCTCGACCGTCTGGTACTCGAAACCGACTGCCCCTACCTCGCTCCGGTTCCCAACCGCGGCAAACGCAACTCCTCACTGAACCTGCCATATGTGGCGGAAAAGCTGGCAGAAATCAAGAAATGTACACCGGAAGAGATCGTCCGTGCGACTGAAGAGAATGCGCGGAGGCTGTACCGGTTACCGTAAAAAGGGGTGTCCCGGACACCCGGGAAAGGATTTTCGGAATGGATCTTGGAAACCCGAAGAATACAATCGAAGTAATACAGAAATACAATTTTGCTTTCCAGAAAAAATTCGGTCAGAATTTTCTGATTGATACGCACGTGCTGGACAAGATTATCTCAGCGGCGGGCATGACCAAGGAGGACACCGTCCTGGAAGTCGGTCCTGGCATCGGTACGATGACACAGCGCCTTTCACAGGCGGCAGGACAGGTCATCGCCGTGGAGATCGACACAAATCTGATTCCGATCTTAAAAGATACGCTTCAGGACTGCGAAAATGTAACTGTTATCAATGAAGATATTTTAAAGATTGACATAAAAAAAATGGCGGAAGAAAAAGGCGGCGGACGTCCGGTTAAGGTCGTGGCGAACCTGCCGTACTATATCACGACCCCGATCATCATGGGGCTGTTTGAGAGCGGCGCGCCGATCGACAACATTACGGTTATGGTGCAGAAAGAGGTCGCAGACCGGATGCAGGTAGGTCCGGGCTCGAAGGATTACGGCGCCCTGTCGCTGGCGGTTCAGTATTATGCCGAGCCGTACATCGTGGCAAATGTGCCGCCGAACTGCTTCATTCCGCGTCCGAATGTCGGCTCAGCGGTCATCCGCCTGACCCGCCATGCGAAGCCGCCGGTGGAGGTAAAGGATAAAGATTTAATGTTCCGCCTCATCCGCGCGTCCTTCAACCAGCGCCGGAAAACCCTGCAGAACGGGCTTTCCAACGCGCAGGATCTCTCCTTTAGCAAGGAAGAGATCGCAGCCGCAATCGAGTCGCTGGGACTTTCCCCGTCCGTGCGCGGCGAGACGCTGACGCTGGCGCAGTTTGCAGCGCTTTCGGATGTGCTTGGGAAATAGAAATTGGATAAGAGAAATATAAAAAAGTCCCATCCTTATGCAGATTCAAATCTGAAAGGATGGGACTTTTTGAATTTTTTGCTTTTTTAAAATTATTCCGACAATAAAATCCGGTCATTATCCAGCGCGTGGCCTGCGCCGGTCTTGAAGCGGGCGATCAGATCCTCGACAGTCATGGAAGCGCGCTCTGCGCCGCCGACGTCGAGCACGATATTTCCGTTTGCCATCATGAGCGTGCGGTTTCCGAGCTCCAGAGCCTGGTTCATATTGTGGGTGATCATCAGGCAGGTGATTTTCTCCTCAGCAACGATATTTTTCGTCAGCTCCAGTACTTTTTCAGCTGTTCCCGGATCGAGGGCGGCAGTGTGCTCATCGAGCAGCAGAAGCTTCGGCGTGATGAGGGTTGCCATGAGCAGGGTGAGCGCCTGGCGCTGACCGCCGGAGAGAAGTCCGACCGGCTGGGTCATCCGGTCTTCAAGCCCCATATTTAAGAGGGAGAGGCGTTCGCGGAACGCATCCTTATCTTTCTTGGAAATGCGGGAAAATGGCGATTTCCCCTTTGCGGTCCGCAGATAGGCGAGGGCAAGATTTTCTTCGATCGTCATGCCCGGCGCCGTTCCCTTTAACGGGTCCTGGAAGAGGCGGCCGACCATCAGGCTGCGCTTGTGCTCCGGCATATAGGTGATGTCCTCGCCGTCCAGCTCGATAAAGCCGTCATCGACGTAGAAGCTGCCGGCAATCGCATTGAACAGGGTCGATTTTCCGGCGCCGTTGGAACCGATGATTGTCACGAAATCGCCGTGATCCAGATGCAGGGACAGCCCGGAGAGCGCCTGTTTGGCGTTGACAGTTCCCGGATTAAAGGTTTTTGATATCGACTGAATATTTAACATGCTCCGTGTCCTCCCTTCCGGCGTGCCGCTGCATTTTTACGTGTCTGGAATGCCGCCCATTTCCGGATCGTCGGAAATGCGATTGCCAGCGCTACGATCACAGCGGTGACCAGTTTCAGCCCCTGTACAGGCATGATTTTTGTATACAGGACGATAGCGTAGATAAAACGGTAAATAATCGAACCGATGACGGTGGCGATGACACCTCTTGCCACGCCGCGGCGTCCGAGGACGGTTTCACCGATGATCAGGCAGGCAAGACCGATCACGACGATACCCGTGCCGCCGTTGATGTCGGCGGTATTCTGGTACTGACCGACCATTGCGCCGGAGAGTGCGGTCAGCGCATTGGCGATGCATAAGCCGACCGTAATGGTAAATGTCGGGTTGATCGAGGAGGCGCGCACCATGTCAATGTTGTTGCCGGTTGCCCGGATGGAGAGTCCCAGACGGGTACCGAGAAAATAGACGAGCAGTGCGCCCGCAAGCACAGTTACGCAGATTGCCAGAAGTGCTTCATACCAGTCACCCCCGATACCGGTTTTCTGAAGCAGGGAAAAGATGGTCTCTGTCTTTAAAAGACTCACGTTGCACTCCAGCCCATTACCATCAGATTGATGGTGTAGAGTCCCATATTGGTGATGATACCGGCGAGAATGGACGGCACGCCGAGACGGGTCTGCTGAAATGCGGTGACAAATCCGGCGCAGATGCCTGCAAGCATGGCAGCCGGAACCGCGAGGAATGGATGCCCTGCCGCAGCCATTGTGACGGATACCGCTGTGCCGAGGACGAAACAGCCGTCCGTCGTCATATCCGCGATGTCCAGTATGCGGAAACTCAAGAACAGCGCCATCGGCACCAGCGCATACAGAAATCCCAGTTCCAGAGCGGTTTGTAAAATATGAAGCATGGGAAATTACCTCCGTAGAATGATTTGTACTCCCAGAGCGTTCATAAGGCAGATGCGCCAGCCGCGTGGTAAGCGGGGGATGCGGCTGGCGTCTGGTCTGTCTTACGGTTCTGAGAGTACATGAAAGTCAGTCAAATGAAAATCAAAGTGCCGCCGGATGAGGGGTATTAGTCCTCGGTGGTCGTAACCTCTACAACATCGCCAAAATCTTTGAATACAGCTGTGTCGATATTCAGGCTTTGGCAGTCTCGGTATTTACGGTTACGATGCCGCCTTCTGCGGTGTAGTAGTCTTCCATGCTGTCCATGCCTTCGGTGATTGCCTGATAAGCAAGGTCAGCGGTCTGTGTACCAAGAGCCGTGTAGTTGACGCCGCAGGTGGCAAATGCACCATTGCGGACGAAGGAATCAGCGCCGGCATAGTGCGGGATGCCTGCATCGGCCAGATCCTTGAAGATAGCCAGCTCAGCTGCCATGATGACATTGTCGGTAGGAGTGAAGACAGCGTCTACTTTGTCAGCAACCAGGGAGGAGGCAGCGGTAATTACTTCGTCGTTGGTATTTGCAGTCTGCTCGGTGTAGGAGATACCTTTTTCATCTAAGTATGCCTTTGCATCCGCGATCGGTTTAGTTGAGTTTGCCTCGGATAAGGAATATAAAAGCCCCACATTTTTAACATCTGGGTTTGCGGCAAAAATCATATCCATGATTTTCTCAGTGTTCAGCGCATCGCTGGTACCGGTTACATAGTCGATGCCGGTCAGCTCAGCGGCTTCCGGATCGGAAACAGCGGCGTAGACAACCGGTGTCTGGGTCTGCTGTGCGGATACGGTCGCTACCTGTGCAGCCAGGGTTGCAATCGGGATGATGGCGTCAACACTGTCAGCAACCGCCTGATCACCAATCTGCTTTAAGGTTGTCTGGTCATTCTGGCCGGAGTACAGTTCGTAGTGAATGGTTACATTGTTATCCTCGGCGATTTTATCTAACTCTGCCTCGACTGCATTTGCAATCTCATCGAGGGAAGCGTGGTCGAGCTGTTTGACAATCGCTACATTATAAATTTCTTTGTCCGCGGAAGCTTCCTGAGAGGTTTCGGCGGTGGTGTCTGCTTCGGAAGCGTTGCTGGATGTGCTGGAAGAGCATCCTGCGGTTGTCAGTGTCAGGGCTGCGGTGCATCCAAGTGCAAATAATTTTTTCAGATTCTTTTTCATAGTCATTTTCTCCATTCTTTATTCTTATTTTGATATTTGTTTTGGATGGCAGATGTATCAGTCTGCCTTGCCGGAGCAGAGTAAAGAATGTGTCTGGAAAGAAGATTCTCGTTGGTTTGGCGCCGCGCGCCGTGATGAAAGATTTTACTGAGAATGTTTCCAGAAACTAAAAAACGCCTCTGTCCCCATACATGGGACAAAAGCGTAAACTTCTGCGATACCACCCAAATTGACATTTGTGAAAATGTCCACTCGCTTACACGTACCATCATACGTGCCCCGATGGATAACGGGTGGGGTCCCGTCAGCCCCTACTGAAACAATCGTTCAAGGCTGCCCTCGGAAGTCCATTCACTGACGGTAAGGCGTTCCGTTTCCACCATCCGGAACTCTCTGTGGCGATACATAGGTCAGATACTCCTCTTCCTCATCGGTTTATCTGTGTTCTTCGTTACATGCATTATAAACACACCCAAAAGGATTTGTCAACCATCAAAATCAAAAAGATGCAGGAAAATGAAAAAGAGTCGGTTTTTCCATTGTTTACGGAAAATTTGGAGATGAAGATGTGGACGCTGGCTGTGCGGCAGGAACAGCAAGTTGAAAAAGTTTTTGAAAAAATTTAGAAAAGTAGAAAAAAATAGTTGACATTTAAAAGACTCTCTAGTATAATAACTCATGTCGCTGAACAAGAGCGAACATGAGAATCACAGGATTCCTCAGGATGCCCAGATAGCTCAGTTGGTAGAGCAGAGGACTGAAAATCCTCGTGTCACTGGTTCGATTCCGGTTCTGGGCATTACAATTTCATAATTTATCATGCGGGTGTAGTTCAATGGTAGAACACCAGCCTTCCAAGCTGGATACGTGGGTTCGATTCCCATCACCCGCTTTTTTGTTGTTTAAAATTAAGAAAGCCCCCAGAGTTGCCGCTCTGGGGGCTTTCTTGTTTCATAGGAAATTACGTCCTATGAAACAAAAAACGCTCCGCGAGGATGTGCACTCGCGCGAAGCAGGAACATGTCGCAAGCGACCGCGCGAGACGCCCGGATGTGCCAAGGCACATTCTTTTTTATCAGATGCTATAAAAAACCAGAAAATATACCGCCATCAGGACTGCTAGAAATCCCGCATTTGCAATCGTGAACCAGCGGAAGTAGATTCCTTTTTTCTCTGGGCAGGAGCGGACGATATATTTGTAAGAAATAAGACTCGCCATGGATGCGATCAGGGTGCCGAGACCGCCGAGGTTAGTTCCGATCAGAAGGGAAACTCCTTTTTCGGTAAATCCGGACAACAGGATGGCGGCCGGAACGTTGCTGATTACCTGGCTGGCCAGAACGGAGACTATCACTTCGTGTCCCGTGATCATACTGGAAAGCAGGGAGCTTACCGCAGGAATGTGTTTCAGATTCCCGATGAAGATGAAGAATCCGATAAAAGTCAGGATGAGAGAGTAATCCACCTGACAGAAGATCTTCGGGTCTGCCAGACAGCCAATCGCCAGAATGCAGATAAACAGGATTGGAAGCGGCAGAAGACCGGCTACGGTGCAAAGGCACAGGAAAAACATTCCCAGACAGCAGAAAAGGCAGCGTTTAGGAAAGGTCTCATCGGAGGTTGTATCTCTACCGGCTGTATCTAGTGAGATAGTCTCCCTTGGTGTAAACATTGTGACGAGCAGCAGCAAAACCAATGAAAGCAGCGAAAATGGACCGATGCTCCGGATAAATGTATCAAGTGAAAGCTCAAAGTGGGAATACAGATACAGGTTCTGGGGATTCCCCACCGGAGTTGTCATGCTGCCGAGATTGGCTGCCAGTGTCTGGCAGACGACAACCGGAACGATCCGGTCTTTGCGGTTTACCATCCGCAGTAGTTCCAGAGCAAATGGAACGAAGGTAATTAAGGCCACATCGTTGGTGATCAGCATGCTGGAAAAGAAACACAGAAGAATCAGAAGCTGTTCCAGCTGCCTGAGTGAATGGATTCGAAGCAGCAGTAATTCCCCGAGCTGTCGAAAGAAACCGATGTTTTGGAGGCCTGTGGTTGCTGTCATCAGGCCAAAGAGCAGGATCAGTGTGTGCAGATCCAGATATTTCAGGTATCCGGCGGACGGTGGTATGATAAACATGGAAAGGACAGCCAGAGCCAGGGCGATGGTTAAAACGGTATCCTTTTTGAGAAAAGAACTTACTTTTTGTATCATGGTAAAATACTCCCTTGAAAAGAAAAAGTGTAACTGTGACCAGTAACGAAAATAGCGGAAACCCTCATGAAAATGAAAAGGTTTCCGCTATAAATAAAAAGAGCGCGAGACGGGACTCGAACCCGCGGCCTCGACCTTGGCAAGGTCGCGCTCCACCAACTGAGCCACTCGCGCATTTCTGAAGCATCGCTTCAACGAGTTATATAATATCATAGGTCGGTTGATTTGGCAAGCGTTTTTTTAAAAAAATCAAAAAATATAGAAAATTCATTACTGTTCACGGGTAGGCACGTTTGAAACCGGGAGAACCGTATGAAAACGATCAAGTTCCATATTTTCCACTGGATGTGTTCCCGCGGTCTGCACAAACCCGATGATCTGTCCGGACAGGAGTACCGTGAGGATGGAATATACCATGCGGTTTAACGGAATGTAGCTCAGTGAAAGCACCAGTACAGCAAAATCGGACAGGAGGTAGATCCACTGGATTTTGATGTGCGTCACGTGGGAAAGGCTCATCGCAAGCGCATCGTCTCCGCCCGGGGCACCGCCGATCCGCACGCAGAGCCCGGCACCGATGCCGACGAAGACCGCGCCGAGCAGGGATGCGGCAAGCGGCATATCGGCAAGCTGCGGCCACAGGGGCGGAAACTGCTCACAGATCCGGTAAGACAGGGAGAAGCTGGCGCTGGAAAGAATGGAGTAGGCGATGAACTGCCGCCCCAGAAGTTTCCATCCCATCGCGTAGCAGGCGAGGTTCATGATGAAGCCGGACACGGATGGGGAGATATGGAACCAGTGATCGAGCAGAAGCGTCATTCCTAAGACACCGCCCTCGGTGACACCGGAAAAGGAATGGACATGGTACAGGCCAAATGCCAGAAATGCACTTCCAAACAGTGCAATCAGGCAGGATTTTAGTTTTAAATCGAGGGAATGGAATAATTTCAGCAAAATAACAGGCTCCTTACAAATGATAGTGTTGTTAATGGTTTCTCTATTTTAGTATGGAAACAAATTTGTGTCAAGAATAGACAAAAATGTGGGATGTGCGTATACTGGAAGATAGGAAGACGGAAAGGGGAATGAAAACATGGTAGAAAATCATCCGGACACCCGGAAGCAGGAATACCGCGGAATTGCCTGCCTGGTGCTGTCTGCGTTCTGTTTTGCGCTGATGAGTATGTTTGTACATTTGGCGGGCGATCTGCCGTCGATGCAGAAGAGTTTTTTTCGCAATCTTGTGGCGGCGCTGGCAGCGGTTGTTTTGCTTTTGCGGGCGGGAGAGCCGTTTCGTATCCGCAGGGAAAATCTGCCGTATTTTCTGATGCGGTCAATTTTCGGCACGATGGGAGTGCTGTGTAACTTTTATGCGGTGGATCATCTGGTGCTGGCGGACGCATCGATTCTAAATAAAATGTCGCCGTTTTTTACAGTGCTGTTCAGCTGGCTGATCTTAAAGGAAAAAGTTATGCCAATTCAGCTTTCGCTGATCTTCGGTGCGTTTCTCGGCAGTATATTCGTGGTAAAGCCGACATTCTCCAATCTGGCACTTGTGCCGTCGCTGCTGGGCTTTTTCGGCGGCATCTGCGCGGGCGCGGCGTACACGATGGTGCGGAAACTGGGAGAGGCAGGAGAAAAGGGACCGGTGATCGTGCTGTTTTTCTCGGTATTTTCCTGTGTGGTTGTGCTGCCGTGGCTGATTTTTGACTATCATCCGATGACCTGGCAGCAGATGGGGATCCTGCTTTTGGCGGGCTGCGCGGCGGCGGGCGGACAGTTTGCGATCACGGCGGCATACCGCTATGCCCCGGCGAGCCGTATTTCCATCTACGATTATTCGCAGCTGATCTTCTCGACGATGCTCGGTTTCTTCATCTTCGGGCAGGTGCCGGACGGCTGGAGTTTCCTAGGATATGGAATTATCTGCCTGATGGCAATTTTCATGTTTGTGTATAACAATCGGAAGGAAAAGTGCCCGTAGATACGCTTTACAAGCGTTGTCAAATTATATATACTGGAGATAAAGCCGGTGTGAGTTCCATGTTTCAGAGAATAAAGTTCTGGAATAAAGTGGATTGCCGACATGGTTCGAAAAATGGTTTACAGGAGGGAATAGGAATGAAAAAATTAGCAACCGCACTTGTGAGTGCAGCAGCCATTATGACAATGTCAACAACCGCATTTGCAGCCGAAAATCCGGCGGAGGTATTTGACCGGGTGATGGAGAAGAACAATACGATTCAGTCCGCGGAGATTCAGAGCGGCGTCCATTCGGTCATACTTGCAAAGGATGTCATTCCGGACGGTCAGATGAAAGTTGATATGGCGATGCATGCAGAGATGGATATGCAGGATACCACCGATCTCAAGTACCTGGCACAGGTCGCTTCCTCGATTCTGGGACAGGACAGCTATTCACAGGTTTTTTATACGGACGGCTACTATTACGTAGATGCCAACGGTGTCAAACTGAAATACCCGATGCCATTAGAGCAGATCATATCCTCCGTCCAGACCGGAGTCAACACCAGCAATATGGAATCCAGCTATATGAAGGGCATTTCCTTAAACGAGGTCAATGGAAAACGTGTGCTGGCATATGAGGCAAATCCAAAGAAGCTAAACAAGAACGTCAAAGAAGCCCTCGGAACCGTGATGAACACACTCGGCACCGATGTCAATCTGGACATGAACATCCAGGAAATGAAAGGCGCTTACGTGCTGGATGACAACGATTACATTATCTATATGACAAACTATATCGTATACAACATGGAAGTCCTCGACCAGCCGATGACCTGCATTACTCTGATGGAGACCGAAGTCCAGAACCCGGGCGAGCCGGTCGTAGTGACACTTCCATCCACGGATGGCTATGAAGACTTAATTGGTTTATACGATGGAGTCATTGAAAGCGAAGTAGAATAAAAAACAGACAAAAACAAAAATAGACAATCAAAAGCCAGCCGAGCAAAGCAAAGGCTGGCAGGCAAAAGCGATCCATAACATAACAAGAGGAAAGTGGCGTCCGGGAATCTGTAGAGCCAGCGTTCCAATTATCGATTGTACGCATCCCACGCCAGCTGTCCGGCTGGGGCGGACATTTTTGTCCGATCCAGACGAACAGATGTAGCGAAAGCAAGCGAACAATGATAATTGGAGACGCAGGCGGCGCAGATTCCCAGACGCCTCTTTTTGCATCACGACAATCAATCAATCTATCTATTACTGCATCTCATCCTCAATCATCCGATACCCAATCCCGATCTCCGTAAACACATACTGCGGTTCCGCTGGATTCTGCTCCAGTTTCCTTCGAATATGTGCCATATTCACGCGCAGAATACTGTTATCATCGTCCGCATACGGCCCCCAGATATTCGAAATAATCGTATCATACGTCATGACTCTGCCGGAATTCTGTGCCAGCAGGGAGATAATCTTAAACTCGATCTGCGTCAGATGGACATCCCTTCCATCAACCGATACCAGATGTTTTTCAAAATCGATCGTCAGTCCCTTTGCATGGAATGGGCGCTTATAAAGCGGAGAAGCTGTGTTTAAGCGGTTGCTGTGGCGCAGGGCAGTCCGGATGCGCGCGAGAAGCTCGGAGGTGCCGATCGGCTTGGTCAGATAATCATCCGCGCCAAGGTCGAGCGCACGTACCTTTTCCTGTTCCTGCGTGCGGGCGGAGAGGACGATGATCGGGACGCTGGACCAGGTGCGGACCTGGCGGATGATCTCTATGCCGTCCATGTCTGGAAGCCCCAGGTCGAGGAGAATCAGATCCGGGCACTGGGACGTGATGATCGGAAGTGCTTCTTTTCCCGTGTGTGCGGTGGAAATGCGGTAATCCTGTGCGGACAGGGAGGTGGAGATGAAGTCGCAGATGTTTTTTTCATCTTCTACTAATAAAATAGAAAGTTTATGTGTCATGTTATTTGTCCTCCTTTGGAAGGGTAAAGTAAAATTCGGCACCGCGCGTGTGGTTGATTGCCTTGATTTCGCCGCCGTGGGCGAGAATGATCGTTTTACAGATGGAAAGCCCGATTCCCATGCCCTTTCGTCCATCCGGCGAAGTGCTGGTCGTCGAAGAAGAGCCGTCAAAGATGGTTGCCAGCTTCTCCGGCGGGATGCCGACGCCGTAATCGCGCACGTGGAAAATCGCATAGTCGGAAAGTGATTCCACATAGCACTCGATCGGCTCGGTGCTTTCAGCATGGACAACGGCATTTTCCAGCAGGTTGATGAGAACCTGTTCGATGAGGACGGCGTCCATCGGGACCATCAGGAATTCCTCCGGCACGCGCACATGGATATTGGCATCTGGAAGTCTCTTTTTTAAGCGGATCATCGCCTCGGAGAGAACTTCCTCGACCGGTTCTGAGGTCTTAGTTACCTTTGCCGTCTCATTGTTGATACGCGTGACGGAGAGCAGGTTTTCAACCATGTTTAAGAGCCAGTTAGAGTCCTCAAGAATATGGCGCACCAGCGCATTTTTCTCAACCTCCGGGAGGCTGCTTCCATTTTCCAGATATACGGTACTGGAACCGATGATGCTGGTAAGCGGGGTGCGGAGATCATGGGAGATTGCCCGCAGCAGGTTCGCCCGCATCTTTTCTTTTTCCGCTTCCATCAGCATCTTTTCACGTTCTGCCAGCACGCGCGCCTGTGTTTTCATGTTGCTTGTGATGGCGCTTGTAATGCTGGAAATTGAAAACATTGCCACGAAGGTAATCGGATAGCCGGCCATCGTGAAATCCAGCGCGAAATACGGATACGTGAACAGAAAATTGACGCAGACAACGCCGACAAAGGAGGAGAACAGACCGAAGCTGTATCCGTCCGTAAAACGCGCTACCAAAAAGACCGCCAGAATGTATGTTAGCGCGATGTTGGCAGTCGGATTTTTGAGCGCATGAAAAAAGCAGAACGCGATGATCGTGGCGGTACCCATGAAAAACAGGGTAAGTCCCCAGCTCTGTATGTATGTCGGAAGCGCACAGAATTTTTCAACGATCGGGCGGGTCCGGAACCAATTTTTTAAGGCGTCAATTTTGTGTGGATATGTTTCGCTGCCATTGGAAGTGCTGGTATCCGGAGAGTTGGGTTCGGCTGAACCTTGAAGGCTGCTGGCTGATTCTGTTTTCAGGAAAGTTTCATTGGAAGTTCCAGAAACAGAAGGTTTACTTGAATGTTTCATTTAAATAAAGAAAGTCTCCTTTCAAAAAATTCATATGGATGCTTCTATTATACAATGTTTCTTCTGAAAAATAGAGAGGAAGACTGTTAAAAAGTTGAAAAAATCGTGAAAATTTGGGATAAAAACAGTAACACAATTATTGAGAATCTGGCTGGATAAGGGCGATTTCATTGCATTTTCAGCGTCGGTGTGTTAAACTCCAAACAGTCTCCCGAATGAGGGAAGCAGGCTGACCCGCCTGTTAGAAAGTGACAAACGGGCTGCCGGAGTGCAGGGCGAAAGGAATGAAAATAAGATGAAAAAATTAGGAAGAAATGATCTGTGCTGGTGTGGAAGTGGAAAGAAGTACAAACATTGCCATGAGGCATTTGATGAGAAGCTGATGGAGGCGGCGGATGCCGGACACCAGATTCCGGATCACGACATGATCAAGACCCCGGAGCAGATCGAGGGGATTCGCGAGAGCTGCAAGATCAATGTGGCAGTTCTGGATTATGTGGCTGAGCATATCAAGGCCGGCGTCACAACCGAGGAGATCGATCAGTGGGTATATAATGAGACGACCCGCATGGGCGGAATCCCGGCGCCGCTTGGCTATGAAGGATTCCCGAAGAGCGTGTGCACGTCCATCAATGATCAGGTCTGCCACGGCATTCCGTCAGCGGATGTCGTATTAAAGGATGGCGATATCATCAACGTGGATGTTTCGACCATTTATCACGGCTATTATGCGGATTCTTCCCGTATGTTCTGTATCGGAAATGTCAGCCCGGAACATAAAAAACTGGTGGACGTTGTCAAAGAGTGCGTGGAATTAGGTCTGGAGCAGGTAAAACCGTGGGGCTTCATGGGCGATATGGCGGAAGCGGTCCAGAAGCATGCGGAAGAAAATGGTTATTCTGTGGTTCGTGAGATCGGCGGTCACGGCGTTGGTATCGAGTTCCATGAGGACCCGTGGGTTGGATATATTGGTCAGAGAGGCACCGGCATGATGTTTGCACCGGGCATGATGTTCACGATCGAGCCGATGATCAACGAGGGAACCGAGGAAGTATTCGTGGACGGCGATGACGACTGGAGTGTATACACGAAGGATGGAAAAGCATCCGCCCAGTGGGAGATTCAGGTGCTGGTAACCGAGGATGGCCATGAGGTGCTTTCCTGGTAGTTTGCAGAGTACATAAAAAGAGACGGCGTCAAACCGTCTCTTTTTTGTACCCAAGGTGGGTGTTCTTCACAGCCGAAGGGGGATAAAAGACTGCGAAGAAATATCTATATAAAGGAAATTGTTGTTAGTCGAGCCAGATAACGATTGCGCGCATCTTGTAGTGTCATCTGCCTCATTGATATTATGCCATTATAATACTGGATAATTGTGTCCATATTTTGACCAATATCTAAAATAAATCTAAACGAGTATTACATAATTCGAAACTTTTTCGGAACTGTTTATGAGGCTGGCACGCTTGAATTTTTCTTGTCGATTTCTTGGATGGGGTATATAATAAATCTGGTGATTAAAGGGGTGCGGCCTGACTGGATAGAAACCGCGTCCAGAACAAAGCAATTAAGAAGAAAGTGGCAGGAATTATATGGAAAATTTTTTATTTGCACTTAATACAGTCCTTCCGTTTCTGCTCTATATCGCATTTGGATATGGAGTCAGGAGGTCGGGGCTGGCGGATGAGGATTTTATGAAGCGCCTGAATAAAGTGATCTTTCAGGCATTCTTTCCGATTCTGATGTTTAACAACCTGTATTCCATTCCGGAGGGAATGACATTAAATCTGCGTCTGGTGGCAGTCGCCATTATCAGCGTGCTGCTTTTGCAGGCGGTTCTGCTTGCTGTGGTTCCGCGTCTGGTAAAGGAAAATGAGCGGCGCGGCGTTATCATCCAGGCGATTTACCGCAGCAATTTCGTCCTGTTCGGCATTCCGCTGGCAACCAGCGTGTTCGGTGAGGAGGGAACACTGCTGGCGACGATGATGGTGGCGATCGTGATCCCGGTCTACAACATAACGGCGGTCGTGATTCTGGAATTGTTCCGGGGCGGCAAGGTCCCGGTTTCCGTTTTGATTAAGAATATCCTGAAAAATCCGATGATCCGCGGCGCGCTCCTGGGCTTTATCTTTCATATATTAGGAATTAAACTTCCGGTTTCCGTGGAAGGACCGATCAAGCAGTTTGCCAATCTGACAACGCCTCTGGCACTGTTCGTACTGGGCGGAACGCTGCATTTCAATGCGATCGGCGGCAATCTGAAATATGTGGTTCCGTCGATGACCTTCAAGATGGTGATCCTGCCCGCAGTGATTCTGGCGGTTGCGACGCTGCTCGGCTTTTCCGGTGTGGAACGTTTTGTTTACTTTGAAATGTACGCGACTCCGGTTGCGACGGCGTCCTATGCGATGGCGCAGAACATGGGCGGCGACGGCGAGCTGGCGGGACAGTTTGTCGTGCTGAGCACGGTCGCCTCGGTTGTGACGATCTTTTTGTGGGTCTATTTCCTTAATTCGATCGGATGGCTCGCATAAAAATAAATATATAATAGGGGACTGCCAGACAGTGGTTTGTGGAAGAGCAACAATTGTCTGGCAGCTTTTTTGTGTAAACAAACACTGTTTTTCATGAAAACCGAAAATTTTTTTCATAAATTAAGGTGTATGTATAATCTTTTCAAAATCAAAACATTTAATAGACAAAACTGATTGAAAAAGTTATAATAGTATACAAATGCGAGAAAACTTATTTATTTTCCATGTGCTTTTGATGCTTCGAATCAGCGAATTGTATGGAATGGGAGGATGTGAAACATAATAAGGATATTGCATTATTGCTGAAAAAAATTAGGGGAAAAGGAGGTGGTTCAATGATTAAGGAGACGATCCAGGCGGTCGAGGACGCAGAGGCGAAGGCATCGGAACTGGTCGCGCAGGCTTCGGAGGATGCACGCCGCGTTAAGGCGGAGGCGGAGGCAGAAGCGGATCGAATGCTCGCAGATGCACAGAAAAGGGGGAAAGAAGCAGCTGTGAAGCAGGAAGAAGAACTGACTCTCAGAGGGGAGGAGTACGTAAAACAGGCACTGGCAGAAGCCGAGGCGGAGTGTCAGACGCTCAGAGAGACGGCGGACAGACGGAAACCAGAGGTGGTTGACCGGCTCATAGCGGAACTGGTCTAGTGAATGGAGGGATGTAGATATGGCAGTATTGCAGATGCAAAAGCTATGTATCTGTGCCCTGAAGAAGGACCGTAAGTCCCTGATGGAGTTTCTGCAGGCTGCCGGAGTGCTGGAGCTGACAGCGGAGGCGGAGCCGGACGAGGTATTTAAGCGGACGGACACGCTGGAGGATCGGCAGAAGTTTGAGCGGAATGCGGCGACGGCGGACCGCGCATTGGAAGTGCTTGCCGCGGTGGTTCCGGAGGAAACATCGAGCTTGCTGGGCTTGCCGGAAAGCCGCTTGCAAAGGCAGGCGCGTACCGGGAGACGGAGGCGAACGCAGAGGCGCTTTTAGGTCAGGCGGAACGCATTTTGAACCTGCAAAAGCAGATCACGGAGGAAAAGACTGCGGCGCTTAGACTGCTGGCGGAGGCGGAAAGCCTGAAACCGTGGCAGAAGCTGGAGATTCCACTTGCGTATCAGGAGACGAAACGGTGTGCTATCTTAGCCGGCGCGGTCGGCGGAGGCGCTTATACGCAGGAAGAAATTTACGCTTCGGTGGCAAAACAGGAGCCGCAGCTTGAAAAATGGGAGCTGGAGGTTGTCGGAAGCGACGCCGACCAGACCTGCATTGCGGTAATTTGCCTGAAAGAGGACGAGGAGAAGCTGGAGACAGCACTCCGGTCGATTGGATTTGCCCGTCCGGCGCGTCCGGTGGAGGAAGTTCCGGCAGCTTACGCTAAGAAACTCAAAGCGCAGGCGGCAGAGCATGAGGGATGCGCGGCAGCGACGGAAGAAGAACTGAAACAGTGCGCTCCGGCGCGGGAAGATTTGAAATTGTTATCCGACTATTACCGCCTGAGGGCACAGAAGTATGAGGCGCTCGGCGAGATCTTACAGTCGGAAAAAACGTGTATGATCACGGGATTTATCCCGAAGCGCGATGCGAAAGGACTGGAGGAGAAGCTGAATAGCCGGTTTGAACTTGCAGTGGAAAGTTCGGATGTGCCGGAGGATGAGGAAGCACCGGTGCTTCTCTCCAACGGAACCTTCGCGGCGTCGGCGGAGGGCGTGACCGCGTCCTTTGGCTTACCGGCGAAGGGGGAGATGGACCCGACCGGCATCATGGCAGCGTGCTATGTATTTTTGTTTGGTCTGATGCTTTCAGATGCGGCATACGGATTTATTGTATTTTTGATGTGCTTCCTGGCACTTAAGAAATTCCCAAGGATGGAAGAAAACCTGCGGAAATCACTGCGGCTCTTTATGTACTGTGGACTTTCGACCCTGTTCTGGGGCGTCATGTTCGGCGGTTATTTCGGAGATGCGGTGGACATCGTGAGCCGGACGTATTTTGGACATACGGTGACAATACCGGCGCTCTGGTTTGTCCCGCTAAATGACCCGATGAAGCTTTTGGTTTATTCGATGTTATTTGGCGTGATTCACTTATTTCTGGGGCTGGGACTGAAAGGATATATGCTCTTAAAGGATGGCAAGGTTGTGGATTTTATCTGCGACGTGGTACTCTGGTACCTCCTGCTTCTGGGGCTGATCCTGATGCTGCTTCCGACGGAACTGTTTGGTTCCATCGCGCAGATGAATATCGTATTCCCGCCGGTGCTTAATTCGCTGGCAAAGGGAATGGCGATCGTGGGCGCGCTGGGAATTCTGGTGATGTCGGCGCGCGACAAGAAGAATCCGATCCTGCGGCTGGCGCTTGGCGCATATGATTTGTACAATATTACCGGATGGGTGTCGGATGTGCTTTCCTACTCGCGCCTTCTGGCGCTCGGACTGGCAACCGGCGTTATCGCATCGGTTATCAATCAGATGGGAAGTATGGTTGGAAATAATGTATTTGGCGTGATTGTATTTATACTGGTATTCTGCTTCGGACACCTGTTTAACCTGGCGATCAACCTGCTCGGTGCGTATGTGCATACCTGCCGTCTGCAGTACGTCGAGTTTTTCGGAAAGTTCTATGAGGGTGGCGGAAAGGCATTCCGTCCGTTTAAGCAGATAACAAAATACGTGGAAATCAAGGAGGATTAAATATGAGCGGAATTGTATTTGCATTGTTGGGAGTTGCAGTGGCGGTTATTCTTGCAGGTATGGGTTCAGCCTACGGCGTAGGCGTGGCAGGTCAGGCAGCAGCCGGAGTCGTAACCGAGGATCCGGATAAATTCGCGAAGGTGCTTCTGCTCCAGCTTCTTCCGGGTACCCAGGGTATCTACGGTCTGCTGGTTGGTTTCATCGCTCTTTCTAAGATTGGTCTTCTTGGCGGCGGCGCTGACATGAGCATGTCGATCTCCCAGGGACTCTTATATCTGGCAGCATGCCTTCCGATCGGCGTGGTTGGTCTGGTATCGGCGAGACATCAGGGAAGAACGTCGGTTGCTTCCATCGGTATCGTAGCGAAGAAACCGGAACAGTTTGGTAAAGCGATGCTGTTCCCGGCGATGGTTGAGACCTATGCGATTCTGGCACTTCTGGTTTCGATTCTGGCAATCAATGCACTGTAATCTGGCACGGCGGAAAGAATCAAAATCAGTTAAGGAGTGAAGCGTATGAATGGATTAGATAAGATTATTGCTCAGATCCTTGACGATGCAAAGCAGGAATCGCTTGCGATTCAGGAAAAAGCAGCCGGTGAAGCGGAGACGACCCTTGCGGCAGCCGGTGAAAAAGTAAAAAAGCTGGAGGAAGAGCAGGCGAAATCAGCGGCGCAGCGTGAAAAAAGCTATGAGGAACGGCTTCGTTCTTCGGCGGCGCTAAAGAAGCGCCAGGCAATCCTTGCGGCAAAGCAGGCGATCATCGAGGAAATGCTTGCGGCGGCACACAAGGAGCTGCTGGCAAAGCCGGATGAGGCGTATTTTGCATGGATGGAGCAGCTTCTTTCCCGGTTCGTGACGGATCGGGCAGGAGAAATCTATGTTTCAAAACGTGATTTAGAGCGGATGCCGGATGATTTTCCGGCAAAGATAGAGAAGACGGCGCAGGAAAAGGGCGGAAGTCTGGTACTGAAAAAAGAACCGAGGGAGATCGACGGGGGCTTTGTTCTGGTGTATGGCGGTGTCGAGGAAAATTGTTCTGCCGGGGCGTTGTTTGCGTCGCAGCGGGATGAGCTGGCGGACAAGGTACATGCGATGCTGTTTGGATAACGGCGGGAGAAGGTAAGGAGGGCTTATATGTCTGATACAAAATATGCCTACGCGGTCGCCCGGATCCGAGCGCTGGAAAATGGGCTTTTTTCCTCCGCACAGATTGAACAGCTGCTGTCCGTAAAAAGCTACGAGGGGGCACTGCGTTTCCTGACCGAACACGGCTGGGGGGATGCAGATACACCGCTCAGCGCGGAGGCGATCCTGACCCGGGAGAAGACGAAAACCTGGGAGACGGTCCGCGACCTTTTGAAGGGCGACGACGCGATCCTGGCAGTGCTTTCCTACGGGGATCTCTACCACAATTTAAAGGCGGCGATCAAGGATGCGGCGGCGCCGGGCAGCCACGGCAATGTCTATTTTGACGACTGCGAGGTGGACGGCGCGCGGATGGCGAAGATCGTGGCGGAGAAGGACTGGCAGGCGCTTCCGGCACATATGCGGGAGGCGGCGAAGGAAGCCAGTGAGACATTTCTGCACACGAGCGACGGGCAGCTCTGCGATATCATCGTTGACCGGGCGGCGCTCGCAGCTATCTATGAGTGCGGAAAGAATGCGTCCGACGCGATCATCCGCGATTATGCCGAGACGACGGTCGCGGTGGCGGATATCAAGATAGCGGTGCGATCCCAGAAGACAGGAAAACATCTGGATTTTATGCGGCGTGCGATGGCACCGTGCGATAGCTTGAATATCGAGCGCCTGTCACAGGCGGCTCTTGGTGGCGCCGGCGCGATCTGCGAGTATCTGGAAGGAACCCGCTATGCGGGCGGCGCGCAGGCATTAAAGGAATCGCCGTCGGCGTTTGAGCGGTGGTGTGACAATCAGTTGATCGAGACGATCAAGCCGCAGAAATACAACCCGTTTACGGCGGGACCGCTGGTTGCCTATGTGCTGGCGAAGGAAAATGAGATTAAAACGGTCCGTATCATCCTGACCGCCCGTCTGAACGGTCTTGAGGAGGAACAGATTCGGGAAAGGATAAGGGAGATGTATGTATAAGGTTGCAGTAGTCGGAGATTACGACAGCATCTACGGATTTGCGGCGCTGGGACTGGAGACATTTCCGGTGTCCGATGTAAAAGAGACGGAGAAAGTATTTCTGGAACTGGCTTCTGGTTCCTACGCGGTGATCTATATCACCGAGGCGGCGGCTGCCGGGATTGAGACAGTTATTGACCGCTACCGGGAACAGCCGCTTCCGTCCGTGATCCTGATTCCGGGGATTTCCGGGAATACGGGAAAAGGCGTGGAGTCGGTCAAGCATTCGGTGGAACAGGCAGTTGGATCGGATATTCTGTTTGGAGATGCATGATAGAAAGGTGGGTGAAACCTTCCAATGAGCAAAGGAACGATAAAGAAGGTAGCAGGACCGCTGGTTATCGCCAGCGGGATGCGGGATGCCAATATGTTTGACGTCGTCCGCGTCAGCGACGAACGTCTGATTGGCGAGATCATAGAGATTCACGGAGATGAAGCGTCGATTCAGGTATATGAGGAGACTTCCGGTTTAGGACCTGGCGAGCCGGTAGAGTCGATGGATGTGCCGCTTTCGGTTGAACTGGGACCGGGACTCCTGACGAGTATCTACGATGGAATCCAGCGGCCGCTGGACGATATCATGAAGGAGACGGGCAGCAACAACTTAAAGCGCGGCGTTGAGGTTCCGTCTTTAAAGCGTGATAAGAAATGGCAGTTTGTGCCGACCGTGAAAGCGGGCGACAGCGTGGAAGCAGGCGACATCATCGGTACCGTGCAGGAGACGCTGATCATTGAGCATAAGATTATGGTGCCGTATGGTGTAAAAGGTACCGTCAAAGAGATCAAGAGCGGTGAATTTACGGTGGAGGAAACTGTAGCGGTCATTGAGACGGAAAACGGTGAAAAAGAGCTTACAATGATGCAGAAATGGCCGGTTCGGCGCGGACGTCCGTACCAGACGAAGCTGCCGCCGGTAAAACCGCTGATCACCGGACAGCGTGTCGTTGACGCATTCTTCCCGATCGCCAAGGGCGGCGTGGCAGCCGTACCGGGACCGTTCGGAAGCGGCAAGACCGTCATCCAGCACCAGCTGGCGAAATGGGCGGAAGCGGACATTGTTGTTTACATCGGCTGCGGTGAGCGCGGCAACGAGATGACGGATGTTTTAAATGAGTTCCCGGAGTTAAAGGATCCAAAGACCGGGCACTCCCTGATGCAGCGGACCGTGCTGATTGCCAATACTTCGGATATGCCGGTAGCAGCCCGCGAGGCATCGATTTACACGGGTATCACGATCGCAGAGTATTTCCGCGACATGGGTTATTCGGTGGCACTGATGGCGGATTCCACCTCCCGGTGGGCGGAGGCGCTGCGAGAGATGTCGGGACGTCTGGAAGAGATGCCGGGCGAGGAAGGTTATCCGGCCTACTTAGGAAGCCGTCTGGCACAGTTCTATGAGCGTGCCGGTCATGTCATCTGCCTTGGCAGGGACGGACGCGAGGGCGCGCTGTCTGCAATCGGAGCCGTCTCCCCGCCAGGCGGCGATATTTCCGAGCCGGTTTCCCAGGCGACGCTGCGTATCGTCAAGGTATTCTGGGGACTCGACTCAGCGCTGGCATACAAGCGCCATTTCCCGGCGATCAACTGGCTGACCAGCTATTCCCTGTATGTGGACAATCTGGGAAAATGGTTTGATGAGAATGTATCGGATGAGTGGATGAGCTGCCGCCAGGGTCTTATGAGCCTTCTGCAGGAAGAGGCAGAGCTGGAGGAGATCGTAAAGATGGTCGGCATGGATGCACTGTCCCCGATCGACCGCCTGAAAATGGAAGCGGCGCGCTCGATCCGTGAGGATTTCCTGCATCAGAACTCCTTTCATGAGATTGACACGTATACACCACTGCAGAAACAGTTCCGCATGATGAAGCTGGTGCTGGCGTTCTATGAGCAGTCGAAGAAAGCGCTGGAAGGCGGCGCTTCCATCCAGAATCTCATCAAGATGCCGGTGCGCGAGCAGATAGGACGTTTTAAATATACGAAGGCAGAAGACGTGGAGAAAGAGTATCAGGCGGTCCTCGATGAACTTGCGAAAGAGGTTGCCGATGCGGCTGGAAAGGGGGCATTCTAAATGCCGAAAGAATATAGAACCATACAGGAGGTTGCAGGTCCTCTGATGCTGGTGCAGGGCGTGGAAAATGTTACCTATGACGAGTTGGGTGAGATCGAGCTGGCGAGCGGCGAAAAGAGACGCTGCAAGGTGCTGGAGATCGACGGCGGCAATGCGCTGGTACAGCTTTTTGAGAGTTCCACGGGTATCAACCTTTCAAATAGTAAGGTGCGTTTTTTAGGCAGAACGATGGAACTTGGCGTATCGGAGGATATGCTGGGACGCGTCTTTGACGGTCTGGGCAATCCAATCGACGGCGGTCCGGAGATCCTGCCGGAGGAACGCCGCGATATCAATGGTCTGCCGATGAACCCGGCGGCGAGAAGCTATCCGCAGGAGTTTATCCAGACGGGTGTTTCCGCGATCGATGGTCTGAATACACTGGTTCGCGGTCAGAAATTGCCGATTTTCTCGGCGTCCGGTCTGCCGCATGCGAATCTGGCAGCCCAGATTGCGAGACAGGCGAAGGTGCGCGGCACGGACGAACCGTTTGCCGTTGTCTTTGCGGCGATGGGTATCACCTTTGAGGAAGCGCATTTCTTTACCGAGAGCTTTAAGGAGACGGGCGCGATCGACCGTACCGTCCTGTTTATCAACCTGGCAAACGATCCGGCGGTTGAGCGTATCGCGACCCCGCGTATGGCGCTGACGGCTGCCGAGTATCTGGCATTTGAGAAAAATATGCACGTTCTCGTTATCCTGACGGATATCACGAACTACGCGGATGCGCTGCGAGAGATTTCGGCTGCCCGCAAGGAAGTTCCGGGACGCCGCGGTTATCCGGGTTATATGTACACGGATCTTGCATCCCTGTATGAGAGAGCCGGACGCCAGAGAGGCAAGAATGGTTCGATCACGATGATTCCGATCTTAACCATGCCGGAGGATGACAAGACGCACCCGATTCCGGACTTAACCGGATATATTACCGAGGGACAGATTATCTTAAGCCGTGATCTGTACCGCAAGGGCATCACACCGCCGATTGACGTACTTCCGTCGCTGTCCCGTCTGAAAGATAAGGGAATCGGCGAGGGCAAGACGCGTGCTGACCATTCGAACACCTTAAACCAGCTCTTTGCGGCGTATGCGCGCGGCAAGGAAGCGAAGGAACTCATGGTGATCCTGGGCGAGGCGGCATTGTCCGATGTTGACTTAATCTATGCAAAATTTGCGGACGCCTTTGAAAAAGAATATGTTTCCCAGGGCTACAATACGGACCGCGATATCGAGGAGACGCTGCGGATTGGCTGGAAACTGCTTTCCATCCTGCCGAGAAGCGAGCTGAAACGTATCGATGAGAAGTATCTGGATCTGTATTATGGGAAAGAGTAAAAATGCCTGTGCATGGCGGATGCGCTTGAAAACGAAAGTGGCGTGTCATAACGCGGCTGCGGGAGCTGGCGGATCTGTCGTGACAAAGTGATTGCAGGAGAGAGGTGGTACGCATGGCATCGACACAGGTCAACCCGACCCGAATGGAGCTTACGAGGCTGAAAAAGAAGCTGGCGACAGCCACGCGGGGACATAAACTGCTGAAGGATAAGCGGGATGAGCTGATGCGCAGTTCCTGGATCTGGTCCGGGAAAATATGGCGCTGCGCCAGAAAGTGGAGGCGGGCATCAGGAGTGCGAATGTGAATTTCGTCATCGCTAAAGCCGGGATGTCCGAGCAGGCGTTAAATACCGCGCTTGCCGCGCCGAAACAGGCGGTTTATCTGGAGGCAGACAAGAAAAATGTAATGAGCGTCGATATTCCGGTGTTCCATTATAAGACCCGGACGGCGGATGAGAACGATATTTACTCGTATGGATTTGCGTTTACTTCGAGCGATCTGGACGGGGCAGTCAAGTCGCTGGCGGACATTCTGCCGGATATGCTGCGGCTGTCCGAGACAGAGAAAGCCTGCCAGCTCATGGCAGCCGAGATCGAGAAAACGCGCCGGAGAGTCAATGCGCTGGAACACGTAATTATTCCGGAGGCGCGCAAAAATATCAAATATATCACGATGAAGCTGGATGAAAATGAGAGAAGCACGCAGATCCGCCTGATGAAGGTGAAGGATATGATGCTGGAGGAGAAGCATCATTATAAGGAGAAGCGGGAGCTTTGTTCGTGATGATGAAAATGCCTCTTCTGGCGGCTTTAGGGCTGTCAGGGGAGGTTTTTTTGCACATAGTTGTGAAAATGACGGGACGAGCCCACGAGGTCCGAACCGCCCTTTCGATATACCTTTGTTCGCTTGCTTTCACTACAGATGTTCGCCCATGACGGACTGCGTCCGCCCTGTTCGGACACCTGTGTTCAAGATGCGTACAAAGATATATGAAAGGCGGTTCGGACCTCGCGGGCTCGTCCCTGTGTATTGGAAAAATAAAAGAGACAGAAAAAAGTAAAGTATTTATTGGAAATATTTGGTAGAATAGGAGGAAATGAGGGGAGGAATTTTGCATGACAAAGCAGGTACAGAGGGCGATCGGCTGGGTGGCAGCATTTCTTTTGGCGGTGGGGATGTTGTTCCTGCCGGTTTCGAAGGCGTATGCGGGTCCGGTATCGGGCGGCAGTCCTGGAAGTGGAGAGATGAGAGGTGTCTGGGTTTCGTATCTGGACTGGAATGGATGGGCGAAGGATGAGGCTGGATATAAGAAAGCGATGGATCAGACACTGGACCTCTGTGTACAGAAGGGGTTAAATGCGGTTTTCCTACAGGTTCGCCCGGATGGAGATGCGATGTATCCGTCACAGTATTTCCCGTGGTCGAAATTTGCCTCTGGAAAACAGGGAAAGAATCCGGGGTATGATCCGCTGGCATATGCGGTGCAGGCGGCGCATCAGCGGGGCTTGCAGCTTCATGCGTGGATCAATCCGTACCGGATCACGGGGTATCTGAACCGTTATTCGGATCTGTGTGCGTCAAATCCGGCGATCGCGTGGGCGAAGGACGGGGACAGTTCGAATGACCGGTGGGTATTGTGCCAGAATGGTGAGTATTATTACAATCCGGCGATTCCGCAGGTGCGCCAGCTGATTATTGACGGTGTGAAAGAGATCGTGACGAATTATGAGGTGGACGGCATCCATTTTGATGATTATTTCTATCCGAATCTCGATGACAGCAAGGCGGAAACATGGTTTGATTATCCAGAGTACCAGGCGGGCGGCACATCGCTGAGTGTGGCGGCGTGGAGACGGAATAATGTCAATGAGCTGGTAAGGGGCGTTTATAGTGCGGTCAAGTCGATCCGTCCGCAGGCATTGTTCGGTATCAGCCCGGAGGGATATTTACAGAACCTCCGAAAAGATACCCGCCAGTTTACAGATGTGGATGCGTGGATGACCCAGAGCGGCTATGTGGATTACCTGATGCCGCAGATTTACTGGGGATTTGAGGCGAAGCAGAACGGCCAGGCAGCGGGCTATGCGTTTGCAAACTGCCTGAATGAGTGGGTGACGCTGAAAAAGAAGGGCAATGTGAAGCTGTATGTCGGTCTGGCGCTCTATAAGACCGGAACAGATGCAGTGGACGGCAACGAGGTGCCGGAGTGGCAGCGGTATCATGATATCATGAAGCGCGAGGTGCAGGCTGGACGGGCAACCGGACAGGTAAGCGGTTACTGCTTCTATGATTTATCGTCCCTGACGCGTGCGGCGGCAGCGGAGGAAGTGGCGAATGTGACGGCGCTGTTCCATTAAGTGCTTCCTGATAGTTACTGTTCACGCATACGTGCCCAGTAACGGAATTTGCCGTGGCTTCGCATTTAATTGTGGAAATGGAAACCCCTGTGGATGATTGCAACCACAGGGGTTCTGTGCTATACTGGACATACGATTGCAGTAAAAATGTTGTTGTTTACATAATGTTCAGATGGCAGCAAATATACGGACGAGGAGAGGGAAGATGAAAAAAACAGCACTTGTCATTATGGCAGCCGGAATCGGAAGCCGTTTTGGCGGAGGGATCAAACAGCTGGAGCCGGTGGGTCCGAATGGGGAGATCATTATGGATTACTCCATCCATGACGCGCTGGAAGCTGGATTTGACCGGATTATCTTTGTGATCCGTCATGATTTGGAGGAGGACTTCAAAGAAGTGATCGGGAACCGGATTGAGAAGATTGCGCCGGTGACATACGCATTCCAGGAGCTTTCGGATGTACCGGAGGGATTCAGTGTCCCGGCAGACCGGAAAAAACCGTGGGGAACTGGACAGGCGATTTTGAGCATCCGCGGACTGGTCGAAGAGCCATTCCTGGTGATCAATGCGGATGATTATTATGGAAAAGAAGTGTTCCGAAAGATTCATACATACATGGTGGAACAGATGGACGTGAACGCACCGGTGTATGATATCTGCATGGGCGGCTTTATTCTGGCAAATACGCTCAGCGAGAACGGCGGCGTGACACGCGGCGTCTGTGAGGTGGGCGAGGGAGAGATTTTAAAACGCGTAACCGAAACCTACAATATTCAGAAGACAGCGGACGGCATGACGGCGACGGATAAAGAGGGGAATCCGGTTTCGGTTCAGGAGAACCAGCATGTATCGATGAATATGTGGGGACTCACACCGGGCTTTGTGGAGGAGCTGGAAAAAGGATTTCCAGAGTTTCTTGCGGGGCTGAAAGAGGGCGACGTGAAGTCGGAGTACCTGCTTCCGACGATCATCGATCAGATGATCCACGACGGGCGCGCAAGGGTGAAACTTCTGGAGACGCACGACTGCTGGTTTGGTGTGACCTACCGTGAGGATAAGGAGAGCGTGACGGAGTCGATCCGGGCGCTGATCCGTGAGGGCGTGTACCCGGAAAAACTGTTTTGACAATTTGAGGAACAGTTTAAAGAAACAGAATTATTTAAAAAGATAAAACATCATGAGAACGATACTGCGAAATGGAGCAGCTGATTCGGCTGTGCAGAGGATAACGTGAAAAACGGTACGTGAGAATAACATGATACGCATAAATCCTGCATAGGATACCATGTAAGCCTTGAATTAAGGGGGAATGGCAGTCCGATGCAGGATTTTGCATATTTTAAGAGTCTTTATCCGGCTGCATGTAAGCAGATGCAGCTTTGCGTGGAAGCGGTCTGTGATGAGCTGGAGTATGAGGGGAGTCCCATCTATGATGAATATCCGGATCGGATCTTTCTGGAAAAACTGACAAAACGGGCACTGGAAAAATGGCAGAAAGTTTATCCGGCTGGAACGGAAAGGACGGATACACTGACGACCTATATGAAGGCGGCGGACGTGGGCACCGTATCCACAGAAGAAGGAACGGCGATGGTGGAAAATTCCCTGAAAATAGATTCTCCTGGTGGAGAAAGAGAAGAGAATCTGGCGGGAACCAGCATACAGCCGCATCTTCCTGGAAATGATGTATGGTATGGACCACTTCGGGGCGAACAGAAGGGCGGAAACGCTGGATATATGGTGTGGGAGGCGGATGAGCCGAATCTGACCGCGCAGGAGCGCCGTCCATGGAGTCCGCCGCCGGGACCGCGCCCGGGAGGACCGGGGAATCCGTGGGGAGCGCCGCTTCAGGATTTTCTTCAGGTTTTATTAATGAATGAGCTGCAGGAGCGAAGACGGTGTCGGAAGTGCTGAAATGGCAATTTTCAGGTGTAAATTTTCTGAATTAAAATGCGAAGCCACGGCAAATTCCGTTACTGGGCCCGTATGCGTGAACAGTAACATAATCGGAGTTCTTACAAATCATAGAAATTCTGGAATTTGAAGCCTGCTTGTGTTATACTGAAACAAAGGCTGCCGCCGGGACAGATGGGTGCCTGCGGCAGTTTTTGGCGTGCATGACAAAACGGAAACAGTTCGGCGGGTAGATTTTCCTGTACCTGTGAAGATACGGACCTGCTATGGTGGAGCGATAAAAGGAATTGATTTGATATATGAAGAAAAACCTGAAAAAGATACTGATTTTACTGATCTTATTTGTGCTGGCAGCAGCCGGTTATTTTACCTGGTCCTGGATGCAGCTGCGGGAGGATGGGGCAGTCTATACTTCGATTGAGGACGCGAACCTTCCAGTCGCTTATGTGAATATTCTGGGGCGGCGGATGAACGAGCTGGACGGTTTCGTGGAGGACAGCCAGAAAGCGGCTGGACGCGGGGATCTGACGCTGCTTCCGGCAGACCGGAAACTGTCGGTGACGATCGACAAGCTGGACTCCCAGATTACGGGGATGCAGTATGAGATCCGCAGTCTGGACGGCGAACGTCTGGTAGAACGGACAACGCTTGACCACTGGGAACAGTCAGGGGAAGAGGTTTCTGCGGAGCTTCCGATCCAGAACCTTCTGACGGAGGAAAGCGAATACCGCTTAACGATTGCGATCGCGACGGAAAAGCACCCGGCGATCTATTTTACACGCGCGTGATGTGGCAGCAGGAGAGCCGTGTGCAGGAGATGGTCGATCTGGCGGTGTCCTTTTCTGAAAAGACGTTTGATTATGATTCAGCGAGGGAGCTGACGACCTATCTGGAGACGGATCCGAATGCGGATAACAGTTCGTTGGGACATGTGATGTTAAAAAGCGATTTCAGCCAGCTGACCTGGAAAGGGCTTTCGATGGAGCGGGTCAGCGAACCGGAAATTCATCTGCGGGAGCTGCAGGGCATCATTGGGACGATCGATTTAAAGTATGTTGTAAGTGAGATGAAGGATGGCAAGGCGGCTGCTTATTACGATGTGATCGAGAGCTTCACGATGAAGCTGGGCGCACAGCGCATCTACATGATGAATTATGACCGCCGCGCGGACCAGATTTTTACGGGGGAGAGCAGCGCCTATTCTGGCGACCGGATTCAGCTGGGGGTTTCGGATGCGGAGGATCTGCAGTCGATGCAGGATGAAGCGGGGAAATACCGTGCCTTTGTGGCAAACCGGGCGCTCTGGATTTATGATACAGGAAAAAAAGAGAGCACAAAGGTATTTGCGTTCCGCAAGAGCGAGAATGATACGAGGGTCAATTATGATACCTACGGAATCAAGATTCTGGATGTGAGCGAGGCAGGCCAGATTGATTTTGCCGTGTACGGCTATATGAGCCGCGGTAACCACGAGGGAACGACGGGAATCGCGCTGTACCGCTATGAGAGTGCGGGAAATGCCCTGACAGAGCGGCTGTATCTGCCGGCATCGACCGATTACGGCAACCTGCGTCAGGATATCAACCAGCTGTGCTACTTAAGCGGCGGGCAGACACTGTATGTGCTGATGAACCATGCGGTTTACAGTGTCGATCTGACGGGAAAAGAGTACATGGTGGTGGCAGATGGCCTGACGGAGGAAAATTTTGCAGTCAGCACGGATGCCTCCCGGATTGCGTGGCAGGATGGGGCGGATATTTACCGTTCGACCAAGCTGCATGTCATGAATCTGGAGACAGGCAAGAAGGATGAGATTTCTTTCCCGGATCAGACCGTGATCCGGCTGATCGGATTTGTCGGAACCGACTTAGTCTACGGGCTTGCCCATCCGAACGAGCAGCTTACGATGGACGGACGTGTGACGGGGCTTCCGCTGTATGCGGTCGAGATCGTCGGCAGCAATATGGAGATGGAGACCCGCTATGAGAAGCCGGGCATCAGCCTGGTGGATGTGCGGATTCAGGACAGCCGGGTTCATCTGTCACGGATGCGCCAGATAGGAAGCGGCTATCAGCCGATGGACGAGGACACGCTGGTCTGTAATGAGGAAGTGTCGAAAGATCCACTGGATGGAATCGCTACGTTAAATGACAGCGCAAAGGGGCGTCTCTACTGCGTCAAGCTGGATGCAGGCAAGACGGCACGGAGCACGAAGGTGCATGTTCCGAAGCAGGTGGCAGCAGAAGAAAATGATGTGATTGTGCTTCAGAACAATGGCGCGGCTGCACAGCGGATTTACAGTGCCTACAGCGAGGGACGCCTGAAAGGCTCGTATGCGGAATTTTCCAGCGCGGTGCAGGCAGCTTACGATGGCATGGGACTCGTAACGGATGAAAATGACCGGGTTGTCTGGGTGAGAGCAAACCGGAGCGACGCGAAGACGATCCGAGACGTCCAGAATATGGCGGGAACCGTCAGCCGCTATCTGTCGGATATGGCGGACGGAAAGACGACCTCCTCGGATGGCACAGAGTTAATCGACGCACGCGGGCTGACGCTGAACCAGATTCTCTACTTTGTCTACGCGGGCATGCCGGTGGTGGCATATCTGGGAGACGGAAGCTATGGTCTGATCTGTGGATACGACGCGTACAACATCTCCTGTCTCTGGTATCCGGGCACGGAATTTGCCTACACGGATAAGATGGGACTCAACGATGCAGCGGCATTTTTCGAGGGAAACGGAGGCAATGATTTCATTTGTTTCCTTTCCAATTAAGGGAAAAACGGAAATTACTGTTCACGGGTAGGCACTTTTGGAACCGAAAGTGCCGTAAGAAAACGTGGTGGCAGCAGGAATTTGCCGTATTAAAATGCGAAGCCACGGCAAATTCCATTACCGGGCACATATGCGTGAACAATAATAAACGGAAAGCCAGTGCTTTACAAATTGAGATGTTATGATATAATCATGTAGATAACGTGATATAAATTTAAGAAAATATTAAAGATTTGAGGCGCCATCTGGCGCGTGTAAGTATCGTAAGATAATAGATTTTGAGGTGCAGAATGGAACAATTTATTATGAAGGGCGGAAATCCGCTGGTAGGCGAAGTGACTATCAGCGGAGCGAAGAATGCGGCGCTGGGAATCTTGGCGGCATCGATTCTGACTGACGAGGATGTTTTAATAGAAAATCTGCCGGACGTGCGTGATATCAACGTGTTTCTGGAGGCTGTTTCGGAGATTGGCGCGATGGTAGACCGGATTGACCGGCACACTGTCCGCATCAATGCGAAGGGGATTCATGCGATCCATGTGGATGACGAGTACATCCGTCGGATCCGAGCTTCCTACTATTTTATTGGCGCCCTGCTTGGCAAGTATAAAAGCGCACAGGTTCCGCTTCCGGGCGGATGCAACATCGGCAGCCGTCCGATCGACCAGCATTTAAAGGGCTTCCGTGCCCTCGGTGCGAAGGTACAGGTGGAAAATGGCGCGGTGCTCGCACATGCGATTGATTTAGTTGGTACCCATATTTATCTGGATATGGTGTCGGTCGGCGCGACGATCAATATCATGATGGCAGCGACGCTGGCAGAGGGCGAGACGATCATCGAGAATCCGGCGAAAGAACCGCATGTCGTCGATGTGGCGAACTTCTTAAACAGCATGGGAGCCAATGTCAAAGGTGCCGGAACCGACGTGATCCGCATCCGCGGCGTCCACAAGCTGCATGGAACCGAATATTCGATCATCCCGGACCAGATCGAAGCAGGTACATTTATGTGTGCGGCAGCGATCACCCGCGGCGATGTGATGGTACAGAATGTCATTCCGAAGCATCTGGAAGCAATTTCTGCGAAGCTATCGAGATGGGCTGTGAGGTGACGGAGTTTGATGAGGCGGTTCGTGTTGTGGGACGCCCGAGCCATGTGCATACCGATATCAAGACACTTCCGTATCCGGGATTTCCGACTGATATGCAGCCGCAGATCACCGTGACCCTGGCACTGGCAGAGGGAACCAGTGTAGTGACCGAGAGTATTTTTGAAAACCGTTTTAAATATGTGGACGAACTTGCCCGCATGGGTGGACGCATCAAGGTTGAGGGCAATACCGCGATCATTACCGGTGTGAAGAAGCTGACTGGAGCACAGGTGGAGGCACCAGATCTGCGCGCAGGCGCTGCCCTGGTCATTGCGGGGCTGGCAGCGGAAGGATATACGACCGTTGATGAGATTGGTTATATCCAGAGAGGCTATGAGCATTTTGAGAAGAAGCTGCAGGGACTGGGCGCGGTGATCGAGAAAGTCGATTCCGAGAAAGAGGCGCAGAAGTTCAGACTCAAAGTGGGCTGATAAAAAAGAATACGGTGTCACATATTGCTTGACAGACACCGCGGAGTATGTTATCGTACTGTTGAAACTTTTAACAATTAAAAAGTTCGTATATATCCCTTATTCAGAGTGATGGAGATACAAAGGATCTATGAAGTCACGGCAACCCCGTTACATGGGACTGAAAATTGGTCTCAGCAGGGAACGGAAGGTGCCAGCCTGAGCGAGGAACCGGGAGATCGGTTTATCGAGCAATAAGAGGAGTTGATCGAGATAATCAAGTCCGTGTTGCTGCGGACTTTTTTTATGTCTTACGACAAACTTATCAAAGGAGGAAATATGGAGAGATTACTTTTTACATCTGAATCAGTAACCGAAGGACATCCGGATAAAATGTGTGATCAGATTTCCGATGCGATTCTGGACGCGCTCTTAGAGCAGGATCCGATGAGCCGTGTGGCTTGTGAGACGGCGACGACAACCGGTCTGGTTATGGTTATGGGCGAGATCACAACGAAAGGCTATGTGGATATCCAGAAGGTAGTCCGCAATACCGTCCGTGAGATCGGTTATGACCGTGCGAAATACGGTTTTGACTGTGATACCTGCGGCGTGATCGTGGCACTGGATGAGCAGTCCCCGGATATCGCGATGGGAGTTGATAAAGCGCTGGAGGCAAAAGAGAACAAGATGACCGACGAGGAGCTGGAGGCAATCGGTGCCGGCGATCAGGGTATGATGTTTGGTTATGCGACCAACGAAACGGATGAATATATGCCATATCCGATTTATCTGGCACACAAACTGGCACGCCAGCTGACCAAGGTCCGCAAAGACGGAACCCTGCGCTACCTGCGCCCGGACGGCAAGACACAGGTAACCGTAGAGTACGATGAGAACGGCAAACCATCACGTCTGGATGCAGTGGTTCTTTCCACCCAGCATGACGAGGAAGTAACCCAGGAGCAGATCCATAAGGATATTAAAAAATATGTATTTGACGAGATTCTGCCGGCAGAGATGGTTGATGAGAATACAAAATTCTTTATCAATCCGACCGGACGTTTCGTTATCGGCGGTCCGCACGGAGACAGCGGCCTGACCGGACGTAAGATCATTGTGGACACCTACGGCGGCATGGCGCGTCACGGCGGCGGCGCATTCTCCGGAAAAGACTGCACAAAGGTGGATCGTTCTGCTGCATACGCAGCCCGCTATGTTGCGAAAAACATCGTAGCAGCCGGACTGGCAGACAGATGTGAGATTCAGCTTTCCTATGCGATCGGTGTTGCACAGCCGACCTCCATCATGGTAGATACATTCGGAACCAGCAAGTTGCGTGAGGATCAGCTGGTTGAGATGATCCGCAAGCACTTTGACCTGCGTCCGGCTGGCATCATCAAGATGCTTGACCTGCGCCGCCCGATCTACAAACAGACGGCTGCATACGGACATTTCGGCCGCGACGATCTGGATCTTCCGTGGGAGAAGCTGGATAAGGTGGATGAATTAAAGGCGTATCTGTAAGAGTTGGAAACACTGCAGGGATATCTGCCCGTAAAAAATCATAAGATCAGAACGAGGGGGCTGCCGCTTTTGCGGCAGTCTCTTTTATTACACAAAAAGGCACATGCTTTTTTATTTATAATACTTTTAGAGACGTAATCTGCAAAATATGATACACTACTTGTGGAAGATATCAGGAGCAAAAGCGCAGAAGTCCGACGCAGTTTTGCGGGAGAATTTTTGTAGGGGCAATCTGGTATCAGACCGGGCAATGACTGGAGGAAATAGGATGAAGATACGCACACGTCTGGCGATTGCTTTTGTGACGATTACGGTCGTTCCGATTGTGCTCATATTTGTGGCGGCGTTCGGACTCGTAAACTATCAGGAGCATCTGTTTCAGAAAACATACGGGCTGTCGGAGCAGATCGATCTGCTCTCCGGCAATCAGACACAGGTGTTTAACCGGCTGACGCAGGGAATCCAGGAGGAGATCCGCGAGGCGGTCGGGGAAAATACAGATTTATTTGAAGAACCGGCTTATTTGAGCAAGGTCAATGAAGAACTGCGCGATAAATATTCGTATCTGGTCATCCGCAAGGGCAAGGACATCACATTCTGCGGAAGCGAGGATGGACGCGAGCTCTGCGAACGGCTGGCGCCGTACGGTGATCAGGGAAGTATGGCAGGCAGTATTTACATGGATGGCGAGGAACAGCATCTGGTCAAACAGATCGATTTCCGGTTTTCAGATGATTCACAGGGCAGTGTGTTCATCGTGACGAACGTCGGGGATTATGTGCCGGAGATCAAGGCGCTGCTCGGAGAGATGCTGCTTCTCGGCGTGCTGATCATCAGTTTTATGGGCGGTCTGCTGATCATGTGGATCTACCGTTCTCTGCTGCGTCCGCTGCACAAGCTGCAGGAGGCGACCAAGCAGATCCGGGATGGAAATCTGGACTTTACGCTCGATGTGGATGATGAAGATGAGATCGGAATGCTCTGCCAGGATTTCGAGGAGATGCGTCTGCGTCTCAAGGAATCGCAGGAAGAAAAACTCCAGTACGACAAGGAGAGCAAAGAGCTGATCAGCAATATTTCCCATGATCTGAAGACTCCGATCACGGCGATCAAGGGGTATGTGGAAGGTATTCAGGATGGCGTGGCTTCTTCACCTGAGAAACTGAATAAATATATTCGGACGATTTATAATAAAGCAAACGATATGGATCGACTGATTGACGAGCTGACGTTCTATTCGAAGATTGATACGAACAAGATTCCGTACAACTTTTCAAAGATCAATGTGGCGGAATATTTTGGTGATTGTGTTGAGGAAGTTGGTCTGGATATGGAGACGCGCGGCATCGAGCTGGGATATTTCAACTATGTGGACGAGGATGTGGTCGTGATCGCGGACGCGGAGCAGATGAAGCGAGTGATCAACAACATTATCGGAAATTCGCTCAAATATCTGGACAAGAAAAAGGGTATTTTAAATATCCGCATCAAGGATGACGGCGATTTTATCCAGGTCATCATCGAGGACAACGGAAAGGGAATCGCGGCGAAAGATCTGCCGTATATTTTCGACCGTTTCTACCGGACGGATTCGTCGAGAAATTCGTCCAAGGGCGGCAGCGGCATCGGGCTTTCGATCGTAAAGAAGATTATCGAAGATCACGGCGGACGCATCTGGGCGACCAGCAAGGAAGGCATCGGAACGGAGATCCATTTCGTTTTGCGCAAGTATGTCGGGGCATAGTGATTTGAAGTTTGGTCGTTTAAATAAAAACAGCAGGAGGAATTCACAGATGAGCAGAATATTAATCGTAGAAGATGAGGAGAGTATTGCAGAGCTGGAAAAAGATTATCTGGAGCTTTCTGGTTTTGAGGTTGAGATAGAAAATAATGGAGAAACGGGACTGAAACGTGGCATGGAGGAAGATTTTGACCTTCTGATTCTTGATCTGATGCTGCCGGGGGTCGATGGCTTCGAGATCTGCAAGAAGATCCGGGAAGTAAAAAACACACCGATCATCATGGTATCTGCGAAAAAGGACGATATTGACAAGATCCGCGGTCTGGGACTGGGCGCGGACGATTATATCACGAAACCATTCAGTCCGAGCGAGATGGTGGCGCGTGTCAAGGCGCATCTGGCGCGTTATGAGCGCCTGATCGGCAGCGGTATGCCGGAAAACGAGATCATCGAGATCCGGGGACTCAAGATTGATAAGACTGCCCGCCGCGTTTACATCAACGGCGAGGAGAAGAACTTCACGACGAAGGAATTTGACCTGCTGACCTTTTTAGCACAGAACCCGAACCATGTATTTACCAAGGAAGAACTCTTCCGCGAGATCTGGGATATGGAGTCGTTGGGAGATATCGCGACGGTTACCGTGCATATTAAGAAGATCCGTGAGAAGATCGAGTTCAACACGGCAAAACCGCAGTATATTGAGACGATATGGGGCGTTGGATACCGGTTTAAAGTCTGATGACTGGATAAGTCACATAAAAACGACCCTTGGGAAACGCAAACAGGAGCGCTTTCCAAGGGCCGTTTTATATTTCATAAGAAATTGCGTCCTATGAAATATAAAAGTTATTGTTCACGGGTAGGCACTTTTGGAACCGAAAGTGCCGTAAGAAAACGTGGTGGCAGCAGGAATTTGCCGTATTTAAATGCGAAGCCACGGCAAATTCCGTTACTGGGCACGTATGCGTGAACAGTAACATATAAAACGCTCCGCGAGGATGCGCACTCGCACGAAGCAGAAACATGTCGCAAGCGACCGCGCGAGACGCCCGAATGTGCCAAGGCACATTTTTTTTCATCCCAACAGGATTTGGTTTGCCCGTTTCAGATCGTTCTCGTCCGGGATACGGATGTCGGACAGGGAGTAGGGAATGCCAAGCGTTTCCCATTTATAGATGCCGAGTGTGTGGTAGGGGAGAATTTCTACCTTTTCCACATTTGAAAGTGTGTCCAGAAATGCACGGATTCCATGCAGGTTGGCCGGATCATCGGTAATGCCGGGGACTAAAACATGCCGGACCCACATGGGCTTATGAATCTGGTCTAAAAACCGGGCAAAGGAAAGAATGGATTCGTTGGAGTGCCCAGCCAGAAGACGATGTTTTTCCGGATCGATGTGTTTCAGATCCAGAATAACAAGATCGGTGTGCTCTAAAAGCGTGGTCAGGCGGGAAAAGAAAGGTTCGGCGGTGGTAAATGGCTGTCCCGCGGTGTCCAGTGTGGTGTGAATGTGCTGTTCTTTGGCAAGCTGGAAAAATTCACATAAAAAGTCAGCTTGAAGGAGCGGTTCTCCGCCGCTGACGGTGATGCCGCCGCCCCCGCGCCAGTAACTCCGGTAGCGGAGTGCCTGGCGAAGAAGTGCTTCCGGGGTGATTTCCTGCGAACCGGTGTGTTTAGATGGGCAAGAAACACCTTCGGAAAGAGCGGATGCGCCGGAAGTGCGGGTGGAGGCGTCCGGGAGGGGAAGTCCCTTTGGCAGTACCCATGTATCCGGATTGTGGCAGTAGCGGCAGCGCATGAGACAACCCTGCATGAATACCACGAAGCGGACACCGGGACCGTCTACGGAGCCGAAGGTATCGATGGAATGAATATAACCGGTATGCATCGTTACAGCACCTCGTGGCAGGTACGGGCGATCACGTCGAGTTGCTGTTCTCTGGTCAGATTGATAAATTTAACGGCATATCCGGAAACGCGGATGGTGAAGTTGGCATATTCCGGTTTCTCCGGGTGTTCCATCGCGTCTTTCAGTTTTTCGATTCCAAAGACATTTACATTTAAATGATGCGCGCCCTGATCAAAATATCCGTCCAGGACGTGAACCAGGTTGTTTTTCCGTTCTGTCTCGGAGTGACCGAGCGCCCCCGGTGCAATCGTTTCTGTGTTGGAGATGCCGTCGAGCGCATATTCATATGGAAGCTTTGCGACCGAGTTTAAAGAAGCGAGCAGACCGTTCTGCTCTGCGCCGTAGGAAGGAGTTGCGCCCGGGGCAAACGGGGTAAATGCCGGCCGTCCGTCCGGAAGTGCGCCGGTTGCCTTGCCATATACAACATTGGAGGTGATCGTGAGGATCGAGGTGGTTGCCTCGGAATTCCGGTAGGTGTGGTATTTTTTTACTTTATGTAAAAAGGTTTTTAACAGCCGTACGGCAATCTCATCGGCGCGGTCGTCATCATTTCCGTAGCGTGGGAAATCGCCCTCTGTCTCAAACTTGCGGGCGATGCCGTATTCATCACGGATGACCTTCACTTTTGCATACCGGATCGCGGAGAGAGAATCGACCACGTGGGAGAAACCGGCGATTCCGGTGGCAAAGGTACGCCGGACATCCGTGTCGATCAACGCCATCTCAGCGGACTCATAGTAATATTTATCGTGCATATAGTGAATCAAATTGAGGATATTCACATAAATGCCCGCCAGCCAGTCCAGCATCTGATCATATTTATGCATGACTTCCTGATAATCGAGGTATTCGGATGTAATCGGCGCATACGCCGGACCAACCTGCATCGGGCGTCCGTCTTTGGTAGTGTATTTCTCGTCTCTGCCTCCGTTGATGGCATAGAGAAGGCATTTGGCAAGATTGGCACGGGCGCCGAACAGCTGCATTTCCTTGCCTGTCTGGGTGGCGGAGACGCAGCAGCAGATGCTGTAGTCGTCCCCCCAGATCGGACGCATGACATCGTCGTTTTCATACTGGATCGAGGATGTGTTGATGGAGATTTTGGCAGCATATTTCTTAAATGCCTCTGGCAGGCGGGAAGAGTAAAGGACGGTCAGGTTTGGTTCCGGGGACGGTCCCATATTTTCCAGCGTATGTAAAAAGCGGAAATCGTTTTTCGTTACCATCGGACGCCCGTCTTGTCCCAGACCGGCAACCTCCAGCGTCGCCCAGACCGGATCTCCGGAGAAAAGTTGGTTGTAGGATGGAATCCGGGCGAATTTTACCATGCGGAATTTCATTGTCATATGGTCGATTAATTCCTGCGCCTCGGCTTCGGTCAGTGTTTGTTCTGTTAAATCCCGGTTGATGTAGATATCAAGGAAGGTGGAAACGCGTCCGACACTCATGGCGGCACCGTTCTGGGTCTTAACGGCAGCGAGGTAACCGAAGTAGAGCCACTGGATGGCTTCTTTGGCATTGGAAGCCGGACGGGAGATATCAAAACCATAGATGGCAGCCATCTCCTGAATGCCCTTTAGAGCGCGGATCTGCTCGGAGATCTCTTCCCGCTGGCGGATGATGTCATCAAACATGGCGCCATTTCCACAGCGTTCCAGATCCTTTTTCTTTTCCTGAATTAGGAAATCGATTCCGTACAGGGCGATCCGGCGGTAGTCGCCTACGATCCGGCCGCGTCCATAGGTATCCGGAAGCCCGGTGACGATATGGCAGTGGCGGGCGGTTTTCATTTCCGGGGTATACGCATCGAAGACGGCCTGGTTGTGGGTTTTATGGTATTCGGTAAAGATTTTATGAAATTTTGGATTGACATGGTAGCCGTAGGTTTCGGCGGCTTCCTCCGCCATCTTGATTCCGCCGAACGGCATAAAAGCCCGCTTGAGTGGTTTGTCGGTCTGAAGTCCGACGATGCGTTCCAGATCTTTAAGCTCCGGATCGATATATCCCGGACCATAGGCGGTCAGGCTGGATACGATTTCAGTTTCGCATTCGAGCACACCGCCCTTTTCGTGCTCTTCCTTCTGAAGCTTTTGAAGGCGTTCCCAGAGCAGATGAGTGGCACTGGTCGGGGCAGCGAGAAAGCTTTCATCACCATCATATTGCGTATAGTTGTTCTGGATGAAATCGCGGACGTTCACTTCGTCGGTCCATTTGGAGCCCAGAAAACCTCTCCAGGCCGTTTGAAAGATAGGTGTGTTTTGGAATGTTTGATACATAGCAGACATGTGTTTCCCTCCTGGTTGAAAAATTTCGATCCCAGCAGAGACAGTGAGAGTGAAAAAAAGTAAAAAAAATACCCACGGTCTGTGCTGTGACGCCCAGACGGTCGGCAATTTCCAGTCATACTTCATGTGGTTGATCCACTTATCCGTCAGTTGTATGACTGCTATGTTTAAGATATATCAGAACCGAAGAGGAATGTCAAGCTATATTTTGGGGAAGAGGTAACGGTTCAAATCCGTAGCTGTTCACAGTAACAAAAAGAGTGCCGGAAAGAGTGGACATTTGGCAAATGACTTGATAAAATGAGTGAAGTTTTAGTGCAGATGGGAATGAAAAAGGGATAAAAAGTTGCTGGGCACGATGCTTGAACAGTAATGATGAAACCTGAATTTGACAGAAATGACAGAAGAGAGGAAGGAAATGCTGGAAAAATTTTGTGTCGGGCTGGTGCGGATTTTGTTGGGAGGAATTCTTTTTTTTCTGACACTGCTCAGCGCGGTTGTGACCTGCCGGGTCTATGGAGGTTCTGAGATTGTACAGTATGGAAGGGACAGTCTGTTTCTGCACCTGTTTTTTGGTGCGGGTGTGATTGGACTGACGATGTTTTACAGGCGGAGAAAGGAACGAAAGTGCCGGAAGAACCAGTGGCTTCTTTTAGCGGCTGCTGCCTATCTTTTTTGGATTCTCCTTGTCCCGTCCTGGGGCGGTTCTGACTCCCATCAGTGTATGGCGTCCGCGCAGGGACTTCTGCAGGGCGATTTCAGCGCCTGGGAGCCGGTGGCGTATTCATATGGGACAGCGGAAGGACCGCTTGGGTATGCGTACACTTATCCGTCTCAGAACGGGCTGATTCTCTATATGGCAGTGCTGGCATTTTTCTTTGGAGATGCGGCGTATGCAGTTTTCCAGATTTTAAATATCGGATTTTTTATTCTGGGGATCGTGAGCCTGCAGCGGATGATGGTCCGGGGAAACGAAAGGTGCAGCTTGCTTTTGTGGATGGCGTGCTGTCTGCCATTTTCTTTCTATATCCTCTTCGTGTACGGCACGATGCCAGGATTTGGACTTTCGTGTCTGGCGATGGAACGTCTGGTGCGGTATGTGGAAGAGGGGCGGGGAAGAGACTTCTGGATTGGCGCGGCAGCAGTAGCGGCGGCGGTGATCCTCAAGTCGAATTATGAGATTGTGCTGGTGGCGCTGTTTTTGTATCTGGCATCCTCGGGAGTCTTTCGAAGGAAAGCACGCCTGCTGGTGGCAGCGGTGCTTCTGATTACAGTGTATGTGATTGGAAACCGGGGGATTCAGACAGGAATTTCTTCTGTGACCGGACGCACGGTATCGGACGGTGCGCCGATGATTGCCTGGGTGCAGATGGGACTGGAGGAGAGCAAACGTGGACCGGGCTGGTACAATGGCTATCAGGTAAAACTCTTTCAGAAGGCAGATGGGGATGCGGATCTGGCGGCCGCATGGGCGCAGGCAGATTTGCGGAAAACGATTTCAGATATGGCAGAGGAACCGGCGAAAGCCGCTGATTTCTTTGTTCGGAAGATCGAGTCAATCTGGGCGGAACCGACCTTTCAGAGTCTCTGGATCCAGGAGGTGGGAAATACCTCCTGGGCGGAGGGAAGCCCGCCATGGGAGCTTTTCAAGGAAGAAGGGGGTCTGAACCGGCTCTATGTTTTTGCGGCGAATCTGGTGCAGACGTTTGTGTATGCGATGGCATGCGTATGGGTGATTGCCGGGATGAGTGCCAAAGGAAGCCGAAGTAAGCATGTCCTGATGAAACGAACATGGGAAAAGAGGATAGAAGCAGAAAAGGCAGAAAAAACTGTGAAAGCTGTGAAAAAACAGGGAATGGAAACGGTCTGGGAGAGGCAGGAACGTGGAGAACCGGACAGATGGGGGATGCTGCTTCCGGGAATCGTGTTTATTGGGGGATTCCTGTTCCATCTGGTCTGGGAGGCGAAGGGGCAGTATTCGGTGGTGTATTTTATGCTGCTGCTGCCGTATGCGTATCTGGGGATGGAAAGAGTGGCGGATGTGTTTTTAGACGTGACAGGTGCCGGGAAAGAATGATGGTTTGAGATAAAAAAGATACTGGGAACAGCCTGAAATAAGCCGTTTTCAGTATCTTTTTTATGGTTTAAAAGAGCTATGATTTCTAAAAATCCATTAAAAATTGCAATGATAAATCCGCTCCGCTGCCTGATAGAACACAGTTTCCCAGTATTTTTCCGGAATCAGCCGTTTCGTAATTTCGATGTAATCTTCATAGTTGGCGAGCGGCCAGTCGGTGCCGAACATGAGCTTATCATAGTCGCGGATGTAGGCAAGCCAGGTTTTCAGGGTGCTGATATACCCGCTCTGCTCTTCCAGAAACTCCGGAATGTCAAATTTGCCCTCTAAAAGCCCCGAGAGGTCGGCGGCGACATTTTCATTTTTCTCGACAACGGCGGCGGCATCCATCAGCCACGGGTTGCCGAAGTGGCACATGACGAACTGGACATCCGGATGGCGGACGGCGGCTTCATCGAGGGTCAGCGGATGGCTGTATTTGATGAATGCTTTGGAACCGGCGGTCTGTCCGGTGTGGATGGCAACCGGCTTTTTATACGCCTTGGCGAGGTCGTAGATCGGTTCGAAGCGCTCGTCGGTAACGTAGATGGAATCATATCCCGGATAGAGTTTGATGCCGACGCAGGTATTCCGTTTTAAGTTTTCTTCGACAAGATCGCATGTCTTCTGAATCTTTTCCGGCGTCAGTTTTCGTGCTTCGACGCCGACGCAATAGCGCAGAAAATCCGGGTATGTGTGATTATCCGGGTGAACGCCGCGGTTTCCCATGACGATGCCGCCGACGATATTATATTTCTGAAAGCATTCCCGCAGATGCTCTTCATTATTGATATGACCGGCTTCGATGGCAATCTCATCGAAATGCGGGTAACCGGGACAAAAGTGCAAATGTGAATCAATGATTTTCATAATGATAACAGGCGCCTGTATCAAAAACCTTTTGGAAAAAGAACGGCGCTGTCCTCCTTTCTGCTGTGATGTATGTCTGGAAGTTTTGAGAAAATCCGGTGCAACAAAACTTCGGGTGTATATAAATAAGAAATGCAGTGACAGTCCGGCAGGTTCATAGAGCATGCAGCAACTGTATGAAATCAACTGTTAGTGTAGTCCCAAATGGGGTGGATGTCAAATTTTTCTCCATCTGTTTGACATCCACACTATGATCTGGTATAGTGATAGCTATGCGTATTGCAAAGGGGCAAACTGCCTCTTTCTTTTTTTGTAAATATTCCGGAAGAATGCAAAAAAAAGATAACTAATATGATATATGAAATGTATCTCCGGAATGTGCAGACCGTTAATCAGACAATGAAAGGAATAGAATGGAAACAATCAGATTTGAAGATTTAGAGTTAGATGCAAAGATCATGCGTGCGATCACCGATATGGGGTTCGAGGCGGCTTCTCCGATTCAGGGACAGGCGATTCCGCTGGAACTGCAGGGACTGGATATCATCGGACAGGCACAGACCGGTACCGGTAAGACGGCTGCGTTTGGTATTCCGCTGTTACAGAAGATCGATCCGAAGAATAAGAAGCCGCAGGCGATCATTCTCTGTCCGACCCGTGAACTTGCCATCCAGGTATCTGAGGAGATCCGCCGCCTGGCAAAATACATGCACGGTGTCAAGGTTCTGCCGATCTACGGCGGACAGGAGATCGGACGTCAGATCCGTTCCCTCAAGGATGGTGTGCAGGTTATCATCGGTACGCCGGGGCGTGTGATGGATCACATGCGCCGCAAAACCGTCAAGATGGATCAGATCCACACGGTTGTTCTCGACGAGGCGGACGAGATGCTGAACATGGGCTTTTTAGAGGATATGGAAACCATCTTAAGCGCACTGCCGGAGGAGAGACAGACGCTGATGTTCTCAGCGACGATGCCGCAGGCGATTCAGCGGATCGCGGCGAACTTCCAGAAAGATCCGCAGATTGTGCGCGTGGTCAAGAAAGAGCTGACCGTTCCGAAGGTAACCCAGTATTATTATGAAGTAAAACCGAAGAACAAGCTGGAGGTTATGTGCCGTCTGCTGGATCTCTATGATCCGAAGCTCTCTGTGGTATTTTGCAACACGAAAAAGCAGGTCGATGAGCTGGTACAGGGCTTACAGGGACGCGGCTATTTTGCAGAAGGGCTTCACGGCGATTTGAAACAGGAGCAGCGTGACCGTGTCATGCGTGCATTCCGTACCGGACGGACGGACATTCTGGTGGCAACGGATGTGGCAGCCCGCGGTATCGACGTCGATGATGTCGAGGCGGTATTCAACTATGATGTACCGCAGGATGACGAGTATTATGTACATCGCATCGGACGTACCGGCCGTGCCGGACGCGAGGGCAAGGCGTTTAATCTCGTAGTTGGCAAAGAGGTTTACAAGCTGCGCGAGATCCAGCGCTACTGCAAGACCCGCATCATTCCGCAGGCGATTCCGTCTCTGGACGATGTGACCTCCATTAAGGCAGATAAGATTCTTGACCAGGTGGGCGAGGTGCTGCAGGACAGCGATCTGAGCAAGGTGATCGATATTGTAGAAAAACGTGTGCTGGAAGAGGACTACACGACGCTCGATCTGGCAGCAGCGCTGCTCAAAATGATGATGGGCGAAGAGGGCGAGGAGCTCTTAGAGGAGAACCGCCCGCTGCGTGAGCTGGAGGATCTCGAGGATGAGAGCCGCCGCAGCCGTGGTGGAAGAAACGGCAGAGGAAGCCGTGGCAGAAATGAGGACGTAGCGCGTCTCTTCATCAACATCGGAAAGAACCAGGGCATCCGTCCGGGCGATATCCTCGGTGCGATCGCCGGAGAATCCGGCATGCCGGGACGTATGGTCGGAAGTATCGATATGTTCGATAATTACACATTCGTCGAGGTGCCGAGAGAGCATGCGGACGTTGTACTGCAGGCGATGCGCGGTGCGAAGATCAAGGGCAAGAACGTGCATATGGAGAAGGCGAACCGGAAGTAAAGAGCATATTGAAATTATATTTGGCATATGCTATAATGCCATTAGGCGAAAAGACAAAAGTGTTCAAAGTGGCACAAAAACAAATCCCTCAGGTGCGGGCACACCTGAGGGATTTTATTCCATTTGGGCGAGGTGGCTTAAGCCTCTGGCTGACTACCTAACGATGTCCGTCCAACCACTTGCATATGTAATAGGCGATTACACTTGCCACGACGGACACAAGAAAAGACAGAAATATATTCAAAATGGCACACCCCCCTTTCTGCACCTGTCTAGGGGTGGTAGCTGTATTAGTATATCATAAAGATAAAATTATAAAAAGTCATCTTTGAGATGTTTTGTTTGTCTCAAAGATGACTTTTTATCTTAATAACTTTAAAATTTGCTCTTACAGCTCCGCTGTAATAAAAATATCATAAATCGCTTTCACAGCCGCCTCGAAATCTGCGTTCTTCACGCCGATGATGATGTTGAGTTCACTGGAACCCTGGTCGATCATCTTGACGTTGATGCGGGCGTGTGCCAGGGCGGAGAAGATACGTCCGGCAGTGCCGCGGGTGGACTTCATGCCGCGTCCTACGACGGCGATGAGTGCTAAATCGGACTCAAGCTCGATGGAATCCGGCTGTACCGCGCGGTGGATGTTGGAGATAACGAACTGCTCATGCTGTTCGAATTCGGACTGGTGTACGAAGATGGTCATCGTATCGATTCCGGACGGCATATGCTCGAAGGAAATACCGCAGTCCTCGAAGACACCCAGAACTTTTCTCCCAAACCCAATTTCGGAGTTCATCATCGCTTTCTCGATGGTGACAGAGCAGAAACCAGTCTTTCCGGCGATACCGGTGATGGTGTATTTCGGCTTCCGGCAGGTATTCTCGACGATGAGTGTACCCGGATCCTCCGGCTTGTTGGTGTTGCGGATGTTGATCGGGATGCCCTCGCGGCGTACCGGGAAGATGGCATCCTCATGAAGGACGCTGGCACCCATGTAAGCCAGTTCACGCAGTTCTTTGTAGGTGATGGTCTCGATCGGAACCGGATTTTCCACGATGCGCGGGTCGGTTACCAGGAAACCGGATACATCGGTCCAGTTCTCGTAGAGGTCTGCGTGAATCGCGCGGGCTACGATGGAGCCAGTGATATCCGAACCACCGCGGGAGAAGGTGTGGATCGTGCCGTCCGGATTGGACCCGTAGAAGCCTGGGATAACGGCGCGCTCAGTGTGCGCGAGGCGTTCGGACAGCTCTTCATTGGTTTTCTCGGACAGGAATGTACCATTCTCGTCAAAGAAGATTACCTCGGCTGCATCGATGAACTCATAGCCCAGGTAATGGGACATGATGATACCGTTTAAATACTCACCGCGGGAAGCTGCGTAATCGCTGCCTTTTTTTGCGATAAAGTTTTCCTCGATGGTCTTGAACTCATAATCGAGGTTTAAATTCAACTCCAGGCCGTCGATGATCTGCTCATAGCGCTCTTTGATGGCGGAGAGAAGCTTGCCGTAGCTTGCGCCGGTGGAAGCTGCCTCGTAGCAGGCATAGAGCATATCGGTTACTTTGGTGTCATTTTTGTTGCGTTTGCCCGGAGCAGACGGTACAACGTAGCGTCTGGATTTATCAGCACGGATAATATCTCCGACTTTTTTGAACTGTTTTGCGCTGGCGAGGGAACTTCCGCCAAACTTTACTACTTTCTTCATGATGTTCTTTGTTCCTTCCTAAAGTAAATATTGGGTTAATTCAGTTTCTGGATCTTCGGAAAATACTGGAACAGTACCTTGGCAACCAGTTTGTCGCGCTTGACGTATTTGTGCGTCCAGCGGCGGGCGTCGTTGGAATAGTTCCGGTTGTCGCCCAGCATGAAATAGCAGCCATCCGGCACTTCGTAGTGCTGCGGTTCCTCCGGTTCCATCGGTTCATGCAGATACGGCTCGTCGAGCGGTGTATCGGAACCATTTAAGTATACCTTGCCGTCCACGATGTCGATCGTGTCGCCCGGCATACCGATGATACGTTTGACATAGTACGTTTTGATGCCTTTCGCTTCATCATCCGGATAAATGAAAATGGCGATGTCACCCCGCTGCGGATCTCCGAATTTGTAGCTTAACCGTGAGCCGATGACGCGGTCGCCAGCCATGATGGTCGTTTCCATCGAGCTGGTCGGGACTTCGCTGTTGGCGATGATGAAATGGTTGACGCAGAATGCGATAATAGCGGCGGCAACCAGGACTTGAATCCAGCTTATGACCTCGTCCCTGAGATTGAAGCCTTCCTTGCGGCTCTTGCCCTTCTTGGATTTTTCGGCATTTCCGGTACCTGAAGCGTTGTCGTTCTCTTCGGGCGTATCTTCCGAATCGTGTTCCGAAGAGTTCTGGCCCGGCTGGTTGATGCCGATTTTTCCGGCGCGGAGTTCATCGAGCATCTCATCCAGTTCCTGATCGGAACGCCCGGAGAAATGGCTTCGGGACGAAATATGGTCTCTATCTTGATCTTCCATATATATCTCCTCTCTCTGCTGTTGCTGTCTGTGTGACGTTATCTTATGGCACTTTCAGTTCCAAAGGTGTCTGCTACGGCAGTAACGTTTGTGCAACGCATGAGCAGTAATAGGCTACTGTAATATGGTAACCTTCTGCCATAATAGTGTATATGAGATGCCTTGATTTATCAAGTTTTTTCACGAAATTTCGGGAAAATTCATAAATGTTTTGAAGTGTATGATTGTATTATTGGGCGCGGGATGCTAAAATGAAGCTAAAACCAAAAACCACAAAGGAACGCAAGGGGGCGTATGTATGGATAAAACATTATACGATCTGATGGACTGGGCTGGAATTGAAGAAATTGTCTATTCGGAAGCGGCAAACCCGCACCGGATGCTGGGAGCCCATATGACGCCGGAGGGAATGCTGGTACAGGCGTTTATTCCGACGGCGCGCGATATTACGGTCAAACTTTCGGCAACCGGCAAGCAGTACCAGATGGAGATGGCGGACGAGACTGGCTTTTTTGCGGCGCTGATTCCGCGCAAGACTCTGGCGGATTATACCCTCCTTGTGTTTTATGATAATGGTACGTTAAGTGAGATACACGATCCGTATTCCTTTGCACCGCAGTTTACGGAATCGGATTTGAAGAAATTCGAGGCGGGCGTCCACTACAGCATTTATAATAAGATGGGCGCGCATCCGATGACGGTCAAAGGTGTGAGCGGCGTCTATTTTGCAGTCTGGGCGCCGGAAGCGATGCGCGTGAGTGTTGTCGGTGATTTCAACCTGTGGGATGGCAGACGCAGCCAGATGCGGCGGTTGGGAGATTCGGGCGTGTTTGAGATTTTTATCCCGGAGCTAAAAAAGGGAGCTGTTTATAAATATGAAATTAAGTTCAAGAACGGTGACCCGGCGCTGAAGGCGGATCCGTATGCGAACTATGCGGAACTTAGACCGAACACGGCATCCATCGTCTGGGATCTGGACGAGTATAAATGGAACGATCAGGACTGGATGAAGAAACGGGCGGCGCTCGACACGAAGACGGCGCCGATGTCGATCTATGAGGTACATCTCGGTTCCTGGATGCGAAAACAGATCGAGGTGGATAAGAGAGGACGCGAGATTGTCGGATCGGAGTTTTACAATTACCGTGAGATCGCGGTCAAGCTGGCGGAATATGTGAAGGAAATGGGGTATACCCATGTGGAACTTCTGCCGGTCATGGAACATCCGCTGGATGCTTCGTGGGGCTATCAGGTGACAGGATATTACGCACCGACCAGCCGCTTCGGCACACCGGATGATTTCATGTATTTTATGGATTATCTGCACAGACAGGGAATCGGCGTTATCCTTGACTGGGTTCCGGCACATTTCCCGCGTGATGCATGGGGCATGGCGCAGTTTGACGGAAGCTGCCTCTATGAGCACAAGGATCCGAGACAGGGGGCGCATCCGCACTGGGGTACGCTGATCTACAACTACGGCAGACCGGGGGTTTCAAACTTCCTGATTGCGAATGCGATGTTCTGGGCGGACCGCTATCACGCGGACGGCATCCGGTTTGATGCGGTGGCGTCGATGCTGTATCTGGATTATGGCAAGAATCCGGGTGAATGGATTGCCAATATGTACGGCGGTCATGAGAATCTGGAGGCGGTCGAGTTTTTAAAGCATCTGAACTCTGTCTTCAGGGGACGCAAGGATGGTGCGATTCTGATTGCCGAGGAATCGACGGCATGGCCGAAGGTTACCGGCGACGTGAAGAACGGCGGTCTTGGATTTGATTATAAATGGAACATGGGCTGGATGAACGATTTCCTGGGCTATATGGAGCAGGATCCATATTTCCGGTGCCACCACTACAATGAACTGACCTTCAGCATGATTTACGCCTATAGTGAAAATTTCGTCCTCGTTTTCTCACATGACGAGGTGGTTCACGGAAAAGGTTCCCTGGTCAATAAGATGCCGGGACAGACGTTTGAGGACAAGTTTGCGAACCTGCGGGCGGCATACGGTTTTATGATGGGACATCCGGGCAAGAAACTCCTCTTCATGGGACAGGATTTCGCCCAGATGGATGAGTGGAATGAGAATGCATCGATCGAGTGGGAACTGCTGCAGTACCCGATCCACAGCCAGATGAAGGAGTATGTGAAGGAGTTAAATCACCTTTATACCAGCCATCCGGCACTCTATCAGAAAGATTATCAGACGGAGGGCTTCGAGTGGATCAACTGCATGGATGCAGCGGACAATATCATTGCATTTCTCCGGCGCGGCGCGGATGAGACACTGCTCTTTGTCTGCAACTTTGCCCCGCAGTTGCATGAGAAGCTGACGGTCGGCGTACCGTTTAAGGGAAAATACAAAGAGATTTTCAACAGCGATGCGGAGAAGTTCGGCGGAAGCGGAAAGGTCAATCCGCGTATGAAGTCCTCGAAGGTAGAGGAATGTGATGGAAAGGAAAATTCCATCACGATCCAGCTGGCGCCGCTTGGCATCAGCGTCTTCAGCTGCACGCCGACGGAGCCGGAGAAGAAAGAAAAACCGGCGAAGACGAAAAAGACGACCCACAGCACTAAGAGTGTAAAAGAAAAGGCTGAAACCGATCTCCAGAGCATGATGGCGGATGCAGCGGCGGCATTCAATGGAAAAGCCGGGGGGACAGCTGCTGCGGCAGCAGAACGCTTGGCGGGTATTTCAGATAAGCTGGCAGAGGCGAAGGCGGGGCTTTCCTCCAAGATTATCAGTCTGTCCTCGATTGCGAGACGACAGGCGGGATTGGAAGAAGGTCTGGATAAAAAGGTGGGAAAAGAGTAAGTACAGGAAGGAATGAAATAGATGGCAACAGCGGCAGAGCTGACAGGCGAGGAGATCGCGGCGGTAGCAGAGTCACTATCGGATCCGGCAAATTTGAACGTGGATACGATGGCTGCGATCATGCACCGGATTGGCCCGGGGCTTATGGCATTGGGACAGAAGGTACTGGTGGCGCTCATCATTTTCCTGATTGGACGTAAGGTCATTTCGATGATCGAGAAGATGCTGTCCCGCTCGATGGAGCATGCCGGTATGGATGTGGGGGTGACTCGTTTCCTGCGGGCGCTGACCCAGTTTGTGATGAATGTATTCCTGCTTTTTATGATTGCAGGGCAGCTTGGCATGGACAGCGCCTCGATTGTGGCGGTTCTTGGCGCGGCAGGTCTTGCGCTGAGTTTGGCGCTCCAGCAGAGTCTTGGAAACTTTGCGGGCGGACTCTTGATTTTAATTATGAAACCGTTCCGGGTGGGGGATTATATCATTTCCCCGTCCGGGGAGGGAAGGGTTTCGATGGTCGGGCTGGTTTACACGACTATCCTGACAACCGATAATAAAGCAATTACCATCCGAATGGCACCCTTTCAAACTCAACCGTGACCAACGTGACGGCGATGGACAAGCGGATGCTGGAACTCAAGGTCGGTATCGCCTATGAGGCAGATATCCGGACGGCAAAGGCAGTGTTAGAGCGCGTTTACAGGGAACATCCGATGGTGAAGAAGGACGAGGACATCAAGGTATTTGTGGACAGCCTGGGCGACAGCAGCGTGGTTCTTGGTATCCGGGGCTGGGTAGAGACGTCCGATTACTGGCAGACGAGATGGGACATTCTGGAACGGATCAAGCTGTCATTTGACGAGGCGGGCATCGAAATTCCATACAACAAGATGGATGTACATTTGAAACAGTAGCAATCGTTTAAACAGTATAAGCAATATAGACAGAGGAACAACCATGATTGACAGAGCGGCAAAATTCGCAGAACAGGCGCATAAGGGCGCACATCGGAAGGGAACCAGAATTCCGTATATCGTTCATCCGCTGGAGACGGCGCTGATTGCGTCGATGCTGACGAACGATGAGGAGATACTGGCAGCGGCACTTCTGCATGATACGATCGAGGACACGGGTGTGACCTACGAGGATTTGAAACAGGAGTTTGGCACCCGGGTTGCAGATCTGGTCTTGGCGGAGAGCGAGGATAAGTCCAAAACCTGGATTGAGCGCAAGGGGCACACGCTGGAACATTTGAAAACAGCGAGTCCGGCGGAGAAGATCCTGACGATGGCGGACAAGCTGAGCAATATCCGCAGCATGGCGCGTGACTATCTGTTGGTCGGGGAGGAGCTCTGGCAGCGGTTTAATATGAAGGACAGAGAGAAACAGGCGTGGTATTACACGTCGATGATAGACCTTTTAAAGGACTTGAATGAGACACCGGAATATCAGGAATATGTGCGTCTCTGCGGCAAGGTATTTGGCGGGATCGCAGGGTGTTGTAGTTTACAAAATATATGAACGGCAGCATAAAAACAACATAGGATGACAATGAGAAACTGCAGCAGCCAGTCAGAAAGAATGGCTGTCGGAGAAGAGAAGGATGATAGGTTCTGAGATTTTGCGGAAACGGAAAGGTCATTCAGTTCAGTAAAAGGGGAAGAGACATGATTTTAAAAGATATTTGGATGGATGTAAAAGCGGTTCAGGAGCGAGATCCGGCTGCGAGAAATGCATTGGAGGTACTACTTTTATATCAGGGCGTACATGCCTGATCTGGCACCGGGTGGCGCACTGGTTTTATGAGCACCATATGTTTTTCATTGCGCGCCTGATTTCACAGGTGGCACGTTTCTTTACATTGATTGAGATTCATCCGGGTGCGCAGCTCGGACACGGTATTCTGATTGACCACGGCTGCGGCGTTGTCATCGGTGAGACGGCGGTGGTTGGCGACAACTGTACGATTTACCAGGGTGTGACGCTGGGCGGTGTCGGAACACAGAAGGGTAAACGTCATCCGACGCTGGGAAATAATGTGACGGTCGGTTCCGGCGCAAAGATTCTCGGTTCTTTCGAGGTCGGTGATAACTGTTCCGTAGCGGCAAATGCGGTTCTGCTCCGCCCGCTCGAGGAAAATACCACGGCTGTCGGCATTCCGGCGCGTCCGGTCAAGAAGGACGGCGTGGCGCTGCCGAAGAAGCAGAAGATGATCATCGGCGAGGACGATCAGCGTATTTTAGAGCAGATCGACGCGCTCCGGAAAGAGCTTCAGGAACTTAGAGAAGAGTCGGCAAACCTGCGGAAGGAACTGGAGGCAGTGCGGGCAGGACAGGAGAAAGCCTGACACAAAATTATTCATAACACCCCTTTCGGCTGCATAAATTTCTTTGAGAGAAATGCGTGCGGTTTGGAAAGGGGCGTTTTTTATGATAGAGCTGATCAAAAAAGAGATACATATGAACCGGCAGAGGGGGACGGCGGTGTCGCAGCTGACGCTGGATGATGATTTTATTGTGCCGGATGCGCTGGATGATGCGGTGCAGATACTGCTGTCAGACGGGGAGGTTCAGATAGAAAATTCACGGATTCAGGGAGAAAAGGTGCTGATCCGGGGAAAGCTTGTGTTCCGGGTGCTGTACCGCCGGGAGTCGGGCGGGCTGCAGGCGATGGGCGGGGAGATCCCATTTGAGGAAACGGTCAATGTGCCGGAGCTTTCGGAGCGCGACTATACGCAGATCGTATGGAATATCGAAGATTTGAATATTACCATGATTCATTCGCGCAAGCTGAGCGCCAAAGCGGTGCTGACGCTTACGGTGCGGGCGGAAAGCCGCGTCGATGCGCAGGCTGCCGCGGACGTCGAGACGGATGATGCGGGGCTGCAAGTCCTGAAGAGAAGCGTTCCGGCAGCGACGCTTGCAGTGCGGCGCAAAGATATCTACCGGGTCCGGGAGGAAGTAAGCGTATCGGCAAATAAGCCGAATATTGAGACGATTCTCTGGCAGGAGATGCGTCTTCGGGATGTTTCGGTGCGCCCGTTGGATGGAAAACTGCATCTGGACGGTGAATTGTCGGTGTTCCTGATTTACAGCGGCGAGGGCGAGCACACGCCGGTTCAGTGGTTGGAGGAGAGTATTCCGTTTTCCGGTGAAGTGGAACTCTCGGAGGCGGTGGAGGAGATGATCCCGGCGGTCGGGGTCCGGATTCTTCATGCAGAGGCGGGCAAAAAGCCGGACAGCGATGGGGAGATGCGCGAAGTGGAAGTGGAGGCGGTGCTGGAGCTGGACATCCGCCTTTATAAAGAAGAATCAGTGGAACTTTTAAGCGATCTCTATTCGACCGGCTGCGAGGTCGTGAGCGAGCAGGGGGAGGTGTGCTTTGACCGGCTTTTGACGCGCAACAGCTGCAAAATGCGGGTGGGCGGAAGTGTTTCTTTTCAGAAACCGGAGCGAATTCTGCAGATTTGCCACAGCAGTGGGATTGTCCGGCTGGATGAGAGCCGCCCGTCAGAAAACGGTCTGGCGATCGAGGGAGTGTTGGAAGTCAGTCTCCTGTATCTGACGGATGATGACGCGGCGCCGGTCGGGGCAATTTCTGAGGTTCTGCCATTTTCCGGCACGGTCGAGGCGGAGGGGATCCGGGAAGACTGCGTCTGGCAGTTGAATCTGGGGCTGGAACAGCTCGGCGCGGTGATGCTGGGCGGCGGTGAGGCGGAGGTCAAGGCGCAGCTCACGGTGGAACTGCTTGTATTCCAGCCGATGCAGGAAGAGGTGGTTACATCCGTGCAGACACAGCCGTTCGATTTAAAGCGCTGGGAGCAGCAGCCAGGAATTGTGGGTTATATTGTGCAGCCGGGGGATTCTCTGTGGAAAATTGCAAAAAAATTCCACACGACGGTGGATCAGGTGCGGGAAATGAATGAAATCGACGGGGAGGAAGCCGGTGCAGGGGCGCGGCTGCTTCTGATCAAAGAGGTAACGGCGGGTAACTGTTCATAGGTAGGAATTTTAGAGAGAAAAAATCGTTTCTGTTCACGGGTGGGCACTTTTGGGGCCGAAAGTGCCGTAAGAAAACGTGGTGGCAGCAGGAATTTGCCGTATTGAAATTCGAAGCCACGGCAAATTCCGTTACTGGACACGTATGCGTGTACAGTAACAAAAAATCCAGCCGGAATGGTTGCATTTGGGGGAAAACTTTATATACTATTATTGTAACGGTTCAATATCTTTACAGTTACAAGCAAAAATCCATGCAGATTTGACTTTGACAAAGGATTTTTGCCTTGTAAGCTAGGAAAACGCATCCGGCCGGTGCTTGATGATAGATCCGGGGAAGGAGTTTCCCGAACCGGGCGGTGCCCGTGCATTGCAAGGCGCGGCGCCGTTTACATAGGGCGTCCGGATGCGTTTTCCTGTGTACTGAGAAATTTTTGTCGGGAGTGCGAACCATAAAGGCAGGACGAGACATGAATTATACATATCTTTTGCGCTGCGCGGACGGAACCTTGTACTGCGGGTGGACGAACCATCTGGCAGCGCGGGTGGCGGCGCACAATGCCGGGAAAGGTGCAAAATACACGAAAACCCGCCGTCCGGTAGTGCTGGCATACTATGAAGAATATGCGACGCGCAGCGAGGCGATGCGCCGGGAGGCAGCGATCAAGAAACTGACCAAAAAGGAAAAAGAGGCGATGGCAGCGCTGGGGCGGACGGAGCTTCCGGTGGATGACGAGACGTAGATATATCGTGCCGGGGCAGATTATGTACGAAGAATTGGTACAAACAATAGCGGTAAAGGCAAGAAACAGCAGTAGAAATTGGTAACTGTTCAGTAGGTCTGCACATTTACTGTGCTGACCGTACGAAAACATGGGCCAGCAGGCAAAAATCCCATTGCCGTAGGCAATTTTTAATGGATTTTTGCGCGTGACTGTGAAGGTACTGAACAGTTACAGAAATTGAAAGATAGAGAGAAAACAGGAGCAGATAGGTACAGTGAGAAAAAGTAGAAGAAACAAAGGATGTATAGTGATGGCAACAGCCTTTCTGGCAGCGCTACTTGGCGGCTGTTCGTTCTATCGAAGGAGGCAGACGCGACGGAGGTTTCCAGCGAGGCGGAAACGGAAAGTCCGGGTGCCACACAGGAGTCGGAGACTGAGACAACTGAGACAGAGGAGACACAGGAGAGCCATGAGGCTGCCGAAGACGAAGGAAGCGGGGAAGAGGAAACCGAGGACCATTTCGTGGAAAAGAAGATCGTGGTGGCAACGGATATGCACTATTTTGCCGAGAAACTGGCAGGAAACCGCTGTGATTCCTTTGTCGGAATGGCGAGGGGCGGAGACGGGCGCGTGCTGGAGTACGGCTGGGAGGTCATGGACGCCTTTCTCGATGATATGAAGGAGGAAGATCCAGACCTCCTGATTCTGAGCGGAGATCTGACGCTGGACGGAGAGAAAGCGAGCCATGAGGAATTGGCAGAACTTCTGGAAGGACTCAGCGAGGCGGGAATTGAGGTCGCGGTTATACCTGGAAACCACGATATCAATAACCCGGATGCCCGCCGCTATACGGCGGATGGAACGGAAAAGGTGGAGTCCATCACAGCGGACGAGTTCCGGGATATCTATGCTGATTTTGGCTATGTAGCGGCGGACAGCCGGGATCCGGCATCGCTGAGTTATCTTTATAAGATAGACAGTGCAAACTGGTTGCTGATGCTGGATTCCTGTCAGTATGAACCGAAAAATGAGGTCGGCGGCATGATCCGCCGGGAAACGTATGAGTGGATGGAGCCGATTCTGGAAGAGGCGGAGCGGGAAGGCGCCCGCGTGATATCCGTCAGCCATCATAACCTGCTGGATGAGAGCGGAGTGAGCCGGGCCTTTTATGACAACTGTACGATCGAGCACAACGAGGAACTGGTGCGGATGCTGTCGGATCATGGCGTGCGCCTGCACTTGAGCGGACATCTGCATATCCAGCATTATAAGGAAGACGAGGACACGGGCATCTATGAGGTTGTGACGGGTTCCATGGTGATGGCTCCGTGCCATTACGGGATTGTCCGCATCTGGAACGACGGGACCTACCAGTATGATGCGAAACCTGTCGATGTGGACGGCTGGGCGATACGCCACTCGTACCACAACCGAGATCTGGCAGATTTTACGGCTTATTCGGAGTCGATCCTGCGTCGGGCGGCAATCCGCGATGCAATTCGGGATCTGAATCGCCATATCGAGGATCGCCATGCATTTTTTACGGACGAGAAGAAACAGGAAATGGCTTCGTACTACGCGGATCTGTGCGTGAATTATTATGAGGACGGATGTATCAGATCGAGGAAGCCGCAAAGGAAAATCCGGTGCTAGAAGATTGGAACAAGATCGGCTATGTCAGCGAACTGAGCGATTTTCTGCAGAATATCCTGGAGGACGAGGCGAAGGACTACGGGCATCTGAAGATTCCGAGCGTACATTAAATAAAAATGGAGGTACCAGGAGGCATGGGAGAGACAAAAAAACAGCGTTCGCCGCTGACAACGCTCTGCTACATTGAAAAAGACGATTCATATCTGATGCTGCACCGCATCAAGAAGAAACAGGATGTGAATGAAGGAAAATGGATTGGCGTCGGCGGACATTTTGAGGAGAATGAAAGCCCGGAGAACTGCCTGTTGCGCGAAGTGAAGGAGGAGACAGGGCTGACTCTGACTTCCTGGCGCTTCCGCGGAATCGTGACGTTTATCGCGAAAGGCTGGCCGACGGAATATATGTGCCTGTACACGGCGGATGGATTTGAGGGAACGCTTCGCGAATGTGACGAGGGCGAGCTTGCCTGGGTGGCGAAAAAGGATGTATCGGCTCTGCGGCTCTGGGACGGCGATCGGATCTTTTTGAAGCTTCTGATTGAAAGGGATACGTTTTTTTCATTGAAATTGTCATATGATGGGGACGAGCTGATAGAAACTGAGCTGGACGGGGTAAAAATTACATACAAATAAGCACGCAACTGCGGGTTGGTTGGGGAACGAGGGTTCTGCAGTGCGTGCTCATGAGGAATAATCAATATATGGGAACCGATTTTGGGGAAAATCGGGGTGGTTGGCTATGCCAGAAAGATAAGAAGATGAATTATTTTCTCTTGTTCCTTATCTTTAACTTGATTATATATCATTCATCGTATATAATCAAATATAAATAAGAAGATAATTATTATAAATTTTTTGTTATAGAATCATAAGTGGACAAAAGTGCCGGAAACCCTGTAGATAAAGGGAAAAGAATGGAACGGAATGAGAATGTTCACGGGCGGGAAGTTTCGGGATGAAATATCCCGCAGGATGCAGCGATGAGAAAAAGCAGGGTACATAGGAGGAAACATGTTCGACGGAAAAGAGTATGTATACGCGGTCTACGAGGAAAAGAGTTTTTCGAAGGCGGCGCAGAAACTGTATATTACGCAGCCGGCGTTAAGCACGGCGATCAAGAAGGTGGAGAAAAAGATAGGAACTCCGATTTTTGACCGGAGCACCTCTCCGATCGGACTGACGCCGGGCGGTGAAGTTTATATCGACGCGATCGAAAAGCTGTTTGCGCTGGAACAGAACACGCTCAATCAACTGAATAACTTAAATGGGCTTCTGGCGGGCAAGCTGTCGGTTGGCGGAACGATCTTTTTTACCTCGTTTGTACTTCCGGGCGTGTTGAGCGAGTTTTCCCATCGGTATCCGCAGATCAAGATTGATCTGCAGGAGGGCACGACCACACAGCTGACCGATAAGCTGGTTGCCGAGGAACTGGATCTTCTGATCGATAACTCGGAACTGGATGACAAAAATTATGAAAAGTATTATTATAGCACGGAGAGAATTATTCTGGCTGTTCCGAAGAGTTTTCCGATCAATGAGGAGCTGACCCAGTATCAGCTTACCGCGGAAGATATCCGGGCAGGACGCCACAGTCAGGCGGAGTTCCCGGTACTGCCGCTGCCGCTCTTAAAGAGTACTCCGTTTATCTTCGTTAAAGAGGAAAACAGTATTTACAAGCGCAGCATGAAGATGTGCAGCCGCCAGAATTATTCGCCGAATATTATCATGAAACCGGACCAGGTTGTCTCTGCGTTCAACATGGCAGGACGGGGCGTGGGCGCGACCTTCATCCCGGATGGCCTGATCGTCAATCTTCCATATGAAGTGCCGCTGTGCTTTTACAAGATGAATGAAGAGCTGGCGGTCCGTTACGTTTATTTGTACAAGAAGAGAAATAAGTACCTCACGAAAGCGATGGAGGAGTTTATCCGCGTGGCAGTCGGCGACGAGGCGTTCCAGAAGGTACGGGAGCAACGGGAGAAAGAGAATCAGGAGAAGAAAGGTTCGGATAAGAAGGGGGATAAATAATGCGAAGAGGAGAACGTGCGATTGAGTCGAAAGACGGGCAGAAAGCCATTTTGGAACACTGCCGGGTGTGTAGTCTCGCCTTTTCTGGGGATGAATACCCGTATGTGATCCCGTTAAATTATGGTTTTGTGTGGAACGAAGACCAGGAGACGCCGGTGCTGTATTTCCACGGCGCTCCGGTGGGAACGAAGATTGAGCATATGGAGCGCGACAACCGGGTGGCATTCTGTGTGCAGAATGAAAAAGAGATAAAGATTCTGGAACCGGCATGCAGAAGCACGATGATTTATGAGAGTGTCTGCGGGACTGGACGGTTATCCCGTGTGGCTGATCCTGGGGAGAAAGGAGAGGCACTGACAAGGATCATGCAGCAGTATGACCCGGAGGGCGGACCGTATGAGTTTGCTCCGGAGGTAGCGGCGAGAACCACCGTCCTCTGCCTGCGTGTGGAAACTCTGACAGGTAAGAGCAATGCGCCGAAACCGGAGCAGCCATGAAACAGTTAAGACAGATGTCGATTCTGGTGCGGGGGACACAGCTTCTGCTGCTGGTCCTCGCACTTTTTCTGGTTGTATGGCTGGTGCCGGATGCAGGGAAAAAGCATGCATCCGGGACGGAAGCTTCGGAAGCTGAGACAGATGGCGGCGATGTGGCGGAGAATGAAAAAAATAGAGCCGCCGGGAATCTGGAGGAGGATGAATCATCCGCCGGGGAAGTGATACAGGATGATGCAGATGAGAACGCTTCGGATGGAGAAACGGCTTTAAAGCGCCGGACTTCCCGGAAACAGCTGTATAAAAGAAAAAAAGAGCCCCAGAAGGCACAGGAAGAGACAGTTTATATGCCGCCGACCATCTGGCTGGCGACGGATCTTCACTATCAGTCCCCGCAGATGACAGATTTCCAGTCGGCGTTTGATACCTATACGATGGGAAATGATGGGACGATCGTGCCGTATCTGGATGAGATCACGGAGGCATTTCTGGAGGAGGTGCGGACGGCGCATCCATCGGCACTGGTTTTGAGCGGAGATCTCTCCCAGAATGGTGAGAAAGCAAACCATGAAGCGCTTGCAGAGAAGCTAGAGCGGGTGCAGGCAGCGGGAATTCCGGTGCTGGTGATTCCGGGCAACCATGATATTAACCATCCGTGGGCGGCAACGTATTTTGATGATCAGGTATCCCCGGCAGAGGGAACAAGTTCGGAAGAGTTTTACCAGATTTACCATAAGTTTGGCTATGATCAGGCGGTGTCCCGGGCTTCGGATTCGCTGAGTTATGTTTACCGCCTGGATGAAAAATATTGGCTGATGATGCTGGACAGCTGCATGTGTGAACCGGTCCATGAGACGGGCGGAAAGCTAAGCGAAGAGACGGTTGCGTGGATGAAAATGCAGCTGGAGGAGGCGAAAAAACAGGGTGTGACGGTCATTCCGGTTTCACACCACAATCTGCTGGATGAGAGTACACTCTATCCGGAGGAATGCACGATTGAAAATACGAAAGAAGTGACCGCGCTTCTGGAAGCATATGGAGTTCCGGTGTATTTGAGCGGGCATCTGCATTTGCAGAGAATCAAGAAGCATACGTCAAATCTGAACACACCGGGCGGATATGGAATCCGGGAGATAGTGACTTCCCCGCTTCCAATGGCGCCGTGCCAGTACAGTATCCTAAAATGGCAGGCGGATGGCAGTCTGTCCTACCATACAAAAAAGGTAGACATAGCAGGCTGGGCGCAGCGCTACGGGGAAGAAGACGAGAATCTTCTCAATTTTGATGCTTATGCGGATCAGTTTCTGGTAGATGTGATTTCGGAACAGGCGTTTAAGGCGCTGCAGTCGGCATCAAAGGATATCAAAGAAGAGATGGCAAGGCTCTATGCCGATATGAACCGTGATTATTGTTCGGGCACGAAGATTGATGTGGCAAAGATCAGAAAAAGCGAGGCATATCAGTACTGGATCCGTTACAGCGGCAATGATTTCTGGCTGGCAAGGCTGCAGGCGATCCTGCACGATGCCCGGACGAACAACACGGTGCTGGAGCTGAAAGCGGGCGTGGATTTCCCGCTGCCGGGGGAGACGATAGAAAACCCGGAGAATGCAGAAAATGGGGAAACTGCCGGAGCAGATGCGGGCAGTCCGGCAGAGGAGATACAGAAAAAGGAGGAATCATATGGACTACGAGGGAATTGTATACAGACCGCCGAGTGAGGCGCGCAGCCTGATCATTCAGGTGACGATCGGATGTGCACACAACACCTGCGGCTTTTGCAATATGTATAAAGAAAAGAAGTTCCGGATCCGGAGCCTGGCGGAGATTCTGGCAGATTTGACGGAGGTTTCGCACAATCCGTATGCGCCGTATATCGAGAAGGTATTTTTGGCGGACGGCGATGCGCTGGTTATGAAAACAGAGGATCTTCTGGTGATTCTGGATGCGATCCACCGCCTGTATCCGGGTGTGAAGCGGGTGGCTTCCTACGGAACGGCACAGGATATTTTGCGGAAATCGGAAGAAGAGCTGATCCGCCTGCGCGAGGCGGGACTCGGAATCGTCTATGTGGGCGCGGAATCCGGCGACAATGAGATTTTAAAATATATCAATAAAGGCGTGACGGCGGAACAGACCATTGAGGCAGGGCAGAAGCTGAAACGCTGCGGCATCGCGACCTCAGTGACGCTGATTTCGGGGCTTGGCGGACGCAGCAAGGTGGAGGAACATGCCTTGTCCTGTGCGAAGCTCATCACGGCGATGAACCCGGAGTACGCATCCTTCCTGACGCTGCGCCTGTACGAGGGCACGCCGATGTATGCAGATGTCGTGGAAGGGCGGTTCCAGCGGATAACTCCGGATGAAATTGTGGATGAAATGGAAATTTTCCTGAAAAATGTGGATTCTCCGGGCACTGTATTCCGGACGAACCATGCGTCGAACTACGTGATTCTGGCGGGAACCTTAAACGGGGATATCCCGGCCATGCTTAAAAAACTGGAGGAGGCAAAGAGAACGCATCATTACCGGAAATTCCGGGAGACCGGCGATCTCTTATAAGTAGGTATGATTTATCTGATTTTTGCGATTCTTTTCAGCGCGTCCCTGGCGCTGGCGCTGCGGATCAGTGAGACGTTCAGCGATAACCGGTATGGGATTTTGGTTGGAAATTATGTGACCTGCCTGGTGGTGGCGTTTGTTCTGCTTCCAGATAAAAATATCTTTGCGGCAGGCAGCCGGACGGCGGTTCTCACGGGAATCGTGAATGGATTTTTGTTTACAGGAAATCTGGTTCTAATGCAGAAATGCATCCGTGAAAATGGGGCAGTTCTGTCGTCGGCATTTGCGAAGCTTGGTATCGTGATTCCGGTCACGGCGAGTATCCTGTTTTTAGGTGAGATCCCAACGCTGTTCCAGCTGGTGGGGATCGTGCTGGTTATTGTGGCGATCTGGGTCATCAACAGCGAGGGGGACCGCGGCTGCGGACGCAGACGGAGGATGGGTTCGGCGGGACTTCTGCTCGTTTTATTTGTCGTCAGCGGTATGGCAGACGGGATGTCCAAGGTAACGGAGCGGATCGGCGAGAGACGGTTTGATGCGCTGTTTCTGTTCTATACGTTCCTGACCGCACTGGTTCTGACTGTGGTTCTGGCATTTCTCGAGCAGCAGAGAACCCGCCGCAAGATTGGAAAGATGGACTTTTTGAGTGGTGTGGCAGTCGGATTTCCAAACTATTTTTCAACCTCGCTGCTGCTGGCGAGTGTGTCGAGACTGCCGGCGTTTATCGTGTATCCGAGCTTTAGTGTCGGCACGATCCTGGTGGTCAGCTTTGTGAGCGTGCTGGTGCTCGGGGATCCAATCAGCCGGAGACAGATTGGGGGATGCGGGATTATTTTGGTGGCGTTGGCGCTGCTGAATCTTTAGGATTTTCCGTTTCGGATGCTGCGCTCATAATAAAAGATATACTGCTGCATTACCCCTGCGTATCCTTTATAGCTTCCAAAAAAATCCTGGATAATAGTAGTGTACAGGCGGCTTTTTGGAAGGCGGCGGTAGCGGATGGGGTGTTTGGGAAGGTATTCTTTGGTCAGGATCTGTTCAATCCAGGTATCGACGGGGAAGGCGTCGATGTGGTGGAGTCCGAAGAGGCAGACGCAGTTGGCGACCTTGGGACCGATGCCATAGAGGCTGGTAAGTGCGGTCATGGCTTCGTCCGGCGGCAGGGCTGCGAGGGATTCTAAGGATACGGTTCCGGCGAGGACATCCTGGATGAGGCGGTGGATGTATTTGGCGCGGTAGCCGAGTTTTAAGGTTAATAGGTCGTCCAGGCTGGCAGATGCCAGTTCTTCGGGCGAGGGAAAAGAATAGTAGGTGCGGATGGAACCGTCGGACAGGGCGGCGGTTCTCTTCGCACCGTATTTTTTTGCCAGGGCTTCGACGGCTTCGCGGATCTTTGGGATGGTTTTCTGCTGGGAGATCAGGAAGGTGATCATCATTTCCCAGAGATCCTGACGGAGAATCCGGATGCCGGAACCGGCGTCTGCCGCCGCCGCGAGGTAGGCATCGTCTGCGCGGATGGAGGCGATGAAAGAGCCGTAATCGGTGCCGAGATCGAAGTATTGTTTCCAGAAAGGAAGCGCTTCGTCCGGGCAGTCGAAGAAGAAACCGTCCGGCGTCCCGGAAATTTCCAGATAGTGCGTCCCGCTGATGAGTGACCAGCTCCCCGGTTTTTCCGGAACCGGAAGCATACGGAAACATTGACCAGAGGCGGCGATCTGGGCGAGGTTCAGGTTCCGGCAGGAGATGATGTGGGAGTTGGGGAAAGTGTGTGTTTCGATTGCAGGCAGGTTTGTTGTATGTGTGTTCATGGCAGGGCATCCTCTTTTTTAAAAATATTTTTGCTTATATCAATGGAATATCAAGTTATAAAACCTTGAATCATAAAGTATCAAATCATGTAATTCTTATGAAACGTATCATAGCATAGAAGACCTTTGCCTGCAAACGGTTACCTTTTATCAGAAAGGAATTGGTTACTGTACACGCATACGTGCCCAGTAACGGAATTTGCCGTGGCTTCGCATTTCAATACGGCAAATTCCTGCTGCCACCACGTTTTCTTACGGCACTTTCGGTTCCAAAAGTGCCTACCCGTGAACAGAAACGCATCAGAATTGCATTAGAGCGTAAAAAAATCTTGCGAAAGACGCGCTACTTAGGTATGATGTATATATGTGCGCACTCGCGCGAAGAGGAATCATGTCGCAAGCGACCGCGCTCGGCGCGAGAATGTGCCAGAGCACATTCTTTGTTCTATGGCAGGAGGGGAGACGGATGTTTTTTATCGGTGGCATCAGTTCCGGCGTGAAGCCGCTGGAGTACCTGAAAACAGTGATCTGCGGGCGCTGCGGCGCTTATGGGCGGTATCAGGTGTACATGACCTATATGTATTTTAGTTTCTTTTTTATCCCGATTTTTAAATGGAACCGGCGCTTTTTCGTAGAAATGTCGTGCTGCGGTGCGGTCTATGAGCTGGATCCGGAGGTGGGAAAGAGGCTGCTTCGGGGCGAGGAGGTCGAGATCACGGAAAGAGATCTGACACTTCGGCAGGATGGAAATGGAAATCCGTGGACGGGAAGTGATGCATTACACCGTCATAAGGTCTGTCCGTCCTGTGGATTTGAGACGGATGAGGATTTTTCGTACTGTCCAAAGTGCGGCAAACCGCTGTAAGGCGGGGAAATACAGACGGATACCGCTAAAAGAGTGATGGCGGCTGTGGAAGCACGGGACGGTTACAAAAATTTGATACAGCGCAGATTTTGGCGCAAAAAAGAAAGAGAGGCAGACAATATGTTAGAAGCTGGTATCAAGGGAAGACAGGAAGTTATGGTTACGGATGAAAATTCCGCAGCAGCAGTGGGAAGCGGTCTGTTACCGGTGTTTGCAACTCCGGCGATGGTTGCACTGATGGAGAAAACCGCGTGGATGAGCGTGGCTCCGTACTTAAACGACGGTGAGGGAACCGTTGGTACAAAGCTGGAAATTGCCCATAATGCAGCGACCCCAGTCGGCATGCAGGTTTGGTGCGAGAGTGAGCTGGTAGAAGTAGACGGCAGACGTCTCGTATTTAAGGTAGAGGCATTTGATGCGAAAGGTTCCATCGGCGGCGGCACACATGAGCGTTTCATCATCAAAAATGAGAAATTCTTAGCAAAAGCACAGAGCAAGAAAGAAAACTAAAGGTTGCGAAGAGAGCACAGCCGGCTGAAAGCGCTGCGAGTATCGTATGCGGGATACTTTTGGCTGGCTGTTGTTTCGTGTAATAGGAAATTCCTTGAAATTTCCTATTACACAAAAAGGCACTAACGTGCCAATGATGCGCACTCGCGCGAAGCAGAAACATGTCGCAAGCGACTGCGCTCGGCGCGAGAATGTGCCAAGGCACATTCTTTTTCATTATAGAAGGGAATTAATTCGTTTGAAAATCACATATATTCATCACAGCTCGTTTTCAGTTGAGCTTGAAAATGCCGTGATTCTGTTTGATTATTTTAAGGGAACTCTCCCGGAGTTTCCGGCAGGGAAGCCCCTCTTTATCTTTGCGAGCCATTTCCATGCCGATCATTATGCTCCGGTAATCTTTCAGCTGGGAGAGAAACGGGAAAATGTTTTTTATATTCTCTCAAAAGAGATTGGGAAAAAGATACCGGAGGAATATCGTAAACGATATAAAGACAGGATACGGCTGGTAAAGGCAGGAGAAAGATTTTGCCTGAATATTTCTGAAGAAAGCCTTATCGTCGAGACGTTCCATTCCACTGACGAAGGCGTCGCCTTCTGGCTCTCCTGCGAAGGAAAGGAGATTTATCACGCCGGTGACTTAAATAACTGGTGGTGGGAAGGCGAAGATATGGCATGGAACCGGAATATGGCGGCTTCTTATAAACAGGAGATGAAAAAGCTTTCCGGGCGCACGGCGGATCTGGCATTTATCCCGGTCGATCCGAGACAGGAGCAGTGGTTTTATCTGGGCGCTGCCGGTTTTATGGAGCAGGCGGACACAAAATGGATTTTCCCGATGCATTTCTGGGAAGATTATACGATTATACCAAAATTAATCGAACATCCATCCAGTGAAGGCTGGCGGGATCGGATTGTAGAGATTCACAAGGAAGGAGAGGAGTTTATCCGATGAAATTTACATTTGCACACAACAATTTCAATGTCATCGATCTGGACAAGTCACTGAAATTTTATGAGGAAGCACTGGGACTTAAGGAGGTACGCCGCAAGGAGGCGGCAGACGGAAGCTTTATACTCGTTTATCTGGGCGACGCCACGACCGGCTACCAGCTGGAGCTGACCTGGCTGCGCGACTGGGAGAAGGACTCCTACAACCTGGGCGACAATGAGTTCCATCTGGCATTTGAGACGGAAGACATGGAGGCGGCACATGTCAAACATAAGGAAATGGGATGCATCTGTTTTGAAAATCCGGCGATGGGTATTTATTTCATTAACGATCCGGATGGATATTGGCTGGAGATCGTGCCGGCAAAGAGGAGTTAAGGGCTGAGTTTGTCTGAAAAAATGTTTTGACGTGACTGTGAAAGTACTGAACAGTTACGTTTTAACATATGAGTTAAAAAGGGGTTAGAATGGTAAAAATAATTAAAAACGGCAGAGTCATCGATCCGGAGAGCAGATTCGACGGAAGGGCAGATTTGTGGATTGAAAATGGGAAAATCCAGAAAATCGTGAAAAAAGATACAAAAGCAGAATCAGATGCGGCATCTGACGCACCGTCCATCCCGCAGATGCCGAGGTGCTGGACGCAGAAGGCTGATCGTTGCGCCGGGACTGGTGGACGTCCACGTGCATTTCCGCGATCCGGGTCTGACCTACAAGGAGGACATCGAGACGGGCGCGGCGGCTGCGAAGGCGGGCGGCTTTACGACGGTGGTTTGTATGGCAAACACGAAACCGGTTGCCGACACGCCGGAGATTGTCCGGTATATTCTGGAAAAGGGCGCGAAAACGGGAATCCATGTGGAAACCTGCGCGGCAGTCTCGAAGGGATTTCAGGGAAAAGAACTGACCGATATGGACGCCCTCAAAGAGGCGGGTGCGATCGGATTTACGGATGACGGAATCCCGCTGATGAGCGAAAAATTGGTCAAAGAGGCGATGGAGACGGCGAAAAGCCTCAATGTGCCGCTCAGCTTCCATGAGGAGGATCCGGCATTTATTTTCAACAACGGCATCAACCGCGGTCCGGTGTCCGAGCAGCTGGGAATCGGCGGTTCCCCGGCGCTGGCGGAGGATTCGATGGTGGCGCGCGACTGCATGATCGCGCTTCACACGGGCGCAGATGTGGATATCCAGCACATCAGTTCCCGCAATGCAGTGCAGATGGTCGGCTTGGCGAAAAAGCTGGGCGCGCATGTCTGGGCGGAGGTGACACCGCATCATTTTACACTGGACGAGACGGCGGTTCTGGAGTACGGAACACTGGCGAAAATGAATCCGCCGCTGCGGAGTGCCGCGGATCGCGAGGCGTTGATTGAGGCAATCAAGGACGGCACGATTGATATGATTGCGACGGATCATGCACCGCACAGCGCCGAGGAGAAGGCAAAACCGCTGACCGAGGCGCCGAGCGGCATCATCGGGCTGGAAACCTCCCTGCCATTGGCAGTTACCAGGCTGGTAAAAGCTGGTCACATTGATTATCTGACTCTGTTTGAGAAAATGTGCCTGAATCCGGCGAAGCTGTACCGGATGAAGGAGGCGGGACGCATCCGCGAGGGCGGCGCGGCGGATCTGGTTCTTTTTGACGACCAGACACCATATACCGTAGAAAAATTCCATTCCAAGGCCTCCAACTCCCCGTTTGCGGGAGCGAAGCTCTATGGAAAGGTTCACTATACCATCTGCAGCGGTGAGACAGTATATCGGGCAGAATGGGAGGAAATGAAGCGATGAAGACAATGTTAAAACGCGGCGCAGGCGTGCTGATGCCGATTTTCAGCCTGCCGTCGCCGTATGGAATCGGTACGTTCGGACGGGCGGCGTATGAGTTTATTGATCAGTTAAAACGCGGACGCCAGACGTACTGGCAGGTGCTTCCGATGGGACCGACCTGCTACGGGGACAGCCCGTACCAGTCCTACTCTGCATTTGCGGGAAATCCGTATTTTATTGATCTGGATACGCTGAAAGACGAGAAACTTCTGACCCAGGATGAGATAGACGCCTGCTGGTGGTGCGACAAGCAGGATCAGGTCAAATATGACGCGCTGTATTATTACCGTTTTCCGCTTCTGCGCAAGGCGTATGAGCGGAGCAGCCATAAGGAAAGTGTGGAATATCAGGCATTTCTGGAAGAAAATGAAGAATGGCTGGACGACTATGCGCTCTACATGGCAGTCAAGGGTAAATATGAAGGAAAAGGCTGGATGGACTGGGACAAGGACATCCGGTTCCGCCGTCCGGAGGCGCTTTCGGCATGCCGCGAAGAGCTGGCAGAAGAAATAAATTACTGGAAGTTCCTACAGTTTAAGTTTTTTGAACAGTGGAAAAAATTAAAACAGTATGCAAAAGAAAAAGAACTTCAGCTCGTCGGCGATATTCCAATTTACGTGGCGCTCGACAGCGCGGATGTCTGGAGCCACCCGGAGCTGTTCCAGCTCGACGAGGAAAATCTGACGCCACTCAAGGTATCGGGTGTGCCGCCGGATGCATTTTCAGAGGATGGACAGCTCTGGGGCAACCCGCTTTACGACTGGGAGAAAATGGAACAAACCGATTTCGCCTGGTGGCGAAGCCGGATGAAAGCGTCCGCGAAGCTCTACGATGCGGTGCGGATCGACCATTTCATCGGCGTGGTGCAGTATTATGCAATCCCGTATGGCGCTGTGACTGCGAAAGACGGCGAGTGGGAGAAGGGTCCGGGCAAAAAGCTGACCGACGCACTTGACGAGGCGGCAGGCGAGACGAAGATCATCGCGGAGGATCTGGGTGTCTTCTGTCAGGAGGTCAAGGATCTGCTGGCAGAGACGGGCTATCCGGGCATGAAGATCATTGAGTTTGCGTTCAGTGGCGACCGTTTCAACGAGCATCTGCCGCACTGCTATGACCCGAACTCCGTAGTCTACGGTGGAACGCACGACAATGAGACGCTGGCGGGGTATTTCAAACCGGAAAAACGTCAGTGGTGGGAACTTCAGTACATTGCCGATTACCTCGGTGCAGCACACCAGAGTGAGGTGGTAGACCGCGTGTTCCGCGCGGCATACGGTTCAGTCGCGAGCGTTGCCATTTTCCAGATGCAGGATGTGTTGAAACTCGATAACTGGGCGCGCATGAATACGCCGGGAACCCTCGGGGAAAACTGGCGCTGGCGTCTGGTTCCGGGGCAGTTTACGGATGAGCGGGCAGATTATTTGTCCTGGCTGGTGGATACGTTCGGAAGATTTTAGTTTTTGGCGGATGGGAATAAAAACCCGTAAAATGCTTGCAAATTCGGGAAAAACCTGTAAAATATACATGGATTGCACCCGCCCGGGGCAAAGATGCACCTGGGGAGTATGAACGATTTGAACAGTATGAAAGGAAATTGCCATGATTAGTACAAGCAATGTAACACTGCGAGTAGGAAAGAAGGCGTTATTTGAGGACGTAAGCATTAAATTTATCGAGGGAAACTGCTACGGACTCATCGGTGCCAACGGTGCCGGAAAGTCTACCTTTTTACGAATCCTGTCCGGACAGCTGGAACCGACCAATGGTGAGGTTATCATCACACCGGGACAGAGACTTTCATTCTTACAGCAGGATCACTTTAAATATGACGCATATCCGGTACTTGATACCGTTATTATGGGAAATGCGAGACTCTACGAGATCATGAAAGAGAAGGAAGCCATCTACATGAAGGAAGACTTCTCCGAGGAGGACGGCGTCAAGGCTGCCGAGCTGGAGGGCGAGTTCGCCACGATGAACGGCTGGGAGGCAGAGTCCGACGCGGCGAACCTTTTAAATGGTCTGGGAATCGAGACGGATCTCCACTACAAACAGATGGCAGATCTGACCGGTGCCCAGAAGGTCAAAGTTCTTCTGGCACAGGCACTGTTCGGAAACCCGGACATCCTGCTTCTCGACGAGCCGACAAACCACTTGGATCTCGATGCGATCGCATGGCTCGAGGAGTTCTTGATCAACTTTGAGAATACGGTTATCGTGGTATCCCATGACCGTTACTTCTTAAATAAAGTCTGCACCCAGATCGCAGATATCGACTATGGCAAGATTCAGCTCTATGCCGGAAACTACGATTTCTGGTACGAGTCCAGCCAGCTGATGATCAAGCAGATGAAGGAAGCCAATAAGAAGAAGGAAGAGAAGATCAAGGAGCTGCAGGAGTTCATCCAGCGATTTTCTGCCAATGCTTCCAAGTCTAAACAGGCAACCTCCAGAAAACGTGCTCTGGAGAAGATTGAGTTAGATGAGATCAAACCGTCCAGCCGTAAGTACCCGTATATCGACTTCCGTCCGGAACGTGAGATCGGTAATGAGGTATTAAGCGTAGAGAACCTGTCTAAGACTATCGATGGTGTGAAGGTTCTTGATAATATTTCCTTCATTCTCGGACGCGAGGACAAGGTGGCATTTGTAGGACCGAACGAGCAGGCAAAGACCGTTCTCTTCAAGATTCTTTCCGGCGAGATGGAGCCGGATGAGGGATCCTATAAATGGGGTCTGACCACCAGTCAGGCATATTTCCCGAAGGACAATTCGAAAGAGTTCGATAACGACGACACGATCGTAGACTGGCTGACCCAGTACTCTCCGGTTAAGGATGTGACCTATGTCCGCGGATTCTTAGGACGTATGCTGTTTGCCGGTGAGGACGGCGTGAAGAAGGTCCGCGTTCTTTCTGGTGGTGAGAAGGTGCGCTGCATGCTTTCTAAGATGATGATCTCCGGTTCCAATGTCCTGATTCTGGACGAGCCGACCGACCATCTGGATATGGAGTCCATTACCGCTCTGAACAACGGTATGATCAAGTTCCCGGGCGTGCTGTTATTCTCCTCCCGTGACCACCAGATCGTTGAGACGACCGCAAACCGTATCATGGAAATCGTAAACGGCAAGCTGATCGATAAGATTACTACTTACGATGAGTATCTGGCAAACGATGAGATGGCGAGAAAACGTCAGGTATTTACTGTTACGGATAGTGAGGAAGAGGACGACTAAGAGCTGGAATCAAAGTGATTTAGACAAAAGTCTGAAAGATAAAAGACAGCCCCAGACGCTGCATGTGAGCGATGCCTGGAGCTGTCTTTTGCACATCTATGGTGTCAATGTCCCGTTTTCACCGCGATCAATCCTTCTTATGGCGTGATTCCAGATAAACCAGGTAATTGATGTATTCGATCAACTGCTTTTTCGTGGAAGTCTGGAATGATGAGATACGCCCATTGACCTCTCCATAGGTGACATTTTTAAGAAATGGTTTCGCCATTTCGGGCGGATTCTTCGGGTAGGAGGTTCGACCGAGAATATAGTCGGCGCTGACCTGGTAATAATCCGCCAGCTTTATCAGATGCCGAAGAGGCAGATCCGTCCGGTTTGTTTCATAGCGGGAATAGATTTGCTGAGTTGTACCCAGCAGACTGGAAATTTCCGCCTGCGTTTTTCCTTTGTCCTCCCGTAAATCACGGAGCCGGTCACCAGCAGCAATCATTTAAAGCACCTCCCACATACATCAAATATTTGTGAAAACAATCTATCATACAAGTATGCGCAGAACTAAAAGATACAATTAACTGGTGTAGAAACAGTAAACAATACATTTATAAAAATGTAAACAAAAAAAGAATATCCGCTCTATGGAATAAAACGGCAGCCGGGTTTTTGTTTTACTGTTTACAGTCTGCCCGAATTAGTTTAAAATAAAAGGAAATAGGCAATTCTGCTTTGAATGAAAACGGCAGGATTGTGGATAAGAAACAGAAAGCGAGGACAATTTTCATGAGTCAGAAGCCAGTTCTGGTGATCATGGCGGCTGGTATGGGCAGTCGGTACGGCGGCTTGAAGCAGATTGATCCGGTCGATCGGGAAGGAGATCTGATCATTGATTTTTCGATCTTCGACGCAGTCGAGGCTGGATTCGAAAAGGTCGTATTTATTATCAAGAAATCGATTGAGAAAGAGTTTAAGGAACATATCGGAAACCGCATGGAAAAGCACGTGCAGGTGGAGTATGTGTATCAGGAAAATGACCGTCTTCCGGATGGGTTTGAGGTTCCGGAGGGACGCGTCAAACCGTGGGGAACCGGTCATGCGATTCTCTGCTGCAGCGAGGTGATCGACGGACCGTTTGCGGTGATCAACGCGGATGATTACTATGGAAAATCGGCGTTCAAGGCGATCTATGATCGTCTGGCATCCTGCGGTGATGATGACAAATATCAGTATGCGATGGTTGCCTATCATCTCTACAACACATTGACGGAAAACGGGCATGTGGCGCGCGGCGTCTGTACGGTGGATGCGGATGGACATCTGGCGGATATCCACGAGAGAACGCGCATCGAGAAGCACGGCGATCAGGCGGAATATACCGAGGATGACGGCGCAACCTGGGAGCAGCTGGGGGAGGATACGCTTGTATCGATGAACCTCTGGGGCTTTACTTCCAGCATCTTAAAGGAGTTAAAGGCGCGCTTTGTTCCATTTTTGGAGAAAAACCTGTCGGTAAATCCACTCAAATGTGAGTATTTCCTCCCGTTTGTGGTGGATGAACTTCTGAAAGAGGGGAAAGCCGAGGTGACCGTGTTAAAGAGCGTGGACCGCTGGTACGGCGTGACCTACAAGGAAGATAAGAAGATGGTGACAGACGCGATCCAGGGGATGAAGGACGGCGGTCTGTATCCGAAAAAACTTTGGGAAGAGTAAGAATGAAGAGATAGGTATTAGGAAGGAAAAATGGGTATGAGCAAGTTGATGAAAAGCCTGCCGTTTCGGCTGGCGCTGGGTGTAGCGATCGGTATTATTGCCGGTCTTATAGCAAATGAAAGTTTTATGAATCTCGTTGTGACGCTGAATTACATTTTTGGGCAGATTATTTCGTTCTGTGTACCGCTGATCGTCATCGGCTTTATTGCCCCGTCGATCACGAAGCTTGGAAAGAATGCCTCCAGATTGCTTGGAGTAGCGCTGATTCTGGCGTATACATCGTCTCTTGGCGCGGCGCTGTTTTCGATGGCAGCCGGATATACGTTGATTCCGCATATGTCGATTCAGTCGGCAGTCGATGGACTGCGCAGTCTGCCGGAGGTTGTCTTTAAATTGGACATTCCGCCGATCATGGGCGTCATGAGTGCGCTGGTATTTTCCATTATGATTGGTCTGGCAGCGACCTGGACCAAGGCGGTGACGGTAACGAAACTCTTAGACGAGTTCCAGAAGATCGTTCTGGAGATAGTACAGAAGATTGTCATTCCGATTCTTCCGGTTTACATCGCATTTACGTTCTGTTCCCTGGCATATGAGGGAACCATCACAAAACAGGCTCCGATCTTCATTTCGGTTATCCTGATTGTTATGGCAGGCCACTATATCTGGATGGCGCTGCTGTATACACTGGCTGGTATTTACTCTGGCCGTAACCCGAGAGGCGTTATCAAGCATTATGGTCCGGCATATCTGACGGCAGTCGGTACGATGTCTTCTGCGGCGACCCTGGCAGTGGCGCTCAGTTGTGCCAAAAAGGCAGAGCCGCTTCGTGACGATATGGTTGATTTCGGTATTCCGCTGTTTGCGAATATCCATCTGTGCGGTTCGGTTCTGACCGAGGTATTCTTTGTCATGACGGTATCCAAGATTTTGTACGGCGCCCTCCCGGATATGATGACGATGGTTCTGTTCTGTGTTCTTTTAGGTGTATTTGCCGTAGGTGCACCGGGTGTTCCGGGCGGTACGGTTATGGCATCCCTGGGACTGATCACCGGTGTCCTCGGTTTCGATGCGACTGGAACGGCGCTGATGCTGACGATCTTTGCGCTTCAGGACAGTTTTGGTACTGCCTGCAACGTAACGGGTGATGGTGCGCTGACCCTGATGCTGACGGGATATGTGGAGAAACATGGGATTAAACATCAGGATTTACACGTAGATTTATAAAAATGAGAGAGGTGGGGCAGGCAGCAGCCGCCCCGAAACAGGTCTGTGAATGCGCCGCTGGCTCTTCGCACTATCGTTGTTCGCTTGCTTTCACTACACTTGTTCGTCTGTGTCGGACTTGCGTCCGCCCCATTCAGACAAGCGTGTTCAAGATGCGTACAACTGATAGGCGAAAGCCTGCTCTGCATCCACAGACCAGTTTCGGAGCGTCTGCCACCTGCCTGCTGTCTTTTTATGTATCGGAAAAACTTTATTTGATAAAAAGGAGAGATAGAATGAAAAAAATGATTTCCTGGAACGTAAACGGCTTGCGGGCGTGTGTGGGGAAGGGATTTCTGGATGTATTCCATGAGCTGGATGCGGATATTTTCTGTATTCAGGAGAGCAAGCTGCAGGAAGGGCAGATTGATCTGGAGCTTCCGGGGTATTATCAGTATTGGAGCTATGCGGAGAAGAAGGGGTATTCGGGAACAGCGTTGTTTTCGAAGGAGGAGCCGCTTAGCGTGAGCTACGGTCTTGGCATTGAGAAGCACGATCATGAAGGGCGCGTCATTACGGCGGAGTACCCGGATTATTATGTGGTGACCTGCTATACGCCGAACTCCCAGAATGAGTTGGCGAGACTTCCGTACCGGATGCAGTGGGAGGATGATTTCCGCCAGTTTTTGAAGAAGCTGGAGGAGAAAAAGCCGGTCATTTTCTGTGGGGATCTGAATGTGGCGCACACGGAGATTGACCTGAAAAATCCAAAGACGAACCGGAAAAATGCCGGATTTACGGATGAGGAGAGAAGCAAGTTTACGGAGCTTCTGGACTCTGGATATATCGACACGTACCGCTATTTTTACCCGGATAAAGAGGGCGTTTATTCCTGGTGGTCGTACCGGTTTAAGGCGCGCGAGAAGAATGCTGGGTGGCGGATTGATTATTTCTGTGTTTCCAAGAGCCTGAAGGACCGGCTGGCGGGCACACAGATTCATACGGAGATACTGGGTTCGGATCACTGCCCGGTAGAATTACAGATAAAGGATCGGGATGAGACATGAATTTACTGACAGCAGAACATCTGAAAAAATCATATACGGAACGGCTGCTTTTTGATGACGTGGCATTTTCCATCGGTGAAGGTGATAAGATTGGTCTCATCGGCATCAACGGAACCGGAAAATCTACTCTTCTAAAGATTGTAGCCGGTCTGGAAGAGCCGGATGAGGGTACGGTGGTAAAGGGACGAAATCTCTATATCCGTTATCTGCCTCAGAATCCGGAGTTTGAAGCGGGACGGACCGTCTTAGACTGCGTGATCCGAGAAAATATGGCGCATGAGCACGCCTGGGATCTCGAGGGCGATGCGAAATCCATGCTGAATAAGCTTGGAATCACCGATTATAGTGCCAAGGTGGAGACACTTTCGGGCGGACAGAGAAAGCGCGTTGCGCTCGCAGCGGTGCTGTTATCGACTGCGGATCTGTTGATTTTAGACGAGCCGACGAACCATCTGGACAGTGCGATGGCGGACTGGCTGGAAGAGTACCTGAAAAAATTCCGCGGCGCGCTTCTGATGATCACGCACGACCGGTATTTCCTTGATAACGTGACGAACCGCATCGTCGAACTGGACAAGGGAAAGCTGTACAGTTATCAGTCCGGCTATGAGGGCTATCTGGAATTAAAGGCAGAGCGCGAGGCGATGGCGGTGAGCTCGGAGCAGAAACGCCAGAATATCCTGCGGACGGAGCTGGCGTGGATCCGGCGCGGCGCACAGGCACGCAGCACGAAGCAGAAAGGGCGTATTCAGCGCTTCGAGGCGTTGAGTGCGGTGGAAGCGCCGAAAGTAGATGGAAATGTGGAGATGAGCTCGATTTCCAGCCGTCTCGGACGAACCACGGTCGAGGCACACCATCTTCATAAGGCGTATGGTGACCGCCTCCTGATCGATGATTTTTCCTATATCTTCTTGAAGGATGACCGCATCGGCATCATCGGACCGAACGGCAGCGGCAAATCGACGCTGATGAAGATGATTACCGGCTGGGTGAAACCGGATTCGGGCGAGACGATCATCGGCCAGACCGTAAAAATGGGTTATTTTTCACAGGAAAACGAAGATATGGATCAGTCGATGCGCGTGATCGACTACATTAAAAATGTGGCAGAGTACGTGCGGACGGCGGACGGGCTGGTATCGGCATCCCAGATGTTGGAACGGTTCCTGTTCCCGTCCCATATGCAGTACACGCTGATCGGCAAGCTATCGGGCGGCGAGCGGCGCAGACTCTATCTGCTCCATATCCTGATGGGCGCGCCAAACGTCCTTCTGCTCGACGAGCCGACCAACGACCTCGATATCGGCACGCTGACGATTCTGGAGGATTATCTTGATCATTTCCAGGGGATCGTGATTACGGTATCGCATGACCGGTATTTCCTTGACCGCGTAGTGCGCCGGATCTTCGCCTTTGAGGGCGGCGGCGCGATCCGTCAGTACGAGGGCGGCTATACCGACTATCAGGCAGCCTGCGGGGAACGCATAGCGGCAGAGATGGAGGAATCCGGTCAGGAACACGGCAGAGGCCAGAAGACCGGAGGCGCTTCTGGTGCGGGAACGTCAGATGCAGCGGAGACGGCAAAGGATAAAAACCGCGGCCGCCAGCGCGAGAAAAAGCTCAAATTCAGCTATATGGAGCAGAAAGAGTGGGAGACGATCGAGGATGATATCGCGGCGCTGGAAGAGGCAATCGCGGATCTGGAGCAGCAGATGCAGGACTCTGCCCGCGATTATACGGCTCTGAACGGCATCATAAAGGAAAAAGAGGAAAAAGAAGCTCTTTTGGAAGAAAAGATGGACCGCTGGATGTATCTGAACGATCTGGCGGAAAAAATAGAAGCGCAGGCAGCTGCTCACAAGTAGGCACTTTTGGAACCGAAAGTGCCGTATGAAAGCGTGGAGGTGGCAGATTTTGCCGATTTGGAATGCGAAGCATCGGCAAAATCCTGTTACAGTCTGCATATGTGTGGACTGTAACAGGCGCAGGCGGCTGCTCACAAATAGGCACTTTTGGAACCGAAAGTGCCGTATGAAAACGTGGAGGGGATACAGGTGAAAGCAGAAAAAATCGTGAGACAGAAGATAAGAACCCCTGATTTTACACCGGGAATCAAGCGGACAGAGACGGGAATGCACTTGTGCGTCGAGGCACCGGGGACATTCTGCCATCTGACAATTTATGAGACAGGTAAAAAACAGGGTGTCCGGATCCCATTTTCCCCGGAAGAACGGGTGGGGGATCTCTGGATGATGGAGCTTGCGGGCGATGATTTTTCGGGACTGGAATACACGATCGAGACTGAGCAGGGGGAGCTGCCGGATCCGTGCGGGCGCATCTATACAGGACATGAGCGCTGGGGCGATTTAAAAGCGGCGCTCCGTCCGGTCCGCTGCCGTTTCCCGGAAGAAGCGTATGACTGGGAAATGGATCAGCCGCTGAAACATCCGTATGATGATACGATCCTGTACCGGCTGCATGTGCGCGGATTTACCCGTCATACTTCTTCCGGCACCGGGGAGCGGGGAACGTTCCGTGCGCTGACGGAGAAAATTCCCTATTTAAAGGAATTGGGTATCACAGCAGTTGAATTAATGATGCCGAATGAATTTCAGGAAGTGATGATGGAGGATGGGGCAGACGGGAATCCGTATGCGACCGGGACACCGACCGGACGGCTCAATTACTGGGGCTATGGGGCGGGATATCTGTTTGCGCCGAAAGCTTCGTACACATCTGGGAAAGAGAAAGAACCGGAGCGGGAATTTAAGGATCTGGTGAAAGAATTTCATAAAAATGATATTGAAGTGCTGGTTGAGCTTTATTTTACCGGCGAGGAGAGCGCGGCACTGGCGCAGGAGGCGGTTCGTTTCTGGGTTTACGAGTATCATGTGGATGGCGTGCACCTGTCCGGGTTTGCGCCGGCCGAACTGCTGGCGTCGGATCCGCTGTTAGCTGATACGAAGCTATTAGCTGGTTCCTGGGATGGCGTGCGTGTGCCAAAAACGGCAGCGGCATCGAGCTGCGGGAGCGCCGCTGGCATCTGGGCGAGTACAATGAAGGATTTTTGATCGATATGCGCCGGGTATTAAAGGGCGATGAGGATCAGGTCGGCCGTCTCATTTACCAGACACGCCGGAATCCGGACGCGTATGGCGTGATCAACTATATGGCGGCGACAAATGGCTTTACGATGATGGATATGGTTTCCTGTGAGCAGAAGCACAACGAAGCGAACGGGGAGAATAACCGGGACGGAAGCGATTATAATTATACGTGGAACTGTGGCGTCGAGGGCACGACGCGGAAAAAGAAGATTGTGCAGATGCGGAAAAAACAGCTCCGCAACGCATTTTTGCTGCTCTTTCTGAGCCAGGGAACGCCGATGTTTTTAGCGGGCGATGAGTTCGGCAATTCCCAGAACGGCAACAATAATGCTTACTGTCAGGACAATGAGATTTCCTGGCTCAACTGGCATCAGCTGGAGACGAACCGGGATATTTACGAATTTGTAAAATATATGATAGCGTTCCGCAAAGCGCATCCAGTGTTCCACCTGTCGGTGGAGCCGAAAAATATTGATTACCTCGTCTGCGGACACCCGGATGTTTCCTACCACGGCGTCAAAACATGGTGCCCGGAGTTTGAAAACTTCCGCCGCCAGCTCGGCATTCTCTACTGCGGCGAGTACGGGCGAAGAGCGGACGGCACCAGCGATGACTATTTCTTTGTCGCCTACAATATGCACTGGGAGCCGCATGAATTTGATCTTCCGAAGCTTCCGAAGGGAATGCAGTGGACTCTGTGCATCAACACAGACGACGCAGACAATAACGGAATCTGTCCGTCGGAAAGCCTGGAGGCAGGGCAGGAGCCGCAGGAAGAGCTTCGCCAGTATATGGTTCCGCCGCGGAGTATTCTGGTATTTCGCGGCTTTAAGCCAATTTCCGGTCCGGCATCCGAAAAGGATGGCAAAAAAGCCGGGAAAGTGGTAAAATCGGTAAAACGGCAGAATGTCAGAAAAGAACCAGAAAAGGAAGCGGAGACTGTGGTTGCGGCAGCGCGCGAACTGTAAGAACGGAATTGAAAGAGGATAAAGCAAGTTGAAAAAGAAACTTTTTAGAGGGCTGGCAGCCGCCCTGTGTGCTGCCATGATGGCAGGGAGCGCGGCGCTTCCGGCATATGCGGCGGGTCCGTCACGGGAGTCGGTTCCCTATGCGGATTCCTATGCTCCTATCAGTGGGCTTTTTTAAATACAGGTGAACTGCGTCTGGTGCCGAGCCATACGGCGGCGGTGGATGCAGCGATTGGGGCGATTACCGGCAGCCCGGCGCTCTCAGCAGATGGAACGGTTCGTTCTCTGGAAGGGATCGATATGAATATTGTCCCGGCATGGAAGAAATATGACGCGAAAAGTGGAAAACGTCAGGTGATTGTGGCGCTGATTGATACAGGGGTTGACATAACTCACCCGGAGCTTAGCGGTTCGATCTGGACGAATACGGGGGAAATTCCGGGCGATGGCATTGACAATGACGGAAATGGTTATATCGATGACGTTTACGGCTGGAATTTCTATGATAATAATGCCCAGGTATTTACCGGGGCGGATGACAATCATGGTACCCACTCGGCGGGCACGATCGCGGCGGCGAGAAATGGAGTCGGAACGGTTGGATCTGCGATCCGGCGTATGTGAAGATCATGGTGATCAAGACGCTTGGAACATCGTCCGGTGTCGGAACCGTCAGCAACGTGGTTAAGGCGATCCGGTATGCGCAGGCGAATGGCGCGTCGATCTGCAATCTGAGCTTTGGCACGATGAAATATAGCGAGGAGCTGTATCAGGCGATCAAGGATTCGGGGATGCTGTTTATTGTGGCGGCTGGAAACGGCGACGCCTCCGGCAATGGCTACAGCATCGATGAGCAGCCGATGTACCCGGCAAGCTTTGAACTGGACAATATCATTTCCGTGGCAAACCTGCGCTTTGACGGTCAGCTCGACCGTGCGTCCAATTACGGGGTGAGAAGCGTGGATCTGGCAGCGCCGGGCAATTATATCCTGAGCACGATCACGGACAATGACTATGCCTACATGAGCGGCACATCGATGGCGGCGCCGATGGTGACCGGAACGGCGGCGATGCTGTACTCCTGCGATGCGTCCCTGTCGCTTATGGATGTGAGAAACCGTATTCTGCAGTCGGCGCGGCCGATTGAGAGTCTGTCCGGCAAGGTGGCAACCGGCGGTATGCTGGATGCCGGGGCGGCGATGCCGTAGATGGGAAAAACGAAAAGAAAGATTGTTAAAAAAATATTGAAATTCTTGTTTGTATATGATACTATGAACGGGTGAGATAATTGCCCCGCAGATTCATATGTTTATATGTATGAAGACGGAGTAATTACCATGATTTCTTCGGGGCAGGGCGAAATTCCCTACCGGCGGTATAGTCCGCGAACCGCGACGGCGGCCGATTCGGTGAGATTCCGAAACCGACAGTATAGTCTGGATGAGAGAAGAGGCAGGAGTCAGAGAGTGTACCGCTTGAGCGTAAGCAGGCTGGTGTACATCGGCTAAGTTGCGATTTATTATCCCAGGTCCCGAACAACCTGGGATTTTTTTAGTTTTACAAATGCAGCTAGTCCGGCACTTGATTCATACTCCTCCTTCGGAGAAATGAGTTTTAAAACCGAAAGGAGATTTAAGATGAAGACAGGAAAATGGGGTATTCAAAAATTGATTTATACGGCGATGCTGGCAGCGGTTGCTGGCGTGCTGATGTCATTGGAATTTTCGGTTCCGATGATGCCGCCGTTTTATAAGGTGGATTTCAGTGATGTACCGTCTGTGATTGCCGTGTTTCTGATGGGACCGGTATCCGGTATCTGTGTAGAAGTCATCAAGCTGTTAATCAAGCTGATTACTGTCGGAACTAACACGATGTACGTCGGTGAGCTGGCCAACCTGATTGCGGCGTTCCTGTTCGTATGGCCGCTGTGGTTCCTCTATCAGAAGCTGGGCGCTAACCGTAAGGCAGCTGTAGAAGCACTTCTGCTCAGTATCGTGATCCGCACCGCGTGTGCATGCTTTATCAATGCGAATATTACGCTTCCGTTATATGCGAAAGCGATGAGCCTGCCGCTGGATGAAGTGATCCGCATGGTAGCGTCGGTCAACCCGGCGATCAAAGACCTGAATGGATTTATCATTCTGGCGACGATCCCATTCAACGTATTGAAAGTGGGACTCAACTATATCGTTGGACAGCTTTTGTTTGTACGCCTGCGTGCGGCGAAGATTGTGCCGAAAGCAGTATAAAATGAAATAAGAGGAATGGTTTGACGGATTTGGCTGTTTGCTGTGAAACGGCAGAACCATTTCAATAGAAAGGATTGTCGGGAAACCGCTGGGAAAGCTGCCAGGGGGAGAATCCCGGACAATCCTTTTTGTTTGATGGAACGTGCAAAGACATATCTGTTTTTATAAGAGGAGGAGATACTATGATACGTAACTATAGAGATTTGACAAGATGGGAAATGGAGCAGGTGGACCGTGAGAACACGATTGTCCTGATTCCGCTCGGGGCTCTGGAACAGCACGGCAATCAGGCACCACTGGGAACGGATGATATTATCGCGGAGGCGATGAGTCAGGAGATCAAAAAGGCACTGGAGGCAGAGGGGGAAGAAGACTTCCCGATGCTGCTGTTTCCGGTGATTCCGGTGGGCTTAAGTACAGAGCATAAGAATTTCTGCGGTTCGGTCACAGTCCGGCCGGACACTTACTATCATTTCTTATATGATATATGCGTCAGCTTGGCGCATCACGGTTTTAAGAAGCTGGCTTTTTTGGTATGCCATGGTGGGAATGCGCCGATTGCGCAGGTTTTAAGCCGGGAACTTCGGAGTGAGCTGGGGATTGCACCGTTTATCCTTTCATCGGGAGCATTTGGTCATCCGGATGTAAAAGCAACGATTTCAAAGGGGAATATCTGGGATTTCCACGGTGGAGAGATGGAGACATCGATGGTAATGGCGGTCGATGAGAGTCTTGTGAAGCTGGAACTTTCGGAAGCGGGAGAGCCGACGGCGTTTGAGAAGACCCGCGCCCTGAAGCCATACGGTCCGGTTTCGATCGGCTGGGTGTCGGAGGACTGGAAAACAAAAGACGGATCGCCGATTGGAATTGGAGGAGATCCGTCTGGTGCAAGCGCCGAGAAGGGGCGAATTATATTAGAGACGAGTGCGCGGGAACTGGTCCCGGGGCTGTTAGATATCCGGGATTGGAATGAATAGGAATCAAACTTAAAAATGGAGTGTCTATGTCATCCGAATACCAGTGTTATTTACCAGATTCCCAGCGTCCGGATGCACCGCATGGTAATACCAGTCCGGTGCGGGTAACCGGAAGTCCCAGCTCGTCCGATTTCACTGTGCCGCCGTGGGTGGAGGCAACTTCGGTTGAGAGCATATAGGTCAGGACGGACGGCGCCAGCCCGGTGGTGTAGGAGTTGATGAGGAAGAAGAGTGGGTTGTCCGATAACAGTTTTGTGCAGAGCTGCACGAACGGGTAAATCGAAGTTTCTATCTTCCAGATCTCGCCTTTCGGTCCGCGGCCGTAGGACGGCGGGTCCATGATGATTCCGTCGTAATGGTTGCCGCGGCGGATCTCACGCTCAACAAATTTCACACAGTCATCGACGATCCAGCGGATGGGTGCATTTTCCAGCCCGGAGGAACGGGAGTTTTCCTTCGCCCAGGCTACCATGCCCTTGGAGGCGTCCACATGGGTCACGCTGGCGCCGGCTACGGCTGCCGCCAGGGTAGCGCCGCCTGTGTAGGCAAAGAGGTTTAAAACCTTGATTGGGCGTCCGGCATTGCGGATGCGGTCACCGAACCAGTCCCAGTTTGCCGCCTGCTCCGGGAAGAGGCCTGTGTGCTTGAAGCTGAACGGTTTTAGTTAAAGGTCAGTTCTTTGTAATGGATCGACCACTGCTCCGGCAGGTCGAAAAATTCCCATTCGCCGCCGCCCTTGGAGCTTCTGTGGTAGTGTCCGTTCATCTTTTTCCAGCCGCGGTGTGTCTTGGGGGTGTTCCAGATAACCTGCGGGTCCGGGCGAACCAGAAGATAGTCGCCCCACCGCTCCAGCTTCTCTCCTTCGGAGCAGTCAATCACTTCATAATCGTTCCATCCATCTGCAATCCACATAAAATTTTATCCTTTCAAAAAAATGAGGCGCAAACCCCGGAAAAGGGTATCTGCCGCCTTTATAATCGGTGTTATCCATAAGCTATTTCTAACCAAAACGCAGTCTGTCTGACCGGAAAAACGGTTCAGTTGAAATGCATACCTAATTATATCGGTCATTGATTGGCGTGTCAAACCTTTTGAACGGCTTCCTGCCAAAAAAAGTAAATAAATTGAAAGATAAATCTCCTTGAAGATTCCTACATCTCCTGTTAAAATGTATATTAGGTAAATGATAGATTGCACGTATCTGGAACAAAACAAGGCGTTATAAGCATCTGATGCAGTCTCCACACGACGGGAAGTGTGCGAATGCGCAGCAGGTGGGAGAATAGACGTTATCAATCGTGAACTGGGAGGGCTTGTATATGAAGAAACAGAAATTGGCAGTCTGCGTCCTTTCCGCAGCGCTGATGATAGGGGCGGCGACCCTGACATCTTACGCGGCAGAAGGCTGGCAGCAGTCTGGAAGCAGCTGGATATATGTGGACAACAATGGCAATAAGGTGACGAATACCTGGAAGAAGGGCGCAGACAATCTCTGGCGCTATCTCGATTCCCAGGGCAACATCGCGTCGAACTGCTGGGTGGACGACGAATACTTTGTCGAGAGTACCGGCATCATGGCGACTGACAAGTGGCTGAAACTGCCGAAGCGCAATCCGGCATGGAACGAGACTTCCGCTACGACGGTCTGGTACTATTTCTCCACCAGCGGAAAGATGGTATCCGACGGCTGGTCCAAGATCGGCGGCAAGTACTATTACTTCGACGGTGATGGAGCGATGCAGACGGGCTGGGTGGATGATGACACCTACTACACGAATGCAGATGGTGTCATGCAGATCGGCTGGGCATATCTGGAAGATCCGGATGATACCAAAAAGGACGATGATGAAGTGAAACCCGGCGACGACGATGAGGATCATCATTGGTACTACTTTCAGAGTTCAGGAAAGAAATATGTGCCTTCTTTAGGCGGTGCTAAATATAAACAGTATAAGATTGACGGAACCTACTACTGCTTCGACGAAAACGGAGCGATGCAGACCGGCTGGGTCGATATGGGAAATTCCTCTGGATTTGCAAATTACCGTTATTATCAGAGCAACGGTCAGGTACAGACTGGCTGGCTCTCCACGACTCCGCCGGAGGATGATGATTACAATCTGGATCTCGGCAGCGATGTACAGTGGTATTATTTTTCAAGCAACGGCGAGCCGAAGGTGGGTCCGAAGATTTCTGACGCTTCGACGAGCAACCTGGTTCGCATCAACAATATTACCTACTTATTTAATGAGAAGGGCAACCCGGTCTATGGTCTGAGACGTCTGGAGGTAGGAACGAGCGGTCAGTATGCCTGCTATTTCTTCGGCGCGGACAAGGCGACCAGCTCGGTCGTAAAAGGCAAGGGAAATGTAGTAGAGGGCGACGGAACGACCGGACAGTTCTATTTCGCTGATAGCGGCAACAAGGCTGGACGCGGCTACTCAGGTGTGGAGGATGGATTCCTGTACTACATGGGTAAGCTTCAGAAGGCAGACAGCGGTACCAAGTATGAAGTCATTGAAGTCAATGACAAAAACTATCTGGTAACGACGAGCGGCAAGGTAGTGAAATCCAGCACCGTGAAGGATGCGAACGGCACAAAGTTTAAGACAAGCTCTGCGGGTGTTGTCACAGAGGTGGACGGCACAAGCGACGATGGCAGCGACGAGGCTAGAACCCCGGTGGAACCGACGTATTGGGAGGATTAATTAAAAAAGCTGGGAGTCTTCTCGACTGAGATAAAATTTCTGCATGGAAATATATTCTTGTGGATAAAAAGGAGTTTCTTCTATATAAAAGGTGTAATTACCCACCGGAAGAAGAAACTCCTGTTTTTTCTTGAAAAATATAGATTTTTTCTTAAAAAAACACTTGCATTTCCCAGAAAGCTGTGTTATTATAACGAAGCTGTGGCATGATAGCGATGAAACGAGAGGTTGCTGCTTATGATAAGCAGGTTATTCCGCGGAGCGAATGTCAAGTTAGGAAACTGGCGACAAGTCACTGTACAAGAATAGAGTATCCTGAAGACAAATGACGGATTTGGTGTGTGGACTGCGAGGACACACACGGGTATGTGTACAGTCACCGCTTGTCGTGCTTAATAGTACGAAAAGGAGGCGACTTTTTTTTATGGCAAGTCAAGTAATGAGAATCACACTGAAAGCTTATGATCATCAGCTGGTAGATACATCCGCTGCAAAAATCATTGAGACTGTAAAGAAAAACGGATCAAAGGTGAGTGGACCGGTGCCGCTGCCAACTAAGAAAGAGGTAGTAACCATTCTGCGAGCAGTTCATAAGTACAAAGATTCCAGAGAGCAGTTCGAGCAGAGAACTCATAAGAGACTCATCGATATCATTGCTCCGAGCCAGAAGACAGTTGATGCACTGCAGAGACTGGAAATGCCGGCTGGCGTGTCCATCAACGTAAAGATGAAAAACAAATAATTAAGAATCCTATACTAGTTTAGATAGAGACATCTGGACAGTTCTAGGATGAACGCGGGAGTTTGACGAACGCGTTCCGCTGTAGAAAAACAGGAGGTCAGATTAATGAAGAAAGCGATTTTAGCTACCAAAGTCGGAATGACTCAAATCTTCAACGAAGACGGAGTTTTAACTCCAGTAACCGTTCTTCAGGCTGGACCGTGTGTTGTTACACAGGTTAAGACAGAAGAGAACGATGGCTACAAAGCAGTACAGGTTGGTTTTGTAGACAAGAGAGAAAAACTTGTGACAAAGCCGGTTAAGGGTCATTTTGACAAGGCAGGCGTTGCTTACAAGAGATATGTAAGAGAGTTCCGCTTAGAGAATGCTGAAGAGTATTCTGTAAAAGACGAAATCAAGGCAGACATCTTCGCAGCAGGCGATAAAATCGATGCAACTGCTATTTCCAAAGGTAAAGGTTTCCAGGGTGCCATCAAGAGACACGGCCAGCACAGAGGACCGATGGCTCACGGTTCCAAGTTCCATCGTCATCAGGGTTCCAACGGTTCTGCAACCACACCGGGACGCGTATTTAAGGGCAAAGGAATGCCGGGTCACATGGGCAGCGTAAAAGTAACTGTTCAGAACCTGGAGGTTGTTAAGGTTGATACTGAGAACAACTTACTCCTTGTTAAAGGCTCTGTACCGGGACCGAAGAAATCCTTAGTAACAATCAAAGAGACAGTAAAGGTCGCTAGATAAGGCTTTTACGGGAAAGGAGGAACATACAGATGGCAAACGTATCTGTTTTCAATTTAGAAGGCAACGAAGTTGGCACATTAGAACTGAATGATGCTGTATTCGGTGTAGAAGTAAATGAACATCTGGTTCACATGGCAGTTGTAGCACAGCTTGCTAACAAACGTCAGGGAACTCAGAAAGCAAAAACCCGTTCCGAAGTTTCCGGCGGTGGTAAGAAACCGTGGAGACAGAAAGGTACCGGACATGCAAGACAGGGTTCAACAAGAGCTCCGCAGTGGACGGGCGGCGGCGTAGTATTCGCTCCGACACCACGTGATTATACAATCCGTTTAAATAAGAAAGAGAAGAGAGCTGCTCTTAAATCCGCTCTGACAAGCCGTGTAAACGAGAACAAGTTCATCGTAGTTGAGGCTATGAACTTCGACGAGATCAAGACAAAGAAATTTGTTGAGGTTATGAACAACCTGAAAGTAAACAAAGCTTTAGTTGTTCTGGATGAGGCTTGTGACAAGGCTGTATTATCCGCTAGAAACGTGGCAGACGTTAAGACTGCTTCCGTAAGCACCATCAACGTTTACGATATTCTGAAATACAACACAGTAGTAGCAACCAAGGCTGCTGTAGCTTCTATCGAGGAGGTATATGCATAATGGCAAACGTACAGTACTATGACGTAATCCTCAAACCGGTTGTAACTGAGAAGAGTATGAATGCTATGACAGACAAGAAATACACCTTCCTGGTACACACCGAGGCAAACAAAACTATGATCAAAGAAGCCGTTGAGAAGATGTTCCCGGGCACCAAAGTTAAGAGTGTCAACACCATGAACATGGACGGCAAGACAAAGAGAAGAGGCATGACATTCGGTAAGACAGCTGCAACAAAGAAAGCTATCGTTCAGCTGACCGAGGACAGCAAAGAGATCGAGATCTTCGCTGGTTTATAATTCATCCTCAATAGACAATTATACGACGAACACTATGTCGTGAAAAACATGAAGAAACGCCAGGAGGCGTTGAACGAAAGGAGTCAAAGTCATGGGAATTAAATCTTACAGCCCATATACACCTTCCAGAAGACATATGACCGGCTCTGATTTCTCTGAGATTACAAAATCCACACCGGAGAAATCCTTAGTAGTTTCTTTAAAGAAGAACGCAGGTCGTAACAACCAGGGTAAAATCACCGTTCGTCACAGAGGCGGCGGTTCCAGAAGAAAATATAGAATCATCGACTTCAAGAGAAATGCAAAAGACGGTATCGCAGCAACCGTACTTGGTATCGAGTACGATCCGAACCGTACAGCAAACATCGCTCTGATCTGCTACGCAGACGGCGAGAAAGCTTATATCCTTGCTCCGGCTGGTTTACAGGTTGGACAGAAGGTTATGAGCGGTGCAGAGGCTGAGGCAAAAGTTGGTAACTGCTTACCGCTTTCTGAAATCCCGGTTGGTGCACAGATTCACAACATCGAGCTTCTTCCGGGCAAGGGTGGTCAGCTGGTTCGTTCCGCTGGTAACTCTGCTCAGTTAATGGCTAAAGAAGGCAAATATGCAACCCTTAGATTACCGTCCGGAGAGATGAGAATGGTTCCGATCAGCTGCCGCGCTACTATCGGTGTAGTTGGCAACGGCGACCACAACCTGATCAATATCGGTAAGGCTGGTAGAAAACGTCACATGGGTATTCGTCCGACTGTCCGCGGTTCTGTTATGAACCCGAATGACCATCCGCATGGTGGTGGTGAGGGCAAGACCAGTATCGGTCGTCCAGGTCCTTGCACACCTTGGGGCAAACCGGCACTCGGCCTGAAGACCAGAAAGAAAAACAAACAGTCTAATAAGTTAATCGTAAGAAGAAGAAACGGTAAACAGTAATAGGAGGTATACTAATGGGTCGTTCATTAAAAAAAGGACCATTTGCAGATGCTCATCTTTTAAAGAAAGTAGATGAGATGAACGCAGCAGGACAGAAACAGGTTATCAAAACCTGGTCCCGCCGTTCCACAATCTTCCCGCAGATGGTTGGACATACAATCGCAGTTCACGATGGTAGAAAACATGTTCCGGTATACGTGACAGAGGACATGGTTGGACATAAACTCGGTGAGTTCGTAGCCACTAGAACTTACAGAGGCCACGGAAAAGACGAGAAGAAAGCAGGACGTAAGTAAGTTACGCTTGAAAGGAGGTTTCACCAATGGCTAAAGGACATAGATCCCAGATTAAAAGAGAAAGAAATGCTAATAAGGATACGAGACCGTCGGCTAAGCTGTCTTACGCCAGAGTATCCGTTCAGAAAGCATGCTTCGTATTAGATGCCATCAGAGGCAAAGATGTGAAGACAGCGCTTGGTATTGTAACATACAATCCTAGATATGCTTCTACTTTAATTAAAAAATTACTCGAGTCTGCTGTTGCTAACGCAGAGAACAACAACCAGATGAATCCGGAGAACCTGTACGTTGCAGAATGCTTCGCTAACAAGGGACCGACAATGAAGAGAGTAAAACCGAGAGCACAGGGCCGCGCTTACAGAATCGAAAAGAGAATGAGCCACATCACAATCGTGCTTGATGAGAAATAAGAGGAGGCAATTATGGGACAGAAAGTTAATCCGCACGGCTTAAGAGTCGGTGTTATTAAAGACTGGGATTCCAGATGGTATGCGGAAGCTGATTTTGCAGATAACCTGGTAGAGGATCACAAAATCAGAACCTTCCTTAAGAAGAAATTATACAGCGCCGGTGTTTCCAAAATCGAAATCGAGCGCGCTTCTGATAAAGTAAAAATCATTCTTTACACTGCTAAACCGGGCGTTGTTATCGGTAAGGGCGGCGCAGAGATCGAGAAGACAAAAGCTCAGGTTCAGAAATTAACTGACAAGAAAGTTTTTGTAGACATCAAAGAAGTTAAGAGACCAGACAGAGACGCTCAGCTCGTTGCAGAGAACATCGCTCAGCAGCTTGAGAACCGTATTTCCTTCCGTCGTGCGATGAAGTCCGCTATGGGCAGAACCATGAAGGCTGGAGCTAAGGGTATCAAGGCTTCCGTATCCGGACGTCTTGGCGGTGCTGATATGGCTCGTACAGAGTTCTACAGCGAGGGCACTATCCCGCTTCAGACATTAAGAGCAGATATTGACTACGGTTTCGCTGAGGCAAACACAACATACGGCAAGACCGGTGTTAAGGTTTGGATCTACAAAGGCGAGGTACTTCCTGCGAAAGGAAATAAGGAAGGGAGCGATAAATAATGTTAATGCCGAAAAGAGTAAAGCGTCGTAAACAGTTCCGTGGTACCATGGCCGGCAAGGCGCTTAGAGGAAATGTAATCAACTACGGTGAGTACGGTTTAGTCGCTACAGAACCGTGCTGGATCAAATCCAACCAGATCGAGGCAGCCCGTGTTGCCATGACCCGTTACATCAAACGTGGTGGTAAAGTTTGGATTAAGATTTTCCCGGATAAACCAGTAACTGCTAAACCGGCTGAGACTCGTATGGGTTCCGGTAAAGGCGCACTTGAGTACTGGGTAGCAGTAGTAAAACCAGGCCGCGTAATGTTCGAGATCGCGGGTGTACCAGAGGAGACAGCGAGAGAAGCGCTTCGTCTTGCTATGCACAAACTTCCGTGCAAGTGCAAGATTGCTTCTAAAGCAGATTTAGAAGGCGGTGATAACAGTGAAAATTAATAAGTATGTAGAAGATTTAAAAGCTAAGACATCTGCAGAATTAAACGAAGAATTAGTAGCTGCTAAGAAGGAACTCTTCAACTTAAGATTCCAGAACGCTACCAACCAGCTGGATAATACAAGCAGAATTAAAGAAGTTCGCAGAAACATCGCTCGTATTCAGACTGTTATTACAGAGAAAGCGAACTAATTATCATAGATTCCTAAAATAGGAAAGGAGATATCTACCGTGGAAAGAAATCTTAGAAAAACACGTACCGGTAAGGTAGTAAGCAACAAGATGGACAAAACAATCGTAGTTGCTATCGAAAACCACGTAAAACATCCTTTAATCGGTAAGATTGTTAAGAGAACTTATAAATTAAAAGCACACGACGAGAACAACGAGTGCGGTATCGGTGATACTGTAAAGGTAATGGAAACAAGACCGTTATCCAAGGATAAGAGATGGAGACTCGTCGAAATTATCGAGAAAGCGAGATAATTTCTAAATCAGAAAGGAGTATTGGGCATGATTCAGCAGGAGACCAGATTAAAGGTTGCCGACAATACCGGTGCGAAAGAATTACTCTGTATCCGCGTTATGGGCGGCTCTACTAGAAGATATGCAAATATTGGCGATGTAATCGTTGCCAGCGTTAAAGATGCAACGCCAGGCGGTGTTGTAAAGAAAGGCGATGTAGTGAAGGCCGTTGTTGTACGTACCGTTAAGGGCGCACGCCGTAAAGATGGTTCCTACATCAAATTTGATGAGAACGCAGCCGTTATCATCAAAGACGACAAGAACCCGAGAGGAACCCGTATTTTTGGGCCGGTTGCCAGAGAGCTTCGTGAGAAACAGTTTATGAAGATTGTTTCCCTGGCTCCGGAAGTACTGTAGGAGGTGTCAGCTGTGCATAAAATTAAAAAAGGCGACCTGGTAAAGGTTATCACAGGTAAAGACAAAGACAAAACCGGAAAAGTTCTTTCCGTTAATGTAAAGAAGAATACAGTCCTGGTTGAGGGATGCAACATGGTAACAAAGCATACCAAACCGTCTGCAGCTAATCAGCAGGGCGGCATCATCCATCAGGAAGGCGCGCTTGACATTTCCAACGTTATGCTGGTAGTGGATGGCAAGGCTACGAGAGTTGGCTTCAAAGTAGAAGACGGCAAGAAAGTCCGCGTTGCTAAGGCAACCGGTAAAGTAATTGACTAATACAGAGAGGAGGAACGTTAAAATTGGCTAGATTAAAAGAAATGTATCAGAGCGAAATCGTAGACGCTATGATCAAAAAATTCGGATATAAAAATATCATGGAAGTGCCGAAGCTGGACAAGATTGTTATCAACATGGGCGTTGGCGAGGCAAAAGAAAATGCTAAAGTTCTGGACTCTGCTGTAAGAGATATGGAAATCATCACTGGCCAGAAGGCAGTTCTTACAAAAGCGAAAAAATCAGTCGCTAACTTCAAACTTAGAGAGGGTATGGCTATCGGCTGTAAAGTTACCCTGCGTGGCGAGAAGATGTATGAGTTCGCTGATCGTCTGATCAACCTGGCTCTTCCGCGAGTAAGAGACTTCCGCGGTGTAAATCCGAACGCATTTGACGGCAGAGGCAACTACGCTCTGGGTATCAAAGAGCAGCTTATCTTCCCGGAGATCGAGTACGATAAAGTAGATAAGGTAAGAGGTATGGATATCATCTTCGTTACCACTGCTAAGACCGACGAAGAAGCACGTGAGCTGTTAACTCAGTTCAACATGCCATTTGCTAAATAATAGGAGGATTTATCATGGCTAAAACTTCAATGAAGATTAAACAGCAGCGTCCGGCAAAATTCTCCACCAGAGAATATAACCGCTGCAGAATCTGCGGTCGTCCGCATGCATATTTAAGAAAATACGGCATCTGCAGAGTTTGCTTCCGTGAATTAGCTTACAAGGGCGAAATTCCGGGCGTAAAGAAAGCAAGCTGGTAGGCATTGAGCACTTGATGAGGTAGTTTCGAATCTAGTGCGAAAGCCCGTCCCGAGACTTAGTGAGTCAGAGTCGAAGACGATAGACGAGCTTAGTCGAGTGGACGATGCCGACGATGCCTATATTATAGAGGACACATCCTAGTGTTCCCAAAACCCACCGAAACCCACTTACAGTAAGTGGTAGTCAAATTATAAGGAGGCACACTCAAAATGACAATGAGCGATCCGATTGCAGATATGCTTACAAGAATCCGTAATGCTAACACTGCAAAACATGATACAGTAGATGTTCCGTATTCCAAGATGAAATTAGCAATCGCTGACATCCTGGTAAAGGAAGGTTTCATCAAGAAATATGACGTTGTTGAGGACGGCAATTTCAAGACTATCCGTATTACCTTAAAGTACGGTAAAGACAAAAACGAGAAAATCATCTCCGGCATCAAGAGAATTTCCAAACCGGGTCTGCGTATCTACGCAAACAAGGAAGATATGCCGAAGGTACTGGGCGGTTTAGGTGTAGCTATCATCTCCACCAACCAGGGCGTTATCACTGACAAGCAGGCAAGAGAACTCGGCGTAGGCGGAGAAGTTCTTGCATTTGTTTGGTAAGCCGAAAGCATCATCATCGGTTTAGACAAGGTATAGATACAACTGAAAACAGAGAAGCCGCTCAGGCTTCTCCGAAAATCTAAGTAGGAGGTAAAAGGCATGTCACGTATCGGAAGAATGCCAGTTGCGATTCCGGCGGGCGTAACCGTAACAATCGCAGAGAACAATTTAGTGACTGTAAAAGGTCCGAAGGGAACTCTTGAGAGAGAACTCCCGGTTGAGATGAACATCAAAGAAGAGGATGGTCATATCGTAGTTACCAGACCGAACGACTTAAAGAAAATGAAATCTTTACACGGTCTGACAAGAACCTTAATTAACAACATGATTCATGGTGTAACAGAAGGCTATGAGAAAGTCCTGGAAGTTAACGGTGTTGGTTACAGAGCAGCGAAGCAGGGCAAGAAACTGGTTCTCAGCCTTGGTTACTCCCATCCGGTAGAGATGGAAGATCCGGAAGGCATTGAGACTGTTCTGGAAGGACAGAACAAGATCACTGTTAAAGGTATCAGCAAAGAAAAAGTTGGCCAGTATGCAGCTGAGATTCGGGATAAGAGAAGACCTGAGCCGTACAAGGGCAAAGGTATTAAGTATGCCGATGAGGTTATCAGACGTAAAGTTGGTAAGACTGGTAAGAAATAATTAAGGAGAGTGTGAAGATGGTTAGCAAACAGTCAAGAAGCGAAATTCGCGTTAAAAAACACGTTAGATTACGCAACCGTTTTTCTGGCACAGCCGAGAGACCGCGTTTAGCAGTGTTTAGAAGTAATAATCATATGTATGCTCAGATCATTGATGATACAGTTGGAAAAACTTTAGTAGCAGCTTCCACTGCCGAGAAGGAAGTTAAAGCTGAACTGGAGAAGACGAACGATGTTGCAGCAGCAGCTCACGTTGGAACTGTAATCGCTAAGAGAGCGCTTGAAAAAGGTATTAAAGAAGTTGTCTTCGATAGAGGCGGATTTATTTACCACGGAAAAGTTCAGGCATTAGCAGATGCAGCCCGCGAGGCTGGTCTGGAATTCTAGTAGGAAGGAGAACATACACATGAAACGTACAAAAATTGATGCCAACCAGTTCGAGTTAGAGGATACTGTAGTGGCAATCAAACGTGTATCCAAGACCGTTAAGGGCGGACGTACAATGCGTTTTTCCGCTTTAGTAGTAGTTGGAGATAAAAACGGCCACGTTGGTGCTGGTATGGGAAAAGCTGCTGAGGTTCCGGAAGCAATCCGCAAGGGCAAAGAGGCAGCTGCCAGAAACCTGATGGAGGTTCCGTTCGACGAGAACAATAGCATCCCGCACGATTTCCTCGGCAAATTCGGAAGCGCTAACGTACTTCTGAAGAAGGCTCCGGAAGGTACCGGTATTATCGCTGGTGGTCCGGCTCGTGCCGTACTGGATCTGGCTGGTTACAAGAACATCCGTACAAAATCCCTTGGTTCCAACAACAAGGCAAACGTAGTTCTTGCTACCCTGGCAGGCTTAGGTTCTTTAAAGACTCCGGAAGAGGTTGCAAAACTTCGCGGTAAGTCTGTAGAAGAAATTCTGAACTAATAGGAGGAGATAAAAATGGCAGAGAAATTAAAAATCACATTGGTTAAGTCTCCTATTGGCGCTATCCCGAAGCAGAAAGCAACGGTTGCAGCTCTTGGTTTAAACAAGACTGGCAAGACAGTTGAGCAGCCGGACAACGCCGCTATCAGAGGCATGATCCAGAATGTTAGACATTTAGTTAAAGTAGAGGAAATCTAAGATATTTGCAAGGAGGTGCAGTCATGGATTTATCCAATTTAAAGCCGGCGGTAGGCTCTAAGCACAGCGACAGCTTCAGAAGAGGTCGTGGTCACGCATCAGGCAACGGTAAGACTGCTGGTAAGGGACATAAGGGACAGAAAGCTCGTTCCGGCGCTCCGAGACCAGGATTTGAAGGCGGTCAGATGCCGTTATATAGACGTCTCCCGAAGAGAGGCTTCACAAACAGAAATTCTAAGACCATCGTTGGTATCAACGTAAGCGCTCTTGAGAGATTCGAGAACGACACAGTTGTTACGGTTGAAACATTAATCGAAGCAGGCATCGTAAAGAACCCGCGTGACGGCGTTAAGATCCTCGGCAATGGCGAGCTGACCAAAAAGCTGAACGTAAAGGTTGATGCGGTAAGTGAAGGCGCGAAAGCTAAGATCGAGGCCGTTGGCGGAACCTGCGAGGTGATCTAATATGTTAAAAACGCTCCAGAATGCATTTAAGATAAAAGAGGTCAGAGAAAAACTCCTCTATACGTTCTTTATGCTGGTTGTGACCCGTATCGGATCGCAGCTGCCGATTCCCGGAGTTAATACAACATTTTTCCAGGAACTGTTTACAAGACAGTCCAATGATGCGTTTGGTTTCTTCAATACGATTACCGGCGGTTCGTTCACGAACATGTCGGTATTCGCATTGAGTATTACCCCGTACATCACTTCTTCCATTATCATGCAGCTTCTGACAATTGCAATTCCGAAATTAGAGGAAATGCAGCAGGAGGGCGAGGACGGAAGAAAGAAGATTGCGGAATATACGCGTTACCTTACGGTTGCACTGGCGCTGATGCAGTCCGTCGCTATGGCGATCGGTTTCGGCGGCAAGGGACTTTTAGTTGAGTTTACTGCCCTGAATGTGATTGTCGCTATTGTGACAATGACAGCCGGAAGTGCCATGCTGATGTGGATCGGTGAGCGAATCACCGAGAACGGCGTCGGAAACGGTATTTCTATCGTGCTTCTGTTCAATATCATTTCAACCATGCCAAGCGATATGATTACGCTCTATGAGCGTTTCCTGCAGGGCAAGATCGTGGCGGTTGCAGTTGTAACAGCCGTGATTATCGTAGCGGTTATCGTAGCGATGGTTGTATTTGTTATCATTTTACAGGATGCAGAGCGGAGAATTCCGGTTCAGTATTCTAAAAAGATGCAGGGACGTAAGATGGTTGGCGGTCAGTCCACAAGCATCCCGTTAAAAGTAAATACAGCAGGTGTTATTCCTGTTATCTTTGCTTCATCCCTGATGTCTTTCCCGGTGGTAATTGCTGGATTTTTCCAGGTTAATTATGACACCATCGGAGGAAAGATTCTTCTGGCTCTGAATTCCAGCTCCTGGTTTAATCCAGAGCGTCCGGCTTATTCAGTTGGTTTAATTGTCTACATCGCGTTGATTATTGTGTTTGCGTATTTCTACACATCCATTACATTCAACCCGCTTGAAGTAGCAAACAACATGAAGAAATCCGGCGGCTTCATCCCGGGCATTCGTCCAGGAAAGCCAACATCCGATTACCTGGATGGAATTCTGGAGTATATTATACTGATTGGTGCCTGCGGACTGATCATTGTCTGCCTGGTTCCGATCATTGTCTCTGGACTGTTCTCAGTGAGCCGTCTCTCCTTCGGAGGTACTTCTCTTATCATTATCGTAGGTGTAGTACTTGAGACAATCAAAGCAGTCGAATCACAGATGCTGGTTCGCAACTATAAAGGATTCTTAAACGACTAAGACAACTCGCTTTCTGGGCGGGAGCTTGCTTACTTTACGGCTGGAGGTGGCCGGAGACAGCTCCTGCCTGGAGGCGATTCTGTTGTATATAGGGAGATTGTAACCATTATGAAGATTGTTATGTTAGGAGCACCGGGAGCCGGAAAAGGAACACAGGCTCAGAGAATTGCAGAAAAATACGGCATTCCGCACATTTCTACCGGAGATATTTTCCGTTCCAATATCAAGGCAGGCACAGAGCTTGGTAAAAAAGCAAAATCGTTCATCGATCAGGGGCTTTTAGTACCGGACGAGGTAACGATCGGCATGCTTCTTGACCGGATCCATGAGGCTGACTGCAAGAACGGCTATATTCTGGATGGATTCCCAAGAACGATCCCGCAGGCTGAGAGTCTGACAGAGGCGCTGGCAGCAAACGGCGAGGCGATTGATTTCGCGCTCAACGTAGATGTGCCGGATGCAAACATCGTAAACCGCATGGCAGGACGCCGTGCGTGCTTAAAGTGCGGCGCTACCTACCACATCCAGTTCGCAGCACCGAAAAAAGAAGGAATCTGCGACAAGTGCGGTTCTGAGCTGGTGCTTCGTGATGATGACAAGCCGGAGACTGTACAGAAACGTCTGGAAATATACCATGACCAGACACACCCGCTGATCGAGTACTATGAGAAGAAGGGCGTTCTTCATACGGTAGACGGTACACAGACCATGGAAGACGTATTCAAGAACATTACGGATATTTTGGGAGCTTAAAACATGGCAGTGACGATAAAATCTCCCAGGGAGATTGAACTGATGCGTGAGGCGGGAAGAATTCTCGCCAAAACGCATGAGGAACTGGCGAAGAATCTTCGGCCGGGTATGTCCACCTGGGATATTGATCATATGGGAGAGGAAATCATCCGGAGTTACGGCTGCATTCCCTCGTTCAAAAATTACAACGGCTATCCCGCATCGATCTGCGTCTCTGTCAATGATGAGGTTGTACATGGAATCCCGCACAAGGAACATTTCCTCGATGAGGGAGACATCGTCAGTCTGGATGCAGGAGTGATCTACAAAGGATACCACTCAGACGCAGCCCGGACTTACGGCATCGGAGAGATCGACGATGATGCCAAAAAACTGATTGAAGTTACCAGACAGAGCTTCTTTGAGGGAATTAAATTTGCCAAAGCTGGCAATCATCTCAATGACATCTCTGCAGCGATCCAGAAATATGCCGAGAGTTTCGGTTTCGGCGTTGTCAGGGATCTGGTTGGTCATGGAATCGGTTCCCATCTGCATGAGGATCCGGAGATTCCGAATTTTGCAAGAAAAAGAAAAGGAATTCTCTTACAGCCCGGCATGACGCTCGCGATCGAGCCAATGATTACCGAGGGCAGCTACGAAGTAGTCTGGCTCGATGATGACTGGACCGTCATGACGGAAGATGGCGGCTGGGCTGCTCATTATGAAAATACGATTCTTATTACAGAGGGCGAACCTGAGATCCTTTCCTTATAAAGAAGAAGTAAGCTGGGGAAGTTTTTACGAAGACCTAAGCAGGCTTTCCGATTACAGTATGTACGCATCTTGAGGCAGATGTCCGAGCCGATCAATAAGGCGGGCAATGGCAAAAATTCTTTGTCGAAGACAAATCTGCATGAATTTTTGCCCTGTTTGCGAGCTAAGTGAGCAAATAGGCAAGCGAACAAACTGTAATCTGAGAAGCCTGCGGCGGGAGCGGAAACACCTGTCTACAGAAACGGAGATCAGAATGACGGAATATGGAACTGGCTGTCTGGTCCGCTCACTTGCGGGCCACGACAAAGGCACTTATTATATTATAGTCAGAGAAGATGCACGCTACGTGTATCTGGCAGACGGACGCACTAAAACCGCCGCCAAGCCGAAACGCAAGAAGAGAAAGCACGTGCAGTTCTCCCACAAATGGGATGAGGCGCTGGCAGCCCAGTTTGCGGACGGCGCGGCAGTCCAGGATGAAGCGATCCGCTATTTCATTCAGAAATCATTGCAGGGAGGTATATAGAATGTCGAAAGCAGATGTAATTGAGATTGAGGGCGTAGTAGCAGAGAAGCTGCCGAACGCTATGTTTAAGGTAGAACTGGAAAACGGACACATCGTACTTGCTACGATCAGCGGAAAACTCCGTATGAACTACATCCGTATTCTGCCGGGCGATAAGGTTACAATGGAAATGTCGCCATACGATCTCTCTAAGGGAAGAATCATTTGGAGAGATAAATAAAGACCAATCCATTTTTCTCAATAAAAATATTGAGAGAAGTGTAAATTTCGCTTGCATTATAGGATTTTAAATGTTATAATGCTTTAGCGAACTTTGTTGAAGCATCAGGTAAGATCCGCCCTTTTGTCCTCTCACGGCAGGGGGATGGAACGAGTCTGTTGTACCTGTAAGTCCGACACAGGACTACAATAGGTTATAAAAAATTGTATGTCCGAGATTGGACGGACTATTACGGAAAGGAGAATTGCTGTGAAGGTTAGATCATCGGTTAAACCAATTTGCGAAAAGTGCAAGATCATCAAGAGAAAAGGCAGTATCAGAGTAATCTGTGAGAATCCGAAGCACAAACAAAGACAGGGCTAATTTGATTTAGCACCTATTTTTTCGCGTGGCTTTCTATTATGAACCACTCGGATGAGTTGTTCAGTAGTTTAAGCAAATTTATACATTATCAACGAAGAAGTAAGAAAAACTAATGGAGGTGTACTACACACATGGCTCGTATTTCAGGTGTCGATTTACCAAGAGAGAAACGCGTAGAGATCGGCTTGACTTACATCTACGGTATCGGTAGAGCAAGTGCAGCCCGTATCCTGGCCGAAGCTGAAGTTAATCCTGACACTCGTGTTAAGGACTTAACTGACGACGAAGTTAAGAAGCTTGCGGCAATCATCGCTGACAGTCAGGTGGTTGAGGGTGATCTGAGAAGAGAGATCGCTATGAACATCAAGAGACTGCAGGAGATTGGATGCTACAGAGGCATCCGTCATAGAAAGAGCCTTCCGGTTCGTGGTCAGAAGACAAAGACCAACGCTAGAACTCGTAAGGGTCCGAGAAAGACAGTAGCAAACAAGAAGAAATAATTAAGTAACAAGGAAACTGAATCAGGTTAGGTTTAGCAACAGGATTCAATATTTGAGAAAGTAGGTTAGTTTAAAATGGCTAAAAAAGTGTCCACTGGCAAGAAAGTGACAAAAAAGCGTGTAAAGAAAAACGTTGAACGCGGACAGGCGCACATCCAGTCATCTTTTAATAACACAATCGTTACTTTAACAGATGCACAGGGTAATGCCTTATCATGGGCAAGTGCAGGCGGTCTGGGATTTAGAGGTTCAAGGAAATCTACTCCATATGCAGCTCAGATGGCTGCAGAAACTGCAACGAAGGCAGCTCTTATCCATGGCTTAAAGTCTGTAGACGTTATGGTAAAAGGTCCGGGATCAGGTCGTGAAGCAGCAATCCGTGCTCTTCAGGCATGTGGTCTGGAAGTAACAAGCATTAAGGACGTAACTCCGGTTCCGCATAACGGATGCCGTCCGCCGAAACGTAGAAGAGTCTAATTAGGAGGTGCAAGTAAAGTGGCAGTAGATAGAGTTCCTGTACTTAAAAGATGTAGATCTCTTGACCTTGATCCGGTTTATTTAGGAATCGACAAGAAATCAACGAGAAAATTAACAAGAGCCAACAGAAAGATGAGCGAGTATGCACTCCAGCTGAGAGAAAAGCAGAAAGCAAAATTCATCTACGGTGTGTTAGAGAAACCGTTTAGAAATTACTATGCAAAAGCATCCAGAATGAATGGTCAGGTCGGTGCTAACCTGATGATCCTTCTGGAGTGCAGACTGGATAATGTATTATTCAGAATGGGCTTTGGCCGTACAAGAAAAGAGACACGTCAGATCGTAGATCACAAGCACGTTCTCGTAAACGGCAAGAGCGTAAACATCCCGTCCTACTTAGTTAAGGCTGGCGATGTAATCGAGATCAAAGAGAAGTACAAATCTTCACAGAGATATAAAGATATCGCTGAGGTAACCGGCGGAAGAATGGTACCGGCATGGCTGGAAGTTGACGCTGAGAACCTGAAAGGTACTGTTAAAGAGTTACCGAGCAGAGACGAAATTGACGTTCCTGTAAACGAAGTGCTTATCGTCGAGCTGTACTCCAAATAATAAGAAGTATTACTATTATGTTAGTCCAGAATCTCCCATGTATCTGCTTTGGCAGCTGCTTGGGAGATTCCGAGACTACAAGAGTATGGCAGACCCTCAAAAATGTTCCCAAAAGGAGGGGCTATCGTGTTCGATTTTGAAAAACCAAAAATTGAAATTGCTGAGATTTCCGAAGACAAAAGATATGGCAAATTTGTGGTTGAACCGCTGGAAAGAGGCTATGGTACCACATTAGGCAATTCTTTAAGAAGAATTATGCTTTCCTCTTTGCCTGGTGCAGCAGTAAGTCAAGTGAAAATCGACGGCGTTTTGCATGAGTTCAGTTCTATCCCTGGTGTAAAAGAGGATGTAACTGAAATTATCATGAACATCAAGAGTCTGGCGATCAAAAACAGCAGCGAGACGAATGAGCCGAAGACGGCTTATATCGAGTTCGAGGGCGAAGGCGTCATCACAGCAGCTGACATTCACGCTGATTCTGACATTGAGATTTTGAATCCGGACCAGGTCATCGCTACATTAAGCGGCGGCGCGGACAGCAAATTCTACATGGAGCTGACGATCACGAAGGGCCGCGGCTACATCAGCGCAGATAAGAACAAGAGTGAAGATCTTCCGATCGGAGTTCTGGCTGTTGATTCTATCTACACACCGGTGGAGCGTGTCAATATGACCGTTGAGAACACCCGTGTGGGTCAGGTGACAGATTATGATAAGCTGACATTAGATGTATACACAAATGGAACGCTGGCACCAGACGAAGCTGTCAGCCTGGCAGCAAAGGTTCTGAGCGAGCATCTGAACCTCTTCATTGACCTTTCCGAGAATGCCAAGACCGCAGAGGTTATGGTAGAGAAGGAAGACAACGAGAAAGAGAAAGTGCTTGAGATGAACATCGACGAGCTGGAGTTATCCGTTCGTTCTTACAACTGTTTAAAGAGAGCCGGAATCAATACAGTGGAGGAGCTGTGCAACCGCACACCGGAAGATATGATGAAAGTCAGAAATCTGGGCCGCAAATCCCTGGAAGAGGTTCTTGCAAAACTGAAAGAATTAGGTCTGCAGCTCAACCCGAGCGAAGAGGCTTAAGATACCGCGTGGGTGGACGTGCTTTGCAGTGCGTCCCTTTCATGCAGATACGGGGACGGATAAGTCCGAATGGCACAGGTCCCTGCATAACCATCAAACAATTATATTTTATATAGCAGACATTCAGTAAGTCCAAAGGGCATGAGTGCCGGCTTCCGCAAATGGAGGAGAAAGAATCATGGCAGGATATAGAAAACTTGGAAGAACTTCCAGTCAGAGAAAAGCAATGCTGCGCAGCCTGGTAACCGCACTGTTATTCAACGGCAAGATCGTTACCACTGAGGCAAGAGCAAAAGAAGTGAAGAAGATCGCTGAGGGTCTGATCGCTCTGGCAGTAAAAGAGAAAGATAACTTCGAGACCGTTAAAGTTACCGCTAAGGTAGCTCGCAAAGACGAGAACGGCAAGAGAGTAAAAGAAGTTGTTGACGGAAAGAAAGTTACCGTTTACGACGAAGTAGAGAAAGAGATCAAGAAAGATAAAGCTTCCAGACTTCACGCTAGAAGACAGATGCTGAAGGTTCTCTACGATGTAACAGACGTTCCGACTGCAAGAGCAGGCAAGAAGAAAAACACTAAGAAGGTAGATATGCCGGCTAAGCTGTTTGATGAGCTTGCACCGAAGTACGCTAACCGCAATGGTGGTTACAGCCGTATCGTTAAGATCGGTCAGCGTAAGGGCGACGGCGCTATGGAAGTTCTGTTAGAGCTGGTATAATTTAGATAGATTCGTTTGTTTAAGTTGTATCAAATCTTCGTTCTTTTACGCAAGTTTTGAATCGTAAGATGATTTTATACCCCCGGTTTGGGAGACAGAGAAATCTGTCTTCTGAACCGGGTTTTTTGACGTTAGAATGGAATTTTTCAGGTTTTCCATTTACCTTGAGAAAAAGTCAGGGTTTTAATAACACTTGAATGAAAAAAATAGAAAGAATGGCGCAAAAATAGCAGACTGAATTTTACGGTTTTCCGCATACTAGGATTAAACGATTTTATCGAACAAGTTCTTGGATTCAAACAGAGTGTACATCTGCATTTCGTTGAGATTCGCCGCAGTGCGGAATCTACGGAACGGGGGAGGTACATAAGAGTAGAAGGAGGAAAAACCGTGCGAAAAAACTCTGGTATGTGGAAAACAATAAGTCGGAAGGAAAAACTTCGCCGTGTTCTGCTGATAATCTTTGGTGCGGGGGTCATTGCGCTTGCCGGCGTATCTTATCAATATGTGAAGAACGCGGTTCCCGACCGCATCAATGTGGTGGTGGACCGGCAGGAGCAAGTTCGCTTTGGGCTGCCGTTTCGGGCATTGCTGGAAAGTGAGAGTGAGGAGGTGCTTCTAAACAGCAGCTCTAAAATTCCGTCCGACCAGATCCATCTGCAGCTCAACCAGCCCTTTTCCATCTATTCTGAACAGGAGGGAACGTACCGTTTAAGTCTCAAACTCTTTGGAATATGGAAATTAAAGGATATCGAGGTAGATGTGTCGGATGTCCAGTATGCGGTTCCCTGTGGGCTGCCGGTGGGTATTTACATGAAATCCGATGGACTGATGGTGATCGGAACCGGAAGGGTAACGGCACAGACGGGGGAAGTGATGGATCCGGCGGACGGAATCCTGCGTTCTGGAGACTATATCGAGGCAATCAACGGGACGCCGGCGACGGACAAGAAAGATATGATACGGGCAGTCAAGGAAGCGGGAAATATGGCTCTGACACTTTCAGTGCGCCGCGAGGGAGAGACGATGGATGTACAGATGACGCCGGTACAGACGCAGGAGGGAGACTATAAGCTGGGGCTGTGGATCCGCGACGATACGCAGGGCATCGGTACGATGACCTATGTATGTGCTAACGGCGCGTTTGGAGCGCTGGGACACGGTATCAGCGACGGCGACACGGGACTTCTGGTGCAGACCTCCGGCGGCGAACTATACGATACGGAGATTCTGGGCGTGGAGAAGGGAAGTTTCGGAAAGCCGGGCGTGATGTCGGGCGTTATTTACTATGGAAATCAGTCGCGGCTGGGAAGTGTGGAGGCTAATACGGATCAGGCATTTTCGGGACGGCAAATCCGCGCTTTTTAAGCCGGGTAAAGAACCCTGCAATTCCGATCGGTTACCGTCAGGACGTCAAAAAAGGCCGTGCCTGCATCCGCAGCAGCGTGTCCGGGGAATTGAAAGACTACGAGATTGAGATTCAGAAAATAGACCACTCCTCCAACCGCCACAACAAGGACATGGTCATTCGCGTAACCGATCCGGAACTTCTGTCCCTGACCGGCGGGATCGTCCAGGGCATGAGCGGCAGCCCCATCATCCAGAACGGAAAACTCATCGGAGCAGTCACGCACGTTTTTATTCAGGATTCGACGCGAGGGTATGGGATTCTGGTGGAGAATATGCTGGGACATTGAATCTGGATGCAAAGTAACTGTTTACAAGTGGGAATTTTCTGGACTGAAAATTCCATATGATACAGTTCTGGCAGCAGATTTTGCCGATTTTGAATACGCAGCATCGGCAAAATCCTGTTGCTGGGCACACGTGTGTGAACAGTAACATGCAAAGTACAAAGTTTTTGCTCTCTTTATTGACAGGATATAAAAAAAGCGTATATAATAGAGCAAATTACATATTTGGCAAAACAGTTGAAAAGCTGCGACGCAAAGCTATAGGGCCTGTAAAATGGCAGCCAGTTGCATTAACACGATAACAGAGTATGTTATAGTTGTATGGCTATGGCGTAACTCTGTTTTTTTATAGGAATTTATCGAAACTTGATCTGCAAAGATGGAATTTTCATGTTCAGAAACCGGTCGTGGAGGCTTTTTAATTGCGTGTATTTTGTGTGTCTTTCGACCGGAATCGGTAAAACGTGGTGATAAGGGATCGTTAGATAGGCGTATGGCGGCTGGGCGGTAGAAGGTTTATAGCGGAATCTTAACAGATACGGTTAGCTACAATACATGCTTATATATAGTTTGCATCTTGTGTAATTTATTTTGCATCAAAAGAATTGATAGACAAAATGAGCGTTGAGTGTCGAACTGCGCGATCAAAACGAGTTGAAACTTGTTAAAAAAAGAATTTATAATTATTTTAATCATCACAGGTGCCGAGGAGGAGAATATTATGGCAGAAATGAAGATTGCGATCGCAGAGGATAATCGTCAGGCATTGGATATGCTTGGAAATATACTGGAAAGTGATAAGGAGATTCAGGTGGTCGGAAAAGCGGAAAACGGAACCGATGCCTATAATATGATCGTAAAGACAAAGCCGGATATTGTATTTCTGGACGTAGTGATGCCGGGAATGGATGGAATTTCGGTTATGGAGCGCATCAAGACAAATCAAGACTGTTCAGCTGACACTTCCTTTGTTATGATTACAGCTGCGAGCAGCGAGAATCTGACAGCGGATGCTTTTCGGATGGGCGCCTGTTATTACATAGTAAAGCCATTTTCGAAGGAGGCGGTTTTAGACAAGGTACATCGCCTGAAGAATTACAGGAACCGCGCTTCGACCTGGCGGGCAACCGGAAGGTGGAGCCGTATATGGTGTCGGCGGAATATGAAAGACAGAATCTGGAGAGCGATGTGACGCAGATTCTGCATGAGATTGGGATTCCGGCTCATATTAAGGGATATCAGTACCTGCGGGATGCGATTATTTTGTCAGTCAGTGATAAAGAAATGCTCGGTTCTGTGACGAAAATCCTGTACCCGACCATCGCCAAGAAGCGCCAGACCACTTCAAGCCGTGTCGAGCGGGCAATCCGCCACGCGATTGAGGTCGCATGGAGCCGCGGCAAGATGGACACGATCAACGATCTATTTGGATATACCGTCAGCACAGGGAAAGGAAAGCCGACCAATTCGGAATTTATCGCATTGATTGTTGACAAGATTTGCCTGGATTATAAGCGGGATGTATAAAATCGTGCGGTGCTTTTTGGAGCCGAAAGTGCTGTAAGCCTTTTTAACACGATTGTAACACATTTATGAAAGTGACTGATTGCATGGGTAAATGTGTGTATGATAAGATAAAGGGGAAATAAAAGATGCAGGACTGAAAAACTGCCCCTGTATAAAACAGCTGGACAGAGAGGTCAGGAAAGCAGCTAAAAGAACGGAGAATTGCCTATGAAAAAAAAAGTACCGGCGTACAATGGAACCCTGCGGGATCACACGATTATGTGTCCGTATTGTATCAGTGAATGTTCAGGAATCCGCATCTTTGGAAAGCGTATCAAATCGATCGCCTTCTCAACGGATGTGGCAATCATCAAAAATATCAACGCGGATGCGATCATCGCAGTTTATCCGTTTACTCCGCAGGCAGCTATCTCACAGTCGATCATCAGCATCTCGGATGTGCCGGTGTTTGTCGGGGTCGGCGGCGGTCTGACCGGAGGAAAGCGTTCCGTCCGTCTGGCGCTTCAGGCAGAACATCAGGGAGCCTACGGTGTAGTGGTCAATGCGCCGATCGCGGATGAGGTCATCACGGAGATCAAGCGGGTGGTTGACATTCCGGTCATTGCGACGATTGCTTCGGTTCACACGGATGTCCGCCGCAAACTGGAGGCGGGAGCCGATATTTTAAATGTATCAGGCGCTGCCGCCACCGCATCGATGGTAGCCGAGATCCGGAAGGAGTATCCGGACGTTGCCATTATCGCGACCGGAGGACCGACTAATGAATCGATTTTGGAGACGATCGAGGCAGGAGCCAATGCGATCACGTACACGCCGCCGTCCAACGGCGAGCTGTTTGCGCGGACGATGAAGAAATACAGGGAGATCAATCCCTGATTATACAAAAGCCGGGGCCGAAGAGAAAACATAATTTTCTTTTCGGCTCCGTCTTTTATTTTTGTTTCATAGGAAATTGCGTCCTATGAAACAAAAAACGCTCCGCGAGGATGCGCACTCGCGCGAAGCAGAAACATGTCGCAAGCGACCGCGCTCGGCGCGAGAATGTGCCAAGGCACATTCTTTTTCATGCGGTAAAATTTATAATTCATCCGGTACTATGCAAAATATCCAATTCAGAAAATACAGTCTGCAAATCGGAACTATTTGTCATATATTTCCCGATTTTTTTCTCTGTCGCCTACTTTCTAATTCCCTGATTCTATTGTATAATAATTTTAATAGGGTGCCAGATCGCGAGCGGGCACGGTTGGGAGGTAGTAGCTATGAAGAATATTCTGTTTATTGCATCGGAGGCGGTTCCATTTATCAAAACAGGAGGTTTGGCAGACGTTGTCGGATCCCTTCCAAAATGTTTTGATAAGCAGTATTTTGATGTGCGTGTCATGATCCCGAAGTATCTGTGCATCAAAGAGTCATTCCGCAATGAAATGAAGTATGTGAACCATTTTTATATGGATTATCTGGGACAGAACCGGTATGTGGGCATCCTGGAATATGAATATGAGGGCGTGACCTTCTATTTTATTGATAATGAGAGTTATTTCTGGGGTGATCGCCCGTATGGGGACTGGTATTACGATCTGGAGAAGTTTTCTTTCTTCTGCAAGGCGGCTCTCTCATCCCTGCCGGTGATCGGCTTCAAGCCGGATGTCATCCACTGCCACGACTGGCAGACGGGACTTATCCCGGTGCATCTCAAGGACAAATTCCACGGCGGCGAGTTCTTCCGGGATATCAAGTCCGTCATGACGATCCACAACCTGAAATTCCAGGGTGTGTGGGATGTGAAGACAATCCAGCATTTCTCTGAGCTGCCGGACTACTATTTTACACCGGATAAGCTGGAAGCTTACAAAGACGGCAATATGTTAAAAGGCGGCATCGTATACGCGGATGCGATCACGACGGTCAGCAACACCTACGCGGAGGAGATTAAGACTCCGTTCTACGGCGAGGGACTGGACGGTCTGATGCGTGCGAGAAGCAACAGTCTGCGCGGTATCTTAAATGGTATTGATTACGATGAATTTAATCCGGAGACAGATAAACGGATCGTACAAAATTATAACGCAAAGACATTCCGCAAGGAGAAATCCAAGAATAAAAAGGCGCTGCAGGCGGAGCTGGGACTGGCGCAGGACGAGAAAAAGTTCATGATCGGTATCGTCTCCCGTCTGACCGACCAGAAGGGACTTGACCTGGTACAGTGTGTGATGGATGAGATCTGTACGGAAGATGTACAGCTGGTTGTGCTGGGAACCGGAGATGAACGGTATGAAAATATGTTCCGCCACTATGACTGGAAGTACAATGATCGTGTTTCCGCTAATATTTATTATTCGGAAGATATGTCGCATAAGGTATATGCAGCCTGTGACGCATTCCTGATGCCGTCGCTGTTTGAACCATGTGGGCTGAGCCAGCTCATGGCGCTTCGCTACGGAACCGTGCCGATCGTGCGTGAGACGGGTGGCCTCAAGGATACTGTATGGCCATACAATGAATACGATGGAACCGGAACAGGATTTTCCTTTGCTAACTACAATGCACATGAGATGCTCGACTGCATCCGCTATGCAAAATACATCTATTATAATAAGAAGCGCGAGTGGAACAAGATCGTAGACCGCGGCATGGCGGCTGATTTTTCCTGGCAGACATCGGCTGGAAAATATCAGGAATTGTATGACTGGCTGATAGGATATTAATGACGAACCGAGTGATTTAGGACAGTGGCATATGTGTGGAAGAAAACAGAGGAATTAAGATAGTACAGGAGAGAAACATGACTTTTTTTCAGGAATTGACATCAAACCAGACGCTGATGACCGGCGTGACCGGGTGGGTGGTCGCCCAGGTGCTCAAGACGATTCTGGACATCGGGCTGAACCATTCGTTCAACCCGGAGCGTCTGATTGGCTCCGGCGGTATGCCGAGTTCCCACTCATCCACTGTATGTTCGCTGGCAACGGCGGCGGCGCTGCGGTACGGAGTGGGAAGCTTTGAATTTTCCATCAGCTTTATTCTGGCGATGGTTGTTATGTATGACGCGATCGGTGTCCGGCAGGAGACAGGAAAGCAGGCAAGAGTTCTGAACCGCCTGCTTTTCGATGATTTCCTCAAGCTGGACGGCGTGGTATTACAGGAAAAATTGAAGGAATACGTGGGGCATACGCCGATACAGGTAGCAGCAGGCGCGATTTTAGGCATTTTGATTGCATTTATTCTCGATCCGATGTTCATATAACGAACATCGGATCTTTTCATTTTGGCTGATAGATGGTATAAATATAGGGATAACGTGTATCTAAGCGTTAAATGAAACTGAGGAAATGAGAACAGAACAATGGAACAGAGAAGAGACATAGAAAATATCAAACCAGCCTGCCGGTTAATTCTGGCGAGTGCGTCTCCGCGCCGCAGAGAGCTTTTGGAGCGGATTGGGCTGAAACCGGAGATTCATCCGAGCACTTTGGAGGAAAATCCGCTCTGTACGGAACCGGCGCAGGTTGTGATGGAACTGGCGGGACAGAAGGCGCGCGATGTGATGGCGCAGGTGCGTGAGGAGGCGCGGACGACGGAAATCCCATTTTCCGGGATTATCATTGGTTCCGATACCGTTGTCAGTGTGGATGACGAGATTTTAGGAAAACCGGCGGATCGGGATGAGGCGCTTGAGATGATCGGACGGATCCAGGGGCGCAGCCACCGTGTATACACGGGCGTGGCGATCCTGACTGAGGATCGGGAGAGCTGCTTTGCGGTTGAGACGCGGGTGGATGTATATCCGATGAGCGATGCGGAGATCGAGGCGTATGTAGACTGCGGCGAGTCGATGGACAAGGCGGGCGCATACGGCATTCAGGGAAGCTTTGCCGCGCATATCCGCGGAATCGACGGTTCTTACACGAATGTGATGGGGCTGCCGGTCGGAAGGCTTTATCAGGAATTGAAGCGGATCTGCCCGGAGAAGATAGAAGATCTGCTCAAGCATACGGCCTGAGGTGGATGGCTGATGGAAAGAAAGTTACTGTTCACGGGTAGGTACTTTTGGAACCGAAAGTGCCGTAAGAAAACGTGGTGGCAGACCGTGAACCAGAGTGGAAGGATTGACAGAACGCAGCGCTGCTGGTCATATGTGTGAACAGTAATAAATCAGCCGCTCAGAGAGAATATGTGACAGGAATTGCTAAAATATGCAGGAGAAAGGGAGTATCCATGCAGAAACAGAAAAGGAAGACAAACCATATCCACCGGGCGGCGTGTGCCCTGCTTGCGGGGCTGGCGCTCAGCTGGGGCTTTTGACTGGATGCGGCTCGGACGGCAGCACGATCGTGGTGGGAAAGAAGAATGAAAAAGGTTATTCCCGCGCGGAAGTGATGGTGATCGCCATGACGGAGAAAAAACGCTATGAGGAGGTCTGTACGGATCAGATCTGGGGCGTTTCAGTTGGAGAAAAGGGCGATGATTTTGAAACGTATCTAAAAAAACAGATCCGTTCGTTTATGGATGAGCTGAAAATCATGAACCTGCTGGCAGCCGACCGGGGGATTTCCCTGACTTCAGAGGAGCGGGCGGCGATGGACCGGGCAGCAGCCGAGTATTTTGGGCGTCTGCCGCAGTCGGCGATTGACTCGATGGGCGTGACAGAGGCGGATGTCCAGCATATCTATGAGGATTATGGTCTGGCGGAGAAGCTGGCGGGACAGCTCACGGACAATGTGGCGCTGGAGGTCAGCGACAGTGAGGCAAAGGTGATCCATGTTAGTCAGATAAAGACATCGGATGAGAGCGAGGCAGACGCCTTCCAGCGGGCGGCATCGCAGGAAGATGCCGATTTCCAGTCCTGTGCCGATGAAGCGGGGCTGACGGTGAGTGACCGGGTGCTGGGGCGCGGCGATGAGTCGGATGCCTATGAGAAAGAGGCATTTTCCCTTGCCGAGGGCACAGTCAGCCAGGTGATCCATGCGGACGACGCGTACTATGTGCTCAAATGTACGGACGATTACGACGAGGACGAGACGGCGGCGCGCAAGGAGCGCATCTACGAGGAGCGGAAAAAACGCGCCTTTCAGGAGATCTACGACCGGTTCAGCAATACGATCTCCGTTTCTTACAGCAGCGGGCTCTGGGACAGTCTGGATCTGACCTCGGAGTTCGAGAAAAATGACGCGGATTTCTTTGAGATTTACGCGGAATATGCGATCAAATAGGTAGTCTGTACCTGGGGCGGGTGGATAAAAAGTAAACTTATTTTTAAAAAAGGATAACAATTCGGAACAACCGCTTGACTACCGGGGAAAATTCTTCTACAATGAACGGTAATGTCCGGTCAGGCGGACATACTGTGGAGGAAAAATACATGAATATCATAAAAGCGGTCAATCTTGTATTTGATTATATAAGACGCGATGAAGAGGGGCAGGTAGAGGAAGTAAAGCGCGCCCTGGATCATGTGAATCTGGAGATTGAGAAAGGCAGCTTTGTGGCAATCCTGGGACACAATGGTTCCGGCAAGTCCACATTTGCCAAGCAGATCAATGGCATTTTGAGCCCGACCGACGGTACGCTTTTTGTATCGGAGATGGATACAAGGGACGAGGCGCATCTGTGGGATATCCGCAAAAATGCGGGCATGGTCTTTCAGAACCCGGATAACCAGATCATAGGAAATATAGTGGAAGAGGACGTCGGATTCGGTCCGGAAAATATCGGAGTTCCGACCGAGGAGATCTGGAAGCGAGTGGATGAGAGCTTAAAGGCAGTCGGGATGACGATGTACCGCAAGCAGTCCCCGAACCATCTGTCCGGCGGACAGAAGCAGCGTGTGGCGATCGCGGGCGTCATGGCGATGAAACCAGAATGTATCGTGCTCGATGAGCCGACGGCGATGCTCGATCCGAACGGACGCAAGGAGGTTATCCGCACCGTCCATGAGTTAAACCGGGCGGAAGGAATCACGATGGTGCTGATCACCCATTATATGGAAGAGGTGGTCGATGCAGACCGCGTGATCGTCATGGATGACGGTCATATCGTGATGGACGGCACGCCGAAGGAGATTTTCTCCCGCGTGGAGGAACTAAAACAATACCGGATGGATGTGCCGCAGGTGACGGAGCTTGCGTGGGAGCTGCAGAAAAAGGGAATTCCGCTTCCAGATGGAATCCTTCGTAAATCGGAGCTTCTGGACGCACTGGTACCGCTTTTGAAAGAGGAATAGAGATGGCAATACAGGTAGAAGATTTGTGCTACACCTACGGCGAGGGCACGGCGTTAGAGCGCCAGGCATTAAAGCACGTAAGTTTTGAAATTCAGGACGGCGAATTTGTCGGTCTGATTGGTCATACCGGATCGGGAAAATCAACCCTGATCCAGCATTTAAACGGTCTGATCAAGCCGACCAGCGGCGACATTAAGTATCAGGGTGTCAGCATTTACAGCCAGGGTTATAAATTAAAGGATCTGCGGAGTAAAGTGGGGCTGGTGTTCCAGTATCCGGAGTACCAGCTCTTTGAGGCAGATATTTTTACGGACGTCTGTTTCGGACCGAAAAATCTGGGACTTCCGCAGGAAGAGGTGGAAAAACGTGCCCGCCATGCCTTAAAGCTGGTCGGCATGGATGAAAAATTTTATAAGCAGTCCCCGTTTGAACTTTCCGGCGGACAGAAACGCCGCGTCGCGATCGCGGGTGTACTGGCGATGCGTCCGGAGATGATGATCCTCGACGAGCCGACGGCGGGACTCGATCCGCAGGGGCGCGATGAGATTTTAGGTCAGATTGAGCGCCTGAACCGGGAGCATGGGCTGACGATTTTGGTGGTTTCCCACAGCATGGAGGACATGGCGCGCTACGTGGACCGCATCATGGTCATGAACGACGGCGTGAAGATGTTTGACGATACGCCGAAGGAGGTATTCCGCCATTACAAGGAGTTAGAGGCGATCGGTCTTGCCGCGCCGCAGATCACTTATGTGGTGCAGGAACTTCGGGAGCGCGGGATTCCGATCGACGACGCGATCACGACGGTAGAAGAGGCGCGGGAGGCGATTCTGGCGCTGTATAACAAGCGGAGGGAGAAACAATGATACGGGATATCACAATCGGACAGTATTATCCGGTCGAATCAGTGGTTCACCGGCTGGATCCGCGTACCAAGCTGTTTGGAACGCTGATCTACATATTTCATTATTTTTCGCGGATAACCTGCTCTGCTATGCGGCAGCGACCGTATTTCTGGCGATGGCGGTCCGCGCCTCACGCGTACCATTTAAGTTTATCGTGCGGGGACTCAAGGCGATCGTGTTCCTGTTACTTATCAGTATCAGCTTTAACCTGTTTCTGACAAATGGACGGGTGATTTTTCAGATAGGATTCTTAAAAGTGACGCATGAGGGCTTGCGGCTGGCAGTTTTCATGGGTCTGCGCCTGATGTATCTGGTGATTGGTTCCTCTGTCATGACGCTGACGACGACCCCGAACCAGCTCACGGACGGCTTGGAGCGGAGTCTGGGATGCTTGAACCGTCTCCATGTGCCGGTGCATGAGATCTCGATGATGATGTCGATCGCGCTGCGTTTTATCCCGATCCTGATTGAGGAGACGGATAAGATCATGAAGGCACAGATGGCGAGAGGCGCTGATTTTGAATCTGGCAATCTCGTACAGCGGGCAAAGAGCATGATCCCGATTCTGGTGCCACTTTTCGTATCGGCGTTCCGCCGCGCGACGGATCTGGCGATGGCGATGGAGGCGCGCTGCTACCGGGGCGGAAGTGGGCGCACGAAGATGAAGCCGCTGCATTATGAGAGGAGAGACCGGATTACCTACTTGATTCTTCTGGCTTATCTGGGAATTGTGATTGTACTGCGGATCGTTTTTTAGCGAAAAAGGGGTTACTGTCCGCGGGTAGGCACTTTTGGAACCGAAAGAGAGGTGCATAGGCTGTGCAAGCTGTGTGCCTCTTGATTTTTGTATTTTGGTTAGTTACAGCTAACATAAGGTGGAATGGAGAACAACAGAAGGAGGACTTCAATGGAATTAAAACAGCTTGAATATTTTATGGTTGCCTGTGAAAAAGGTAGTTTTAATCAGGCAGCAGAATGCCTATACACATCCCAACCGAATGTCAGCAAGGTGATCGGGATGCTGGAACAGGAGCTGGGGCGTGCGTTATTTGAGCGGACAAGCAGAGGGCTCAGGGTTACCCCATATGGAGAAACGGTCCGGGAGTATGCACACAATATTTTAAATCATGTGAGTCTTATTAACTCGCTGGCAGAAGATACGCAGGAACGGAAATTTACCGTTTCTACCTACCCGAGCAACATGATTGCGAGGCTTCTGACAGATTTTTATAAGAAATATGGCTGCGAGTGCCAGATTTCCCACCGGGAAGGCAGTGTGGAGGAGATTAGTGATCAGGTATCCCAGGGAATTTCGGAGTTGGGGATTGTGTATGTAGCACAGAAACAGGTTCCGGCATTCCGGCATATTTTGTCCCACAAAAAATTGTCTTTTCAGGAACTGGATGTCAAACCTGCCTGTGTTTATGTGGGACCAAATCATCCGCGTTATGAGGATGAGAGTATCGATTTTACCGAGCTTCCGCAGTTAAAATTCGTCAGCGGAATCCGGGATTTTTTCTCAATGGAGCATCATTTAAACCATGTGAGCCTGGGAGCGATCAGTACGGATATGCTGAATACGGTTGTACATACCAATAGCGATCATATGACAATGAATCTCCTGATGCAGAGCGATATCTGCAGCCTGGGAATTGATTTTTTATATGAGGATTATAAACAATATCCAATCCGTAATCTGAAGATCCGGAATAGTGAACCATTTCTGGTAATCGGATATATTTACCAGAATGAAGAAAAGCTGAGTGCGGAGGCAGCGTGTTTTTAGAACATTTCAAAAAAATGCTTTAATTGTTTAGATATAACAAATCGTTATAGCAATCCCCCTGTAAAACGATAGTGGTTAGTTGTGCGTAACTATGTTATCCTTTTATCTGCCGGTAAAAACGAATTGTTTTAACAAAGTAGATAAAAGAGATGCAGGCTTTCAAACCTGCGTCAGGCATAACAGGAGGACATATATGAAAAAAAGTAAAAGACTCATAGCGGCAGCTGGTGTTCTTTCCGTGGCTGTCTTGGCTGGATGTGGCGGAAACGCTTCAAACAGTACAGAAGGGACAAAATCAGAGCAGAGTGCATCGGCAGAGAGCACGAAGGATGAACTGGTATTTGTTAATTACCGGGATATCCGTGATCTGAATCCACATCTGTATGCAGGTGAAATGTATGCACAGGAAATGCTCTACGAGACCTTAGTCAATATTACAGAAAATGGGTATGAGGGCTGCCTGGCAGAGAGCTGGGATATCAGTGAAGATGGAAAGACCTACACGTTCCACATCCGTGATGGAGTGAAATTTTCGGACGGAGAGGTGTGTGACGCCAACGCGATCAAGGCAAACTTTGATGCAATCATTGAAAACAAAGATCGTCACACCTGGCTGGAAATGATGAATCTTCTGGTTGGGGTTTCGGCTCCGGATGATAAAACCTTTGTGATCGAACTGTCGGAGCCGTACTATCCTCTGCTGACAGAGTTGGGAGTTACCCGTCCGTTTGCAATGATTTCTCCGAAGGCGATGAAGGACGGAAGCACAAAGGATGGCGTAAACGAATACATTGGAACAGGTCCATATGTCCTGACCGATTTTGTGACAGATGAGTATGCAGTATTTGAAGCAAACGAAAACTATTGGGGGGAGCAGCCGTCCATCAAAAAGATTACGGTAAAAGTAATACCGGATAATCAGACGCGTATCATGGCACTGGAAAAAGGGGAAATTGATCTGATTTTCGGTAAAAATATGATTGATGCGGATGCAATTAACCAGTATACGGGAAATGACAATTTTACGGTTGCGTTATCGGATCCGACCTCGACCCGGCAGATTGTACTGAATACAACCCGTGATATTCTGGATGAGAAGGAAGTGCGTAAGGCACTTCAGCATGCGACAAACAAAGCAGCGATTTCAGAAGGTATTTTTTATGGTCTGGAACAGCCGGCGGATACACTGTTTGCATCTACCGTTCCTTACTGCGATATCAATCTGACCCCATATGAGTATGATGTGGAAGAAGCAACGAAGATGCTGGAGGAAGCAGGCTGGACGTTGGCTGGAGACGGCGTACGTGAAAAAGACGGCCAGAAAATGGAACTGGAGCTGCTTTATAACAGCGATAGTGTGACGGAAAAAGCGATTGCGGAGTACCTCCAGAGCGAATACCAGAAGCTGGGTGTCTCCCTGAACATTCATGGAGAGGAAGAACAGTCTTACCGTGATAGTATGAAGGCTGGAAACTTTGACATGGTATTTAATATCTGCTGGGGAACTCCGTATGACCCGCAGTCCTCCCTGGCGGCGATGCGCGCTCCGGTTTATGGAGATTTTGCGGCACAGCAGGGACTGGAAGATAAGGCAGATATCGATGATGCGATTACAGAGATCCTGGTTTCCACGGATGAAGAGCGCCGTCAGGAGCTGTATACATTTGTGCTGACCCGTCTGCATGAGGATGCGGTCTATATTCCGCTTACTTATGAGTGCAATAAGGCAATCTACCGTTCGGATCTGCAGGGCTTCCATTTTACGCAGACTCAGTATGAGGTTCCGTTCGCTGATTTCTATTTTGGAGAGAAGAAATAAAGGAAAAATAAATGAAACAATATATCATAAAACGAATCCTGTCGGCAATTCCGCTTCTTATTATCATTTCGTTTGTGTGTTTTGTGTTTATTAACCTGATACCATCCGATCCGGCGGAGGTGGCACTGCGCATCCGCCAGGTACCGATTATTACAGAAGAGGCGGTGGCACAGGTAAGGGCGGAACTTGGATTGGACAAACCATATCTGATACGATATATTTCCTGGCTGGCTGACTGTCTGAGGGGAGATTTTGGAATCAGTTACGTCAATCCGAGCCGTACAGTTGCGGGCGAACTGATGCGCTGTCTTCCGGCGACTCTGCAGCTTGCGGGTGTATCGTTTGTGATGGTTCTGGTACTGAGCATTCCGATTGGAGTGCTCTGTGCCGTTTATAAGGATGGTGTGTTTGACCGCATCATGCGGGCGATTGTTTTTATGACAACGGCGATGCCTGCATACTGGGTAGGGCTTCTTCTGATCTGGCTGGTTTCGATCAAGCTGGATCTGCTTCCAACGAGCGGAAGCGGGAGCTTTAAACACCTGATTCTGCCATCGTTTACGGTATCATTGAGTTATATATCGACGTATATCCGCCTGATCCGCAATAATATGTTGGAAAACATGAAACAGGATTATGTTCTCTATGCCAATGTGAGAGGCATTCCAAACCGGCAGATTCTTCTTAAACACATTTTGAAAAATTCGATGCATACTTGTATTGTAGCGATCGGAATGAGCATACCGCAGCTGATTTCCGGAACGATCGTCGTTGAGAATGTATTTGCCTGGCCGGGGCTTGGGACACTCTGTATCAGCTCGATTTTTAACCGGGATTATCCGGTGATCCAGACGTATGTGCTATTGATCGGAGTACTATTTGTCGGATTTAATTTATTATTTGATATTCTTCAGACAATTTCAGATCCGCGTCTTAGAAAGGAGAGTCATTGATGGTAGGACGATTGATTCGAAACCGGGCGGCCGTTGGAACGATTGGTCTGGTGCTTATCGTGGCGCTCATAGGGATCTTTGCACCGTTTATCGCACCGAATGATCCGTATGCAACGGATATTTTAAATAAATTTGCCGGATTCAGCCAGCAGTATCCACTTGGTACCGATAATCTGGGACGGTGTATTTTGTCGAGAATGATTTATGGAATCCGTCCGACGCTGGGGCTGGCAGTCCTGACCATGCTTGGAACGATTGGCCTGGGAGCGTTGATGGGACTTTTGGCAGGTTATTTCCGCGGGATCGTGGAAGAGGTGATCATGCGCACAGTCGATGTAATGCTTTCATTTCCGAGCCAGATCATGGTGTTTGCAGTGGTAGCCCTGTTGGGAATCAGCGTGCAGAATGTAATTCTGGCCAATGTGTTTATTAAATGGGCCTGGTATGCGCGGATGATCCGGACAGGTGTTATGCAGTATCGTGACCGGAACTTTGTGCGCTTTTCACGATGTATAGGAACACCAGAATCTTTTATATTATTTCGCCATCTTGTACCGTCAATTGCGGCAGATCTGGCAGTTTTATCCTCTCTGGATGTCGGATGGGCGATTATCAATATTTCAACCCTCTCATTTCTGGGACTGGGTGTACAGGCACCGACACCGGAATGGGGAGCGATGCTGAGCGAGGCGAAGAATGTCCTCACCAGCAATCCGGTACAGATGCTGGTTCCGGGAATTGCGGTGGTAATTCTGGTAGCAGCGTTTAACCTGATGGGAGATGCCCTGCGGGATGTGCTGGATCCGAAGGAGGTGCAGAAATGAGCCTGAATCATGAGCGGGTGCAGCCGATTCTGCGGGTGGATGGACTGAATGTAGAACTGAAAATCAGAAATAAACAGAAAAAATTGGTCGAGAATGTAAGCTTTGAGGTAGAGCCGGGGCAGTGCCTGGGTATTCTGGGAGAATCCGGAAGCGGAAAAAGCATGACGGTAAAAGCAATTCTGGGACTTCTGGACCGCCAGTTCCGGATAGAAGGACAGGCATGGTTTGAGGGAAAGGATCTATGCCGGGCAGGACGGGATGAACTGCGGCGGCTGCGTGGGCAGAAGATAGGCATGGTTCTCCAGAATCCGATGACCTGCTTTGATCCACTTTACCGGATTGGAAGCCAGATGGCCGAGACCTTTGCAGCCCATACAGATTGGGATCGGGCAAAGATCCGGGAGATTTCCCTGGAAGTATTGGAAAAAATGAGAATTCATAATCCGGAGGAAGTGCTGGGGCAGTATCCACACCAGCTTTCCGGAGGAATGCTTCAGAGAATCATGATTGGGCTGGCACTGGCGATGAAGCCGGCACTTCTGGTGGCAGATGAACCGACAACGGCAATCGATGCCATCACCCAGGCTGAAATTTTGAAGGAATTTCAGCGGATCAAGGAAGAAAGTCATACGGCGATGATATTTATCTCCCATGATTTGGGGGCGGTTTCGAAGATTGCGGACGAGATCGTCGTGATGAATGGAGGAAAACTGGTCGAACAGGGCGATTTTGAACATATCTTAAGGCATGCAAAGGATCCGTATACACGGATGCTTGCAGAGACACGGCGCTCGGTCATGGAGCGCTACCGGCTTTGCCTGGATAATCAGGAGGAATTATGCTTGAATTAAAAGATATATGTGTCAGCTTCCGGAGTGAGCGTCAGGATAAATTGTTTGGAACCTCCAGGGACCAGGTGCTGTTTGACGTATCTTTGCAGGTGGAAAAGGGAAGCTGCCTGGGGATCTTAGGAGAAACTGGAAGCGGAAAATCGACGGTTGGACGTGTCCTTTGCGGACTTTTAAAACCGGATTCCGGGCAGGTGCTTCTGGATGGGGAGGAGATTTATCGAAACCGTCAGGGGAGAAAGAATCTGCAGAAGAAAATCAGTATTGTTTTTCAGGATTATACAACCTCGGCGAACCCGCGTTTCCGTATACGGGATATTCTGGCGGAGGGACAGCGGGCAGCAGCACGTAAAAAGGGAATCCGGAAGCTTTCAAGAGAGAAAATAAAAAAAGGTGCCGGAGAGCTGATGGAGATGGTGGGACTAAGTTCAGATTTTCTGGATCGATATCCCCATGAATTGTCCGGCGGTCAGCTCCAGCGAGTCTGCATTGCCCGGGCGGTAGCCTGCGAACCGGAGATAATTCTGTTCGATGAGGCGATTTCATCTTTGGATGCACATACGCAGGTGCAGGTTATGGATCTGCTTATAGATTTAAAGGAGAAACTGAATCTGACGTATGTATTTATTACGCATGATTTGACGTCGGTTACCTATCTGTGCGATGAGGTGCTGTTTTTATACCGCGGACATATCACAGAATGCCGTCCGGTCCGGGAGCTGGGAAAGACAACGGATGAATATGCGCGCAGGCTGCTGCAGGCGATCGTTTAGATGGAATTGAGTAAAAGGAGCAGAAAAGTTCTCAGAACAGGAAATAGAACATGAAAATATATGAAACGAAGGTGGAGGCAGGCACGAAGCAGTGGCTGAAAATTCCGGTGGATGAGGAATGCAGCCTGAAAGCGGCGGCTTTCTGTGGTTCAAGACCGGGAAAACGGTTGATTGTTACAGCGGGGGTACATGGCTGTGAGTACATAGGAATTCTGGCAGTTTCCCGTCTGATTCAGGAACTGGATCCGAGGCAGATGAAGGGAGAGGTTGTATTTCTTCCGATTGCTAATGAAGGTGGATTTTATAAGGAAATCAAGCAGCTGGTACCGGAGGATGGTGTCAATTTAAATCGGGCATTTCCGGGAACGGAAATGGGAAGCCGGTCAGCGAAGATAGCAGCAGCTGTGGAAACGTATCTGTATCCAGATGCGGACTTCCTCGTGGATCTCCATAGTGGAGATATTCACGAGATGGTAGTTCCGTTTGCCTTTTTTCCGGTGGCAGCAGGCGAGACGGTAGAAAAAAAGGCGGCTGCAGCGGCAAGAGCGATGTCTTTGTCGTGGAGAGTGGCATCAACGGCGAAAAATGGTCTGTACAGCTGGGCAGCGCAGAAAGGAATCCCGGCTCTTCTACTAGAACGGGGCGGACTGGGACGTTGGACAGAACGGGAGGTGGATGCATATCGGATAAACCTGTATGAACTGCTGGTTCATCTGGATATTTTGCCAGAAAGTATTCTGGAATCAGTCAAAGGAATGAATTTAAAAGATTCAGAAAGCTCCCCGGAATCAGAGGTACTTCCATCCGGGAAAATAGAGCAAAGGGAGATTCGGATCATGCGCTATCTGGAGGCACCGGGAAATGGATTCTGGTATCCGGCTATCCGGGAAGGAAGCTGCCTGAAAAAAGGAGATTTACTGGGAGAAATCCGGCGGCTTGACGGCAGCCTGATGTATCGTTATGAATCAGAGCTTGACGGCATGGTCTTTTACTATACCTTGTCACTGGGGGTAAGTGAGGGAGAACCGCTGGTAGCATATGGCGAATGCTAAGAAAAAAGCATCTTTGGATGAAAGGATCCAAAGGTGCTTTTTGCATAGGAAAAGACGGTCAATAAAAAAATATCTGTCAAAAAAAGGGGATTATATGGTATGATAAATAGCAGAAAATAGATTTTTGAGGATAAATATAGAAATAGAGGAATATATATGAGACGAATTAAGCTAGTGGTTTCTTATGACGGAACCGCCTACTGCGGGTGGCAGCTTCAACCCAACGGAGTGACCATTGAGGAGGTGCTGAACCAGGCACTTTCTTCTCTTTTAAAAGAGGATATCCAGGTCATCGGGGCGAGCCGGACGGATTCGGGTGTCCATGCGATGGGAAATGTGGCAGTTTTCGATACCGAGAGCCGGATTCCGGGGGATAAGATCTGCTTTGCACTCAACCAGCGCCTGCCGGACGATGTGCGGATCCAGGCGTCGGAGGAGGTGCCGCTTACCTTCCATCCACGCAAGGCAAACTGCGTGAAAACGTATGAATACAAGATTTTGAACCGCAAGATCGATATGCCGCTGCAGCGCTTATACAGCCATTTCTGCTATTTCAATCTGGATTTAGAGAAAATGCAGAAGGCGGCATCCTATCTCATCGGCGAGCACGATTTCAAGAGTTTCTGTACGGTGCGGACGCAGGCGGAGGAGACGGTGCGGACGATCTACAGCCTGACCGTGACGAAGGCGGACGACCTGATTACGATCCGCATCAGCGGCAGCGGTTTCCTCTACAATATGGTCCGGATCATCGCCGGGACGCTGGTTAAGATCGGCATGGGCGTTTACCCGCCGGAGAAGATGGAGGAGATTCTGGAGGAGAAAAACCGGGCGGCAGCAGGTCCTACGATCCCAGCACGCGGGCTGACGCTCGTAAGCCTGGAGTATGAAAAAGAGCTGGCACCGTACCTGGAGGGCGAAAATAAGCACTGGCACTATGTGCTCGATCAGAGAAATGTCCCGGAGAAAGGGCTTGCATACCTCACGATCGAGCGCTGTGAGCCGGAAGAGCTTGACGGCGTGCTGCGCCGCGTGATCCATCAGGCATACCGAAACGGCGCGAAACGGGTGTTTGTGCGGGATACGTTTGGAGAAGAGGGGAGCATCTGCGGATATTACCGGCTGAGACGGCAGCCGGAGACGGAAGAAGGCTGGCTGGAAGCCGTCTACGAGGGTGAACATCGGTGAGCATGAGTAGAACATTTGATTATCTGGTCTGTTTCAGCGTCTATTCGCTGATTATCCTGATTATAGGAAAATCATCGTTCGGTGAGAGCGATTCGATTGGGAAATTTTTTATCGGAGAACGGAAATGCGGGTTCTGGCGGCTGTTTTCCACCTTCGTCGGGACCTGGGTGTCCGCTGCGACCATTCTGGGATACACGGGCAATGTTTTTGAAAATGGAACCTCCGTGATCGCTGTGACGGTTATCCCGTGGTTCATCGGCGCGGGGCTGCTGTATCTCATCAGCGGCCGTATCTATGACTGCGACATGCTCACGATCCCGCAGTTTATCGGGGAGCGCTACCATTCCCGCTTTCTGCGTACCTGCTGTGCGCTGCTGCTCTCGGGCGGTTACGTTTTTTATCTGGTGATCCAGATCAAGGGATTTGGAATTGCGGCGGCGACGCTTTTAAATATCGATTATAAAGTTGCAATTTTTTTGGTTTATCTGTTTATTCTGTATTCTACCTTTGGAGGATTCAATTCGGTTACCAAGACGGATGGCGGAAACCTTATCATGCTCACGATCAGTATAGTGGTTGTCTATTTTGTCGTGGTCGGAGGAATAGAGGGAAGCGGATTTCTGACAAACGCGGAGGTGTTTAGTCGAAATGCGGCGGGCAGCGGGACGGACAGTTTTGGAAATCTGATGAAAGATTACAGCCTTACCATGTACCTCACGATGTTTTTTGGCTGGGGTATGGGGCTGGCAGCGAACCCACAGTATCTGATCCGGATTGTGGCGGCAAAGAGCCGTGAGACGGCGCGGAAAGTCCTGATCTGTTCGCTGGTGTTCTTGACATTTTTTTATTTCTGCCTGACCCAGATCGGTCTGGGGCTTCGGATCCTGTTTCCTTATCTGTCCTATTACTTCGGATCAGACGATATTTTTGTCTACGCAATTAATTATTTGCTCCGATCACGGTTCAGCGGATTTTTCTTAATCAGCGTGATCGGCGCGTGCATGTCGACGGCGAACTCGCAGCTGCTTCTGATTGGCTCGATGATGTCCTACGATGTGGCGGCGCAGTATGGAAAATGGAAGAAAACAGAGGACCGTATCCTGGGGCTGACGCAGCTCTTTATCTTTCTCGGCGGAACGCTGGCGCTTCTACTCTCCTTAAATCCACCGTCCAACAGCCTGTTTTTCGGCGCGGATATCTGGGGATTGTTTTCAGCAATTCTGACGCCACTTCTCTACGGTACGCTTTATTATAAGCGGGCAACGAGGACGGGCGCATGGGCGGCATTTGTGACAGGGGTAACCGGGACGGTGCTGCTTCAGCCACGCGAGCTGCCGGTTTACTGGGGATTTCCGGTGACGCTGTGTTCGACCCTGGTTTTTGTCCTTGCCCCGGTGCTGGAGAGTATATGGAAAAAACGTGCTTGCTAAAGGCGGGCATTTGGAAACATGAAGCTGTCAGACAACAGCGAGAAGGAGGCGAAAACGAGCGATGAATAAATGGCTGAAACGTCTTTCAAATTGGTTTTTCCAGATTGAAAATGAGGTCATGATTCCCTTTGTTCTGGTGGGAATCCTTGTCATCGGAAGTTTCAGCGTGATTTCCTATTATAATGGCTACACGATGCAGAAAAACAGTGAGATGGAGCTGGCGGATACGCTGTTTGAGGATGTAAACCGCGATCTGCACTTTCTGGAAAAGCGTCTGCCGGAGGAGGAGATCGCGGAAAAATACCGGAATTTTGAGCGCGGGCGGATCCGGATTCTGGATCGTGACGGTGAGGAGATCACGGCTGGAACCCGTTGGGAAAACACATCGGTACTGGCAGTCAGCAAGGGGGACAATCCATTTGGCTGGCGGCTGGAGTACCGGATGAATGAGAGAATATTCGGGGAACGCATCTTAGAGCAGCAGAGCTATCTGGTAGTCGGCGCCATCGCGTCGCTGATTCTCATCTGCCAGGCAAGCATTTTCATTTCCCATAGTATCACGCGCCCCATCCGCAGGATGAGCCATACCTGTAAGGAAATTGAGGAAAACAAGGGCAGTTATCAGAAATACCGGTTTGAGGCGGTCAGCCGCCACGACGAGATCGGACAGCTGGCGGTTACCTTTGAGGGGCTGCTCAAAAACATGGATAATTACACGAAAATGGAATATACCAGCCGGATGGCAGCGACGCTGGCGCATGAGATCAAGAACCCGATCGCGGGCATCCGCTCCGGCATTCAGCTTTTAAAGGGCAGGACGGTCAAGGACGGCGATAAAATGCTCTGTGACAGCATGATCCATGAGATCGACCGTGTCACGGCGCTGATCATGAACCTTCTGACTTTGTCAATCCGGCGTGAATCACCGAAAACGGAGATTTCTGTGACCGGTGTTTTAAAGGAGATCGGAATGATCTATGCGAAAGGACCGGACAGCCGCCGCGCATCGCTTTTTGTGGAGGCAGAAGAGGGACTGAGGGCGTGTCTCAATGAAAATGAGTTTCGCCAGATCATTCACAACCTGATCAGCAACAGCCTGAGGGCGCTGGTACCGGACCGCGAGGGACAGATTAAGCTTATGGCAGCCGCGCAGGAGAAAGAAGTGATTGTGACGGTGCAGGACAACGGAAAAGGCATGACGGAGGAAGAAGTCTCCAAGGCGCTGGAACCATTTTATACAAAGAGCATCAACGGAACCGGGCTTGGGCTCTCAATCGTGAGCCGCCTGGTGGAGTCAAATGGAGGAACGATGGAGATCGTGAGCAAGCCGGGGGTAGGGACAGACGTGGTTTTAAAATTTCCGGGGAAAATGGTATAGTGTGACCATTTAATGAGGTATTTCACGAATTTAGTATTTAGAGTATAATGTTATGAAACAGGGAGGAGGATGCACATGGATCGAATTTTGATTGTGGACGATGAATTTCTGATTCGCTATACACTGGAGGAAGGACTGAAAGACAGGGGATATGACGCCTATTCAGCCGCAACCGTCGAGGAAGGGCTGGAGTTTGTCAGGAAATATCATCCGGGTGTGCTCCTTCTCGACAATCTCCTCGAAAACAGTGTCGGGATGGATGAGATTGTCAATTTCAAAAATGCAGATGAGGAACTGCAGGTCATCATGATGACGGCGTACGGTTCCGTCTCCCAGGCGGTTGAGGCGACGAAGCGCGGTGCATATGATTATATTTTAAAGCCGTTTGATGTGGATGAGATCGATATGCTGATCAAGCGGTGTCTGGAGCAGAAGCGCAACCGGGATTCACTCGTCTTCCTGAAAGGCGATGTGCCGCAGTTTTTAGGTGTCAGTGAGGCAGCTGCCCGGATCCGGCACCTTATTCAGGTGCTTGGGGAAAATTTGTCGGTCAATGTACTCCTGCGCGGGGAGACGGGAACGGGCAAGGAAGTTGTGGCGCGGCAGATTCATGCGAACAGCGCCCGCAAGGATAACCTGATGGTACGCATTAACTGCGGTGCGATTCCGGAAAATCTGATGGAGAGCGAGCTCTTTGGCTACGAGCGCGGCGCGTTTGCGGGGGCGCTCAAGACGAAAAAGGGCTTGATTGAGCTGGCGGACGGCGGTACGGTCTTTTTGGACGAGATCGGCGAATTGCCGATGGCGATGCAGACGAAACTTCTGACCTTCCTGGATGACCGGAAATTTAAGCGGATCGGCGCGCTGGAGGACACGGCGGTCGATGTTCGGATCATTGCGGCGACGAACAGAAATCTCGAGGAGGCGATCAAGGCGGGGCAATTCCGGGAGGATCTGTTCTACCGGCTGAATGTCATGCAGATCGAGATTCCGCCGCTTCGTGACCGGCGCGAGGATATCCCGGTGCTCTGTGACTATTACCTTGACTATTATAATAAAGCCTTTGCCCGCAATATCGAAAAAGTGGATCCGGATTTCATGCGGGAGCTGCTCTTGTACGACTGGAAAGGCAATGTCAGGGAGCTTAAAAATATTTTTGAGCGTTGTTTTCTCTTCAGCCAGGGAAATATCCTGGAAAAACACGTGGAGTTGGCGCCGGTCGAGCGGGAGGCAAGGCCGGAGAGCGGGGACTGCATCTATCTGAAAGATTTGAAAAAAGGACCGATCGACCTCGAGCAGGAGGTCGCGGCGCTGGAGAAACGATATATGTCGGAGGCGTTGAAACTTTCCGGCAATAACCTGACGCGGGCGGCGGCACTGCTCGGCGTCACCCGGTTCTCAATGAAACGGAAGATGGAGCGGGAAGACGGGGAGAAGTAGAAAAAGCAGAAAAACTGTATCAGGAGGAAGGACGAAAATGGTTGTCTGGTAAACCGGGTGCAGGAATGAATGGTAAAAGAGTGCAAAAAATCACATCGTGCAAAAACGCACGCCTAAAACGTGCGTTTTTGCACGATTTTTGTATATAAATTAAATTATTTTAAAAAATATTAAAATTATGATTGAAAAATACATAAAAGTCAGATAAAATATCATTAGAAGCAAAAAAACAAGGGGAACATACAAAAAACATCTCATCTTAAAAATAGTTTCCGATGGTTGTTGAAAACAGACAGAAGAAACGCTAAGCCGCAAAAATGAGATGTGTGAGCTAAGAAAGGGAGGAATGAACCATGTTTTATGTCGATTTAAACAGTGATTTAGGTGAGAGCTTCGGTAACTATACGATTGGTATGGATGAAGAAATTCTTCAGTACGTGTCTTCCGCCAACGTAGCCTGTGGATGGCATGCAGGTGATCCGATGGTTATGGATAAGACCATCGCATTGGCAAAGAAATACGGAACCGCAGTAGGAGCACATCCGGGATTTCCGGATCTGATGGGCTTCGGTCGAAGAAACATGGTGGTAACTCCGGAAGAAGCGAAAGCATATCTGAAATACCAGCTCGGCGCATTGAGCGCATTTACTAAGAGCCAAGGCGTAAAAATCCAGCACGTAAAACCGCACGGTGCATTCTACAACATGGCAGCTGTTGATGAGAAGCTGGCGAGAGCGATGTGTGAAGCAGTCTATGAAGTAGATAAAGATATCATCTTCATGGGTCTGGCAGGATCCCAGATGATCAAGGCAGCCGAGGAGGTTGGTTTACAGGCAGCGAGCGAGGTGTTCGCAGACCGTGCATACAACGATGACGGAACCCTGGTTTCCAGAAAACTTCCGGGAGCAGTCATCAAAGATAAAGACCTGGCAATCAAACGTGTCGTAAGAATGGTAAAAGAAGGAAAAGTTGAGAGCATCAACGGAAACGACATTTCCATCAAGGCAGATTCCATCTGTGTACACGGAGACAACCCAAAAGCGCTGGAGTTCGTAAAGAACATTCGTGAGACCCTGGTAGCCGAGGGAGTGGAGATTAAAAATCTGTTCCGCTAATACGTATATAAGGAGAAGAAAAATATGGGAGAAAAGAAAAAAAGTAATGCGAACACGACAGCCCTGATTGGCGCCGCGTTCCTGATGGCAACGTCTGCGATCGGACCTGGTTTCCTGACACAGACTGCAACCTTTACCGGTCAGTATGGCTCTATTTTCGCACTGGCAATCATCTGCACCATTCTTCTGGATGTTACAACCCAGTTAAATATCTGGTCCATCATCGGTGTGTCCGGTATGCGTGGACAGGATATCGCAAATAAAGTTGTTCCGGGACTCGGATATTTCATTGCGTTTCTTGTGTCTCTCGGCGGTCTGGTATTCAATATCGGTAACGTCGGCGGCGCCGCAACCGGTTTTAATATCGTATTCGGTTTCCCACTGAAAGTCGGAACCGTTGTAGCCGGTGTCATCGGTATCCTGATCTTCTTATCCAAGGATGCGAAAAACTTCATGGATAAGCTGACCAAATACTTAGGAAGCATCATGATTGTTACCGTACTTTATGTAGCATTCCGTTCCAAACCTCCGGTTGTTGAGGCAATCAGCAGCGTTGGACATCTGAACGAATTCCCGAACCTGGTATTCCCGATTATTACCCTGCTTGGCGGAAGCTGCGGCGGTTACATCACATTCTCCGGTGCCCATCGTCTTCTGGATGCAGGTTTCTCCGGAACCAAGGATCTTCCGCACGTTCGCCGCTCCGTATTAATGGGCGTCAGCGTATCGGGTGTTATGAGAATTTTACTGTTCCTCGCAGTTTTAGGCGTTGTTACAGCAACTCCGGAAGTTGTTGGAAGCGAAGCATGGGTAGCAAGCCCGCCAGCAGCAGCTTTTAAGGCAGGCGCAGGCATCATCGGTTACAAGATCTTCGGTCTGGTTATCCTGTTTGCAGCTATCACCTCCATCATCGGTGCAGCGTATACATCCGTATCCTTCTTAAAGACCCTGCATCCGTTCATCATGGAGAATGAGAAATGGTTCGTTATCGGCTTCATCGCTGTATCGACCGTTATCATGACATTACTTGGACAGCCGGCAACTCTTCTGGTTCTGGCAGGTTCCGTAAACGGACTGATTCTTCCGATTACACTGCTTGTCATTCTTCTGGCAAGCCGCAGGAAAGATATCGTCGGTGAAAATTACAAACATCCGACCGTACTCATCGTACTTGGTGTATGCGTTGTTCTTCTGACCGGTTACTCCGGAATCAAGGCTCTGCCGAAGATTCTTACCATCTTTGGTTAATGAATGAAAAAATGCAAAAAATGTGGTAAAATAATAAAAAACGATTAAACGGACAGGCGCCCGGCGGACTGGCTGGATGAGCACGCAGATGGCTGGCTTATGGCAGCAGGTCTGCCGGGCGTTTCCCTGTAACTGGCTTGTTGGGTCGGAAGCAGTTTTTAGGTTTTTCGAAGAAAAGCAGAACAGGCAGGCGGGGGCTTCGTTTATCTGACAGGAGGTATATATGAGCGAGGTAAGATACCTTGTAGCGGGCGACAGCGCTGTGTGCGTTGAGTTTGGCAATGAAATCAGCCCGGAGATCAACAAGAAAATCCGCGCATTCAAGATTGCGGTTGAAAAAAGCGATATACCGGGAATTGTGGAGACGGTTCCGACATACCGCTCCTTATTAGTACATTATCATCCGGAAGTGATCGGATTCAAGGCACTCACAGAAAAATTTGATAAATTGATGGGTTCCTTATCCAGCATTCCGATCCCGCCGCCAACTGTTATCGAAATTCCGGTTCTCTACGGCGGAGAGATGGGTCCGGATATTGAAAATGTTGCGGAGCACAATCACAAGACCGTGGAAGAGGTCATCAAGATTCATACATCTGAAGAATATCTAATCTACATGATTGGATTCATCGCTGGATTCCCATATCTGGGCGGCATGAGCAAAGAGATCGCAACCCCGCGTCTGAAGAGCCCGAGAGTGAAGATTGAGGGCGGCTCCGTTGGTATTGCCGGTGAGCAGACCGGTATCTACCCGGTAGCATCTCCGGGAGGCTGGCAGTTAATTGGACGGACTCCGTTAAAACTCTATGATGCAGACCGCGAGAAACCAGTGCTTCTGGAAGCGGGACAGTATATCAAGTTTGCTGCAGTAACCGAGGAAGAGTATAAAAAGATCGAAAAAGAAGTCGAAGATGGAACCTACAAATACGTTGTGTACGATAAGGAGGTATAAAGATGGGCATTAAGTTTGCAAGCGGCGGATTCCTCACAACCGTACAGGATATGGGACGCACCGGCTATCAGGAGTCCGGTATGTCTGTATCAGGCGTTATGGATCAGCGTTCCGCAGCGATCGCGAATATTTTGGTGGGAAATGATGAAAACGAGGCGGTTCTGGAAGTAACCCTGATGGGACCGATGATGGAATTTACAGAAGACAATATTATCGCAGTAACCGGCGGCAATCTGGTTCCGAAGGTAAATGGAAAAGATCTTCCGATGTATCAGGCAGTTTTAGTACATAAGGGCGATTCCATGAACTTTGCCGGTATGACAAGTGGAAGCCGCGCGTACATTGCAGTGGCAGGCGGGCTGGATATCCCGGTACAGATGGGCAGCAAATCCACTAACTTAAAGCTGAAAGTAGGCGGTTATCAGGGAAGAAAGATCGGCGGCGGAGACGAGATTGGTTTTGCTGCTCCGAAGACGACCCTTCCAAATATGAGAAAGAGAAAAGTGACGCCGGAGGACTTCTCCCAGACTGAGAAAACCATCCGCGTTGTCATGGGACCGCAGGATGACTGCTTTACCGAGAAAGGTGTAGAGACGTTCTTAAGTAGCACATATGCATTTACGAATGAGTCCGACCGTATGGGCTGCCGTCTCGAGGGCGAGGTCATCGAGCATAAAAATGGTGGCGATATTATTACAGACGGTATCGCCTTTGGTGCGATTCAGGTGCCGTCCCACGGACAACCGATTATCATGATGGCGGATCATCAGACCACCGGCGGTTATACGAAGATTGCTGGTGTTATCTCTGTGGATCTTCCGCTGGTTGCACAGTCCAGACCGGGTTATAAAGTACATTTCCAGAAAGTAACGGTTGAGGAAGCACAGAAGCTCTACATTGAGCAGGTGGAAAAACTCAAGGCACTCAAAGAAGAATTGGCAAAAGTACCGGAATCGTGCGGAGAACTCGATGCGGTGATTCAGGTAGCGGTTGGATGTGAATCGAAGAGATACTGGAATCCGATTGGAACCTACCGGGTTGTGATCGATGGAACTGAATATATGGTTGAATTAGAGGAAGAGACTGAAAGATTCAGATAAACCTCAGATGTATTGAAAGATATGGAGGGAACGTATATGGCAGATTATAGCAAAATGACACCACCGGAAGTATGGAAACTGATTCGGACTGGCGAGATTACCCGCCCGACGGCTGGCATGTGTGCCGGATATGCACAGGCAAATTTGGTTATCCTGCCGAAGAAGTACGCGGATGATTTTAAAGAATTTGCAAGAAAGAACCCGAAACCGTGTCCAATCCTGGAAGTCGTAGAGGGCACACCGGATATCCACGATATGGGCGAGGGCGCGAGTATCGTGACGGACATCCCGAAATATTTCATTTACCGAGACGGTGTGAAAGTCGATGAGGTGACAGATGTTTCTTCTTATTGGAAAGAAGATTCGGTTGCATTCCTGATTGGCTGTAGCTTCTCCTTTGAGGAGGCGCTTATGAAAGCCGGCATTGAAGTGCGCCATATCGCGCAGGGCTGCAATGTTTCCATGTACAAGACCAACATCCAGTGTGAGAGCGCCGGCGTGTTCAAGGGACCGATGGTTGTCAGCATGCGTCCCATGACCCCAGAAAACGCACAGAAAGCCAAAGAGATCACAGACCGTTATCCAAACGTACACGGCGGTCCGGTCCAGATCGGCGATCCGGCAGCGATCGGTATTAAGGATATTTCCAAACCAGACTATGGCGATCCAGTCGAGATCCGCGAGGGTGAGATCCCGGTATTCTGGGCTTGCGGCGTTACCCCTCAGGCAGCGATTGAAAATGCAAAACTTCCGTTAGTCATTACCCATGCACCGGGACATATGTTCATTACCAATGTCCTGAATACGGAGCTGAATGATTATCTGGAAGCGAAGAAGCAGAAATAGGCAGAATCGGTTCTGCCATTGCAGGAACGGTTTTATCGAAAAATAAGGTTTGACGGAGATTTCCCAGTCTCCTTCAAATAAATTCTCTTGAGAAAAGAGAAAAAGTTCATTACCAACCTAAAAAGCGGCGAAAAGGGAAGATGGAATCTGAGAGGAGGAAGTCTTCCTTTTTCATGTGTATCCCATGCGTATATCAGATGCATGGAATGAAACGAACTTATCTTGTAAATCCGGGGAAAAAACCTTGTATTTTCAAGGAAAAACCGCTTGACACGTCCGGAAGCGTGTAATATAATAAGTCAGTATGACATGAGTCAGGAAGATGTCGGCACCAAAGCCCCGGAGCAGGCATTTCATGATATAGTTAATCTCAATTATATGAAGTAAAACAGGAGGTCAACCAATGAAGAGTTTTATGGCTAGTCCAGCAACAATCGAAAGAAAATGGTATGTAGTTGACGCTACAGGATATACATTAGGTCGTCTTGCATCTGAGGTAGCAAAGGTATTAAGAGGCAAGAACAAACCGATCTTCACACCGCACATGGATTGCGGCGATTATGTAATCGTAGTAAACGCAGAGAAGATCAAAGTAACCGGTAAGAAGATGGATCAGAAAATCTACTACAATCACTCTGATTATGTAGGTGGCATGAGAGAGACGACCCTTCGTGAAATGATGGCTAAGAAGCCGGAGAAGGTTATCGAGTTAGCAGTTAAAGGTATGCTTCCAAAGGGACCTTTAGGAAGAAGCATGATTACAAAACTTCATGTATACGCAGGTCCGGAGCACGAGCAGGCAGCTCAGAAGCCGGAAGTTTTAGAAATCAAGTTTTAATTAAAGGCACTGGAAGGAGGAAACTATAATGGCTAACAAATTTTACGGAACAGGCAGAAGAAAAAAATCTATCGCTAGAGTATACCTTGTACCGGGAACCGGCAAGATTACTATCAATAAAAGAGACATCGACGAGTACTTTGGTCTTGAGACCCTGAAAGTGGTTGTTCGTCAGCCGCTCGTAGCAACCGAGACAGTTGATAAGTTCGATGTACTTGTAAATGTACGTGGCGGCGGCTTCACAGGTCAGGCTGGCGCTGTAAGACACGGCATCTCCCGTGCACTTCTTCAGGCAGACGCTGATTACCGTCCGGTACTGAAGAAAGCAGGCTTCTTAACTCGTGACCCGAGAATGAAAGAGCGTAAGAAGTACGGTCTCAAAGCAGCTCGTCGCGCTCCGCAGTTCAGCAAGCGATAATCTACAGCTTAATAATGCTAAAAAAGCCCGGAAATACGCCATTTTCCGGGCTTTTTCTATGCCTGAAATCATCTGATTCCGATGGTGAAATTTGAGGAAATTTGACTTCAAATTAACCCATTTTGATGGGTTTACCATGGGTTTACGGCCTATTTTTGAGCCTAATGGGTGGGAAAATGGGTTTACAGAAGGCCATTTTGGAGGGGAAATTAGCCCCATATCCTTGACAGATTTTCGGCAAACATCTGGCTGAAACGGAATGAAAAACAGTGTCAGGTTCGTTTGGCGAGTTCTGACGAATTCTGCAAAAAAATAATATCAGGTATCCTGTTACATAGAGCCTTGGCTCATTCTTTGAAAACGAGAATGGGTCGAGGCTCTATTTTTTTCGCCCGAAATCCGGCGAGACAAATTTGAGCAGGAGGTAACAGGTATGACGGATTTCAATCAGAAGACCCATGACACCGATGTGGGCAGTCATGGCGGACAGTCGAGGCAGATGATGGAGGTGTTTGAGAACCAGGAGTTTGGTTAGATCTGGTTGTTACAGGAGGCAGGCAAGACCTTCTTCTGTGCAAGCGACGTGGCGAAAGCGTTGGGATATGTGAATCCCTACGCCGCAGTGAAACGCCATTGTAGAGGCTCCCTAATGAAACGCGAGGTGGTCGTTCAGAAGGTGAATCAGTATGGAGATGCTGGAGAGCAGGTCGTTGAAATCTCCTTTATCACGGAAGGTGATGTTTACCGGCTGATCGTTCACAGCAAGTTGCCATCGGCAGAACGGTTTGAACACTGGGTGTTTGATGAAGTTCTCCCGTCCATCCGAAAGCATGGTGTGTATATGAGCGATTCTATTTTGGATCAGGTGATTTAGCATCCGGAGGTCATCTACACCCTGGCGAAGGAGCTTGTGGCCGAGAGAGAGCAGCTTGAGGGTATCCGCAAACAGCTGGATGCGGCACAGCCCAAGGCAGACTACTTCGACACCTTTGTGAATTCGGAGGATTGTACCTGCATCCGGAATTTCTGTAAGGAAATCGGAATCCCGGAGAAGACGGCAGTAGCTCTCTTACTGGATCATCGCTATCTGTACCGCAGTCCAAGCGGCTGGCTGATGCCTTTTGCAGACAAATCTGCAAGGGGCTATTTTATTGTCCGGGATTGCTACGGCAGAAGCGGAAAACTGGTGCAGCAGACGAGAGTGACCTGCAAGGGAAAGAATCATCTCTTCAAGTTGTTTAAGAAATGGGGTGTGATCGAATGACGCTTTTTACAGAGGGACGCCTTCAGGCGTTTGAACGCATGATGCAGGATACCGGCAAATACCATCGACGGGAGGACAGCGAAGATCGTCCGCGCAAATGTCCGAAGAAAAAAACGGAGCCTGCGAAAAAGGATGGTGAGCACCATGCCGGTATTCAGGGTTGAGAAAAACAGCAATTACACAACGATGTGCAATTACCACCTGCGGGATCAGGGTCTCAGCCTGAAAGGAAAAGGACTTCTCTCTATGCTGCTTAGTTTACCGGACACATGGAACTATTCGGTACGGGGATTATCTTCGATTACACCGGATGGCGTAGATGGGGTGCTTACAGCTCTGAAAGAACTGGAACGTCTTGGATATCTGGAAAGGAACCAGCAGCGTGAGAGTAACGGTCGGATGGGCAGAGCGGAGTATGTGATCTATGAGATGCCAAGGAAAAAGCCGTGTACGGAAAAGCCGTATACGGTAAATCCGGATACGGACACACCGGTTACGGAAAATCCCGCGCAATTAAGTACTAATAGAACAAGTACTGAAACAATCAATAAAAGAGAGAAGAAGGAAATCCAGCACCGGTATGGCTCATACGAAAATGTCCTTCTCTCTGACACGGAATACGGCAAGCTCCGGCAGGAGTTCCCAGGAGATTATCAGATGCGGGTGGAACGGCTCTCTGAGTATCCGCTTTGAGCTTTCTTTTATGAATATGGCTACGGATGCCTCGAATTTTGAGAAGATGGTGCGCATCCCGTACCAGAAGGATCATTTCAATCCGGTGCGCACGGAGTACAGCACCATGCTGCGCCGCCAGCTTGCCAGGCAACAACGGCCTGACCAAGACGAAGTACCTGACGTTTGGCATTGAAGCAGAATCCATGAAACAGGCAAAGCCGAGGCTCAATCACATTGAGATCGACCTGATGAACAACTTCAAACGCTTGGGTGTCCGGGCAAAATTGCTGAACGGTAAGGAACGGCTTCATCTGATGCACGATATGTTCCACATGGGTGACCATGACCGATTCAATTTCGATTGGAAGTGGCTGCCGGAGAGCGGGCTGTCGGTAAAGGACTTTATTGCCCCGACCGGGTTTGCCTTTCCGAAGAACCGTGTTTTTCAGATGGGTGGGATGTATGGTTCCATGTCCTATCTCCAGATTACGGCTTCCGACCTGTCGGATCAGCTGCTGAAGGACTTTCTGGATATGGAATCCAGCCAGATTGTGACCATGCACATTCAGTCGGTAGACCAGAACAAAGCAATCAAATCCATCAAGCACACCATTACGGAGCTGGATCGTTCCAAGATTGAGGAACAGAAGAAAGCTGTCCGTTCCGGATACGATATGGACATCATTCCGTCAGATTTGGCAACTTACGGCAGGGACGCAAAGGCACTGCTGAAGGAATTGCAGAGCCAGAATGAGCGTATGTTCCTGCTGACCTTTCTGGTGATGAATACCGGCGAGACGGAGCAGGAGCTGGAAACCAATGTGTTTCAAGCTTCCAGTATCGCGCAGAAGTACAACTGCAACCTGCGCCGTCTGGACTTTCAGCAGGAGCAGGGGCTGATGAGCTGTCTGCCGCTGGCACAGAACCTGATTGAGATTCAGCGCAGCATGACTACCAGCAGCACGGCAATTTTCGTTCCGTTTACCACCCAGGAACTGTTTCAGACCGGGAAAGAGGCTCTGTACTATGGGCTGAATGCTCTGTCCAACAACCTGATTATGGTTGACCGGAAAAAGCTCAAAAACCCCAACGGGCTGATTCTGGGTACTCCCGGTTCCGGTAAATCCTTCTCTGCCAAGCGAGAAATCGCCAATGCGTTTCTGGTGACGGATGACGATGTAATTGTGTGCGATCCGGAAGCCGAGTACACGGCACTGGTGAAGAAATTTGAGGGGCAGGTCATTAAAATCAGCCCTTCCAGCGCGCAGTATATCAACCCGATGGACATCAATGCGAACTATTCGGAAGAGGATACCCTGCGAAGTTCTGTCAAATGTAGATAATCTGACAATACGAACATGGCTCACACGTAGTCTTCGACACCGAATATCAGCCAGCACACATATGAGGACGGAAAATGTAGCAGCTTTTGAAAAAATTGCTTTTTTCTGCTCAAAGTGCTATAATCGGAATATACCGAATACAAAGGGAGGAAAGCTCCCATGCCAAGACCGCCACGGTGCCGTCGAATTTGTGGCGTACCACAGGTCGATACATTCTGTCCTAACGGGTGCGAGAATACCGAGCCGATCCTGCTGACGCTGGACGAATACGAGGTCATTCGGCTGGTTGACTTGGAGCAGCAAACCCACGAGCAGTGTGCCGCTCAAATGGAGATTTCCCGCTCTACCGTGCAGGAGATTTACGAAAGCGCACGGAGCAAGATCGCAGCGTGTCTTGTCCACGGGAAACCGCTGCACATCACCGGGGGAAACTACCGCATCTGCGGAGGACAGGAGGCAGCTCACTGCGGCCGTTGCTGCCGGATGCAGTGAGCCAACATGGAAAAATCAGGCAAAACTTGCAAAGGAGATTCCATTATGAAAATTGCAGTTACCTATGAAAGCGGTCAAATCTTTCAGCATTTCGGTCACACCGAGCAGTTCAAGCTTTATGAAGCTGTGGACGGCAAAATCGTCCATGCGGAAGTCGTTGATACCAACGGCAGCGGTCACGGCGCACTGGCAGGATTCCTGATGCAGAACGGCGTGGCCGCTTTGATTTGCGGAGGCATCGGCGGCGGTGCGCAGGCGGCTCTGGCCGAAGCGGGCATCAAGCTCTACGGCGGTGTCAGCGGGGACGCTGACGCGGCGGTGAGCGCATTGCTCAGCGGAAATCTGGGATACGACCCCAATGTTCACTGTGATCACCATAACCACGAGCACGGCGAGGATGGGCACACCTGCGGTGACCACGGCTGCGGCAAGCATAGCTACCATTGATATGGAACGCACACTGACACAACTTCCGTTCTGGTCATCCTTGACCGAACACGAAATGGAAACGCTACGCCGAAGCGCCTTTGTCCGTCATTATGAAAAGGGCGCGTTCGTTCACAGCAGCGACAATGAATGTCTCGGAATGCTGTTTATTCTTTCCGGCGAGATCCGCACCTATCTTCTCTCCGAGGAGGGGCGGGAGGTAACACTGTTCCGCCTGTATCCGGGCGAACTATGCGTGCTTTCTGCCTCTTGTGTGATCAGTCAGATCACCTTTGATACGCAAATGACTGCTGGAATGGATACGGAAGTTCTGATTATCCCTGCAAATGTCATTGCTGCGCTCAAGGAGCAAAATCTTCATGTCCGCTGCTTCCTCTATGAGTTGGCAACGAAACGGTTTTCTGATGTGATGTGGGCGATGCAGCAGATCATGTTCAAGGGGCTGGATCGGCGACTGGCAGATTTTCTCCTGGCCGAAGCGGAGCGTACCGGCTCCAACACGATACGCATGACCCATGAGCAGATCGCCCAGCACATCAGCTCGGCGCGGGAGGCGGTGGCGCGGATGCTCAAGAGCTTCTCGGAGGACGGGCTGGTGGAGCTGAAGCGCGGTGCGATCACGCTGCGGGATATAGACGGATTGAATCACTTAAAATGAAAATATTGCTTATAACACGAATCCTTGTTATAATATGAGCAGAAGAAGCTGAAAGGAGCATCGGCCATGAAAGAAACGAAATACGCAGGAACTCAAACCGAAAAAAATCTGATGGCCGCCTTTGCCGGCGAGTCCGAGGCGCGCAACAAATACACCTATTTTGCATCCAAGGCCAAGAAGGAAGGCTACGAGCAGATCGCGGCGCTGTTCCTCAAAACCGCTGATAATGAGAAGGAACACGCCAAGCTGTGGTTCAAAGAGCTGAACGGCATTGGCGACACCGCCGAAAACCTTCTCTCCGCCGCTGAGGGCGAGAACTACGAGTGGACGGATATGTACGACGCTTTGCCAAAACCGCCGACGAGGAGGGCTTCCATGAGCTGGCCCAGCGTTTCCGCCTGGTAGCCGCCATTGAAAAGCATCATGAGGAGCGCTACCGTGCCTTGCTGCACAATGTGGAGATGGCGGAGGTCTTTGCCAAAAGTGAGGTCAAGGTATGGGAGTGCCGCAACTGCGGGCATATCGTGATCGGTGAGAAAGCACCGGAGGTCTGCCCGACCTGCAACCATCCCCAGAGCTACTTTGAAATTCACGCAGAAAACTATTAAAGAGAAAAGGAGAACGAATCATGGAGCAGAAGTTTTACATTTGCAAGCATTGCGGCAACATCATTGCCAAGGTCAAGGACACGGGCGTTCCCGTCATCTGTTGCGGTGAGCCGATGAGCGAGATCATCCCCGGTACCACCGACGCCGCCGTGGAGAAGCACGTCCCTGTCTGGACTGTGGAAAACGGCATCGTTCATGTCAAGGTCGGCTCCGTAGAGCATCCCATGCTGCCGGAGCACTACATCGAGTGGGTGTCCCTCCACACCAAGCAGGGCAACCAGCGCAAGGAACTGCACCCGGGCGAGAAGCCGGAGGTCTGCTTTGCGCTCTGCGAGGGCGACGAAGTCGAGGCGGTCTACGCCTACTGCAACCTCCACAGTCTGTGGAAAGCGTGATCGTTCCGCGCATGGTATCTTAGAACCAACATAGAGAACTGAATGTCATGTATTGCAGGCAGGAGGCAAACAAGTCATGAAAGCACATAAATATTGGTCAATCGGAGCGGTAATTACCATGTTTGGAACTTTTTGCACTGGATATAAAGGCTCAAAAACAACGCATAAGTACCTTGCGCTTAGTTCCTTGATCTGCATGGTTATGGCAGTATATACGGGTCATAAAATGATTTCAGGGAATAAGAAAACAAAGAGAGTAAAACAAGCGGAAGCTGTGGATATTCTTTGAGTAAGATAGGAATCGTTATTGTTTCTGATGACGATAAAGTCGGGCTAATGTTGTGTGCGAAATATAAAACATCAAAGGAGAATTTCATTATGAAATATGTATGTGATGTGTGTGGTTGGGAATACGATGAAGAAAAGGGCTATCCGGAAGGCGGCATTGCACCGGGTACAAAATGGAAAGATATTCCGGATGATTTTGAATGCCCCTTATGTTTAGTTGGCAAAGATCAGTTTTCTGCGGCTGAGTAAAGAAGTACAACAGGACCTATAAATAAAGAGCTGTGAAGCGGTATCTTACATACTGCTTCACAGCTCTTTTGGGTTTGTACAAAAATTTCCGTAATGTGACCTCGTCACAGAAAAATGCTTTACCATGCGGTATGATAAAGCCACGATAAAGAAAGAGGTGGCGAACATGAAAATCAAGCTCAATCCCGATCAGGAGATTGTCAATACCATCCGGGAAGGACTCAAGCGCACCGGAGGATACTGTCCCTGCCGCAGGGAGCGCACAGAGGCAACCAAATGTATGTGTCAGGAGTTTAAGGATCAAATTGCAGATCCGCTCTTCGAGGGATTCTGCCACTGTATGCTCTATTACAAATCCTTACAGGATTAAGGGGGGAAAGCTATGTTGTCAAAGAAACTGGCCGCCGTAGATAGGACGCGGTGTGTCGCCTGCGGTGTGTGTGAAAATACCTGTCCACTGGGGGCCGTCAAGGTGCGCCGTGGCTGCTACGCCGCCGTGGAGGCGGAACGCTGCGTAGGCTGCGGCAAGTGCGCAAAGCTCTGCCCCGTCGGCTGCATTGAGGTGAAAGTGAGGGCTGACGCATGAAAGCGAAGCATTGGTACGATTACCTGTGGGTATATGCCATCATCTATTTTGCACTGGGCTTTTTCAATATCCTGTTCGCGTGGCTGGGCATGATCGATTTTCTCTTGCCGCTGTTCTTAGCCATCTTTGGCGGGAACAAATTCTTTTGCAACCACCTCTGCGGACGGGGACAGCTGTTCAGCAAGCTGGGGACTGACCTTAAATGCTCCCGCTGTAAGCCCACGCCCCGCTGGATGGCCTCTAAGTGGTTCCGTTATGGCTTTTTGCTCTTTTTCCTGACGATGTTCGGCAACATGGTGTTCCAGACCTATCTGGTCGCTGCTGGTGCTGCGTCCCTACGGGAGGCCATTAAGCTGTTCTGGACATTCCGTGTGCCTTGGGGCTGGACTTATACTGCCGGTACAGTCGCTGATTGGGTGGCGCAGTTCAGCTTCGGCTTTTACAGCCTCATGCTGACCTCGCTGCTCATCGGCCTCATCGTCATGGTGCTCTATAAGCCCCGGACATGGTGTGCTTTCTGCCCCATGGGAACCATGACGCAGGGCATTTGCAAGCTGAAAAACAAAGAATAATTAAGGATAACAGAAAGGAGTTTTTCTCATGACTGAACTGAAAATTACTGCTGCGAATTTTGAAAACGAGGTACTGCGTTCCGACCAACCCGTTTTGCTGGATTTCTACGCCGACTGGTGCGGACCGTGCAAACTGCTCTCTCCCATACTGCATGAGCTTGCCGAAGAAAAAAGCGGTGCGCTCAAGGTGGGCAAGGTCAATGTGGACGAGCAGATGGAGCTGGCAATGCGTTTTCAGGTGTCCAGTATCCCGATGCTGGTCGTATTCAAGGATGGAAAGGCCGTTGCCAAATCGGTGGGCTATCGGCCTAAGTCGGAGATTGCCGCAATGGTGGAGGGCGCAAGATGAAAGTTGTAATCGTAGGCGGTGTGGCGGGCGGTGCTTCTTCCGCCGCACGCATCCGCCGTTTGGATGAACACGCGCAGATCATCATGATCGAGCGCAGCGGCTATGTGTCCTATGCCAACTGCGGTCTGCCGTATTATGTAGGCGGCGTGATCAAAGAACAAGAAGAACTGACGTTGCAAACTCCGGAGAGCTTCTGGGACCGCTTTCGCATTGATGTACGGGTACGGCAGGAAGTAACTGCGATCAATCCCGCAGAGAAAACCGTCACCGTCCACGCACTGGACAGCGGGAAGGTCTACACGGAAACCTATGACAAACTGCTTCTTGCCCCCGGCGCAAAGCCGACGGTTCCTGCGCTTTCCGGCGTGGACAGCGAGCGGGTCTTTACCCTGCGCACTGTGGAAGACACCCTCCGCATTCGACGCTTTGTAGAGGATCAGAAGCCGAAAACCGCTGTTTTGGCTGGCGGCGGCTTTATCGGTCTGGAAATGGCGGAAAACCTTGTGGAGATGGGCGTTTCGGTTACCATCGTCCAGCGTCTGAAGCAGCTATTAGCGCCGCTGGATGCGGATATGGCCAGCTTTGTCCATGCGGAAATGCGCAGACACGGCGTGGCTCTGCGGTTGGATGAAACCGTCACTGGATTCCGACAGGACGGAGATTCCGTGCTGACGCTGCTGGAGGAAAGTGAGCCGCTGCGCTCCGACATGGTGCTGCTGGCCATCGGCGTCACGCCGGACACCCATCTGGCAAAAGAGGCCGGACTTGAGCTGGGCATCCGGGGCAGCATCGCTGTCAACGAGCGGATGGAAACCTCCGCGCCGGATATCTACGCTGTGGGCGATGCCGTAGAGGTCACCCATTTCGTGACCGGCCAAAAAGCATTGATCTCGCTGGCGGGGCCTGCCAACAAGCAGGGACGCATTGCCGCCGACAACATCTGCGGCGGAAACAGCCACTTTCACGGCTCTCAGGGTTCGTCTGTTCTGAAATTGTTTAGCTTGACCGCTGCCTCTACGGGGATCAATGAAAAGGCGGCGCAGGCAGCAGGGATTGCTTACGACAGAGTCGTACTTTTCCCAGCATCCCACGCTACCTATTATCCCGGCGCACAGTCTATGGCAATGAAGGTGCTGTATGAAAAAGAAAGCCTGCGGCTGCTGGGTGCGCAGATCGTTGGCGGCGAGGGCGTGGACAAGCGCATTGATGTACTGGCAACGGCCATTCGCGCAAAAATGACAGCTTTGGAACTGACGGAGCTTGACCTTTCCTATGCGCCGCCCTATTCCTCTGCCAAAGACCCGGTCAACATGGCAGGATTTATGATCGAGGATTTGGAGAGCGGGAAGGTGCGGCAGTTCCATTGGAATGAGGTTGAGGACTTGCCCTGCGATGGCAGGGCGACGCTGCTGGACGTCCGCACGGCGTGGGAGTATCAGCGGGGGCATCTGGACGGCTTTCGGAACATTCCCTTGGACGATCTGCGGGAGCATTTGGACGAGTTAGACCGGGACAAGCCTGTCTATGTGAATTGCCAGACAGGGCTTCGCAGTTATCTGGCCTGCCGTCTTTTGACGCAGTACGGTTTCTATTGTTCCCATCTCTCCGGCGGATACAGTTTTTATCAGGTCGTAACAAAAGAGCAGCAGACAGCGCGGAGCGCCTATCCCTGCGGAATGGAGAAGCTATGAGTGAAAATTTATTTGGTTTGACGGTTGCGGCAGATAAAGGCTTGGATGATCTGCAATGCCAGCGCCTTTTAAGTGAAAATCGCAAGTATCAGGAAGTCATGCTGCAATACCGATGTGCGCTGAAAGCACTTGAAAGCAGGTTGGAAATTCTAAACGAAGAGTTTTCATTGCAGCATGATCGCAATCCGATAGAAAGTATAAAAAGCCGCTTGAAGTCGCCGTCCAGCATTATGAATAAGATGCAGAAACGCGGACTTCCTCTGGATTTTCCGACCATGCAGACAAATATCATGGATATTGCCGGTGTGCGGGTGATCTGCTCTTTCGAGGAGGATGTGTTCTTTTTGGCAAAGTGCTTAAAAAAACAGTCTGACATTGAAATCATCACAGAGAAAGATTATATTTCACACCCTAAGCCAAATGGCTATCGCAGTCTGCACCTGACGATCCGGCTGCCGGTATTCTTTGCGGAAAAAGTGATCCATGTGCCGGTGGAGATACAACTCCGTACAATCGCTATGGACTTCTGGGCAAGCCTTGAGCATACCATCCGCTATAAGAAAAACTTGCCGATAAATGCTGAAGTCGAAACTGAACTGAAAGAGTGCGCCGATTCCAGCAGAGAATGGGACGGTAAGATGGAACATTTACTGCATATCATAACATAATGTGTCGAATATAAAATGAAAAGCACGCACTTTGGTGCTTGCCTTGGACTTGCCAGGGACCGCCTTATCCGCCTTGGGTGGGCGACCCCTGCGAGCCCCAACCAATTTCTCCGCTTTCTGGTTTTCAGGCATAGTCTTTTCTGCTTTCGGCGGACTGCCACGGCACAGCTTTTTCGGCTTCTATATTGTAAGGAACATGGCTTTTCGCTGAATGGAAAGCGAAGCTGACCCGGGCTGGAGCGGTCTGTGTAAAACGATATATTTTTTTGGAAATTATCTTGACAAAATTTATCAAGATTGATATGATGGCATTAACAAGCAAGCGAAAAGAGGATGTGGAGCATGATCATCACCAAAGAGACGGACTACGCACTGCGCATTTTGCGGGTGCTGCTGGACGGGGAGAAGCATTCGGTGGCCGAGATGTCGGAAACGGAATTGATCCCCAATCAGTTTGCCTACCAGATTCTGCGCAAGCTCTCCGCCGGCAATTTGGTGCGGGTGAGCCGCGGCGCCCTCGGCGGCTGCGCGCTGTCCTGCGATCTGGACGCGACCTCCCTCTACGATCTCATGGGGGTCATGGGGGAGCGGGGCATCCTGTGCGCCTGCATGGAGCCGGGATATGAATGCCGCTGGCAGGACAAGCATGGGCGGTGCGCCATCCACTGTCAGCTGGCGGCCTTGCAGCTAAAGCAGGATGAGGCGTTCCGTGCCGTGAGCCTGCGCAGGCTGCTGACCGGCGGATCCGATCCCCAAGATACAAGCAAGCTGTAAAATTTTAAGAGGAGGTACCCATATGCTGTTTCAAACCACGGCGGCGCACGAAGAGCTGCGCGCGAAGATCCGGAGTTTTGCGGAGGAGGAGATCAAGCCCCTCGCATTTTTAATGGATCAGAACAATGAGTTTCCCGAGGAGGCTGTCAAGAAGCTGGGTAGCTGGGCTGGATGGGCATTCCCTACCCCAAGGAGTACGGCGGTGCCGGTCTTGATGCCCTGAGCTACGCCATCGCGGTGGAGGAGCTGGCCCGTGTGGACGGCGGCGCGGGCGTAATCCTCTCCGCCCACGTCTCCCTCGGCTCATGGCCCATTTTCGCCTATGGCACCGAGGAGCAGAAGAAGAAATATCTGGTTCCGCTGGCCAAGGGCGAGAAGATCGGCGCCTTCGGCCTCACGGAGTCCAACGCCGGATCCGACGCCGGCGGCACGGAGACCACGGCGCTGGATAAGGGGGACTACTACCTCCTCAACGGCGGCAAGATCTTCATTACCAACGCCCCTAAGGCGGACACCTATGTGGTTTTCGCTGTCACCACGCCGGACATCGGCACCCGGGGCATCTCCGCTTTCATCGTAGAGAAGGGCTGGAAGGGCTTTGAGTTCGGCGACCACTATGACAAGATGGGCATTCGCTCCTCCTCCACGGCGGAGCTGATCTTCAACGACGTGAAGGTTCCCAAGGAAAACCTATTGGGCAAGGAGGGCGAGGGCTTCAAGATTGCCATGTCCACGCTGGACGGCGGACGCATCGGCATCGCCGCGCAGGCGCTGGGCATCGCCCAAGGCGCGTTTGAGCACGCGTTGAGCTATTCCAAGGAGCGCGTCCAGTTCGGCAAGCCCATCGCGGCCCAGCAGAGCATCGCCTTCAAGCTGGCGGATATGGCCACCAAGCTGCGCTGCGCCCGGTTCCTCATCTATTCCGCGGCGGAGCTGAAGGAGCAGCACGCGCCTTACGGCATGGAGTCCGCCATGGCGAAGATGTACGCCTCGGACATCGCGCTGGAGGTCACCAACGATGCCTTGCAGATCCACGGCGGCAGCGGCTTCCTCAAGGGCATGGAGGTGGAACGGGCCTACCGCGACGCCAAGATCACCACTATCTACGAGGGCACTAACGAGATCCAGCGGGTGGTCATCGCCTCTCATTTGGTGGGCAGGCTGGGCAAGAACTCCGGCGGCGAGAGCCGTTCGGCGGCTAAGAAACCCGCGCCCATCACCGGCATTCGCAAAAAGACCATCTTCCGGGAGGGGGATGCTGCCCAGCAGGTGGCCGACCTTGTAGCGGCACTGAAGAAGGATGGTCACGACTTCTCCGTGGGCATCCCTATGGATACGCCCATCCCGCAGGCGGAGCGGGTGGTCTCCGCGGGCAAGGGCATCGGGGAGAAAAAGAACATGAAACTGGTAGAGTCGCTGGCCAAGGCTGCCGGCGCGGCCATCGGTTCTTCCCGCCCTGTGGCGGAGACTCTCAAATATCTGCCGCTGAACCGCTATGTGGGTATGTCCGGTCAGAAGTTCACCGGCAATCTGTACATCGCCTGTGGCATCTCCGGCGCATCCCAGCACCTTAAGGGCATCAAGGACGCCTCCACCATCGTGGCCATCAATAAGAACGGTAACGCGCCTATCTTCAAGAACTGCGACTACGGCATCGTGGGCGATGTGGAGGAGATCCTGCCCCTGCTCACTGCTGCGCTGGATAGCGGCGAAAAGCTGCCCGCGCCGCCTATGGTAAAGATGAAGCGGCCCACACCGCCGAAGCCCACCCCCATCGGCGACCGCTACGTCTGCAGCGGCTGCGGCTACGAGTATGTGCCGGAGTTGGGCGACGAGGACGGCGAGATCGCGCCGGGTACGCTCTTTGAGCAGCTTCCCGCCGAGTGGGTGTGCCCGGAGTGCGCGGAGACGAAGGATCAATTTGTAAAGGCTTGAGCCGTGAAGGAGGTAAGATAAGATGTATTGCGTGCGTAAAGTAACAAACGACCTCTACTGGGTGGGCGCCAACGACCATCGCCTGGCCCTGTTTGAAAACTGCTTTCCCATTCCCCGGGGCGTAAGCTACAACGCTTACTGCCTGCTGGATGAAAAGACGGTGCTCTTTGACACGGTGGACTGGTCTGCCTGCCGCCAGCTTTTGGAAAATCTGGCGTATGTGCTGGATGGCCGCGAGCTGGACTACCTGCTGGTCAACCATCTGGAGCCGGATCACGCCGCCTGCATCGAGGAGATCCTGCTGCGCCATCCCAAGGTGAAGCTGATCTCCAACGAGAAGGCATTCATGCTCATGCGGCAGTTCGGCTTCCATGTGGACGGACATGAGTGCATCGAGGTGAAGGAGGGCGACACCTTCTCCTTTGGCAAGCACACCGTCACCTTTGTGGGCGCGCCTATGGTTCACTGGCCGGAGGCCATGGTGACCCTCGACGTCACCGACGGCGTCCTCTTTTCCGCCGACGCCTTCGGCACCTTCGGCGCGCTGGACGGCAAGCTGTTCGCCGACGAGGTGGACTTCGAGCGGGACTGGCTGGACGACGCCCGCCGCTATCTCACCAACATCGTGGGCAAGTACGGCCCCCACATCCAGCTCCTGCTGAAAAAGGCCGGCGGCGTTTTGGATCAGATCAAGTACATCTGCCCGCTCCACGGCCCCGTGTGGCGCAAGGATCTGGGCTGGTTCATCGAAAAGTACGACACATGGAGCCGCTATGCCCCTGAGACCCAGGGCGTGCTCATCGTCTACGCCTCCATGTACGGCAACACGGAGAACGCGGCGCAGGCGCTGGCGGCGTCGCTCTGCGATAAGGGCATGAGCAAGGTGGCGATGTACGATGTGTCCTCCACTCATGTCTCCCAGCTGATCTCCGAGGCGTTTAAGTACAGTCACATTGTCCTGGCCTCTGTGACCTACAATCTCGGCATCTACCCCGCCATGCATGACTTCCTCATGGATATGAAGGCACTGAATCTGCAAAACCGCACCTTTGCCATCATTGAAAACGGCTCATGGGCGGTGAAGTCCGGTGACCTCATGCAGAAATTCGTCAACGATGAGCTTAAGAACATGACGGTGCTCAACGAGCGGCTCAGCCTCGCCTCGTCCATGGGCACGGACAAGCGCACTGAGCTGGAAGCACTGGCGGACGCATTCTGGAATCTATGAAGTAACTGGCAGGAAAGCCAAAACCAAGACAACAGACAACAAACAGCCCCGCCGTGTCGGCTGCAGAAAAACCGGCTTTCAAAAATAGAGCGGGCAAGCGTGATACTGCGCTTGCCCGCTCTTTGCCCAAAAGGACATGAGAAGTGACCGGAGAAGATGAGAGGATCGAAATGGAGATCAGAAAACGAAACGGGAAGTCTGTTCCTTTTCAACAGGAGAAAATTTTCAACGCCATGAAAAAAGCGTTTGATGGACAGGGAAGGGAGATTGGGGGCGGAGAACTGGAGGAGATCCTCGCCGCCGTTCTCGACAATCTCTCCGTCACAGTACCGCTCACCGTGGAACGTGTGCAGGACGAGGTGGAGCGGACGCTCATGGAGCGCGGACACTATGAGGTGGCCAAGGCGTACATCCTCTATCGCGAAAAGCGGTCTGCGCTGCGCCGCGTCCGGCATACCATCGCGCAGACGGTGGGGGATAACTCGCTTGACGAGGTGCTGCGCCGTATCCAGATGGATTTTACCGAGGAAATCTACTCCCTCGCGGCGCTTCAATTGAAGTTTGAGAGCTTCTGTCGCCCGGGCATGACGGAGGATGAGAGGGCTGAGGCACTGACCAAGGCAGCGGTAGAGCTGACTACGGCAGAGGCACCCAAGTGGGAGTTCATCGCGGCGCGGCTTCTGAACCACTCCTTTCGCTGTCGCAACGCACAGGAATGGGAGGGGCGCGGCGTCGGCGACCTCTATGGCAGGCTTCGCTATCTGACGGATAAGGGACTCTACGGTGACTATATTCTTGCCCACTATACCCACGAGGAGATCGCTATGGCGGAGGACTTTCTCTGCCCGGAACGGGACGAGTTGTTCACCTACTCCGGCCTTGACCTGCTGCTCAAACGCTATGTGATCCAGTCACGCAGCCGCGTGCCGCTGGAAACACCGCAGGAGATGTTTTTGGGTATCGCGCTGCATCTTGCTATGAACGAAAGCTCTGACCGCATGGGGTGGGTAAAACGCTTTTACGATATGCTCAGCCGTATGGAGGTCACGATGGCGACACCTACCATGTCCAACGCACGAAAGCCCTACCATCAGCTTTCAAGCTGCTTTGTGGACACTGTGCCGGACAGTCTGGACGGCATCTACCGCTCGCTGGACAACTTCGCAAAGGTCTCTAAATTTGGCGGTGGAATGGGGATGTACTTCGGTAAGGTGCGCGCTGCAGGCAGCACCATCCGCGGCTTTCAAGGGGCGGCGGGCGGTGTTATCCGCTGGATCCGGTTGGTCAACGACACCGCCGTGGCGGTGGATCAGTTGGGGATGCGGCAGGGCGCTGCGGCGGTTTACTTAGACGCATGGCACCGGGATCTGCCTGAATTCCTTCAACTGCGCACCAACAACGGCGATGACCGCATGAAGGCGCATGATGTGTTTCCCGCCGTGTGCTATCCGGATCTCTTCTGGCGACTGGCGGAGGAGAACATAGACGCGCCGTGGCATCTCATGTGTCCGCATGAGATCCTCACGGTCAAGGGCTACGCACTGGAGGATTACTGGGGTACAGAATGGGAGAAGCGGTATCTGGACTGCGTCAATGACCCGCGCATCGAAAAGCGCAGCGTCACCGTCAAGGACATCGTGCGGCTGGTGCTTCGCTCGGCAGTGGAGACCGGCACGCCCTTCGCCTTCAACCGCGACAGCGTAAATCGTATGAACCCAAACGGCCACACGGGAATGATCTATTGCTCCAATCTCTGCACGGAGATCGCACAGAACATGGCGCCCATCGAGCATATCAGCACTGAGGTGCACACGGAGAACGGCGACACAGTGGTGGTGACGGCCACACGCCCCGGTGAGTTTGTGGTCTGCAACCTGGCGAGTCTGTCTCTCGGTAATCTGGCGGTGGAGGACGAGGCCTATCATGGAACGCACGGTGGAAACGGCCATCCGCGCACTGGATAATGTGATCGACCTCAACTTCTACCCGTTGGAATACGCGCGGCTTACCAATCAGAAGTACCGCAGCATCGGCCTGGGCGTCAGCGGCTACCACCACATGCTGGCAAAGCGCGGCATCCGATGGGAGAGCGATGAGCACCTTGCCTTCACCGATGCGGTATTCGAGCATATCAACTACGCCGCCGTCAAGGCGGACACAGCACTGGCACGGGAAAAGGGCCGCTATGCGCTCTTTGAGGGCAGCGACTGGCAGACAGGCGCGTATTTTGAAAAGCGAGGTTATACCTCAGAAAAGTGGCGGGCGCTTGCGGAAACGGTGGCGGTGCAGGGAATGCGCAACGCCTATCTGCTGGCTGTCGCACCCACTTCCAGCACATCCATCCTCTCCGGCACGTCGGCGGGCATCGATCCAATTATGAAGAAATTCTTTTTAGAGGAAAAAAAGGGCAGCATGCTGCCCCGCGTTGCTCCGGAGCTTTCTATGGATACATGGTGGTACTATAAGGCGGCGCATCTGATCGACCAAAGCTGGTCGGTACGCGCCGCGGGCTTTCGCCAGAGACATATTGACCAGGCGCAGAGCATGAATCTCTATATCACCAACGACTATTCCATGCGTCAGGTGCTCAGACTGTATTTGGAGGCGTGGAGGGCCGGCGTCAAGACCATTTATTATGTCCGCAGCAAGGCCCTTGAGGTCGAGGCCTGTGAAAGCTGCTCGTCATAAGGAGGATAGCATGATGGAACTGAAGAAAAAGCCCCTCTTTAACCCGGAGGGCGACCCTGATGTGCGCCTGCGGCGCATGATCGGCGGCAATACCACCAACCTCAACGACTTCAACAATATGAAGTACGCTTGGGTCAGCGACTGGTACCGGCAGGCCATGAACAACTTTTGGATCCCTGAGGAGATCAATCTCTCGCAGGATGTGAAGGACTATCCCCGCCTGCTGTCAGCCGAGCGCAGCGCCTACGATAAAATTCTGAGTTTTCTTGTCTTTTTGGATTCCATTCAGACAGCGAACCTGCCTAATATCGGCGCCTACATTACAGCCAACGAGGTCAATCTCTGCCTGTCCATTCAGGCGTTTCAGGAGTGTGTCCACTCACAGAGCTACAGCTATATGCTCGACACCATCTGTTCCCCCGTGGAGCGCAATGACATCCTCTACCAATGGAAAACGGACGAGCATCTGCTGCGCCGCAACACCTTCATTGGGGACTGCTACAACGAGTTTCAGGAGCGGAAGGACGCTCCCACGCTGCTGCGCGTGATGATGGCGAACTATATTTTGGAGGGCATCTATTTTTACAGCGGCTTTATGTTCTTCTACAATCTCTCCCGAAACGGGAAGATGCCCGGCTCGGCGCAGGAGATCCGCTATATAAACCGCGACGAGAACACGCACTTGTGGCTGTTCCGCAATATCATCACGGAGCTGCAAAAAGAGCAGCCGGAGTTGTTCACCGCCGAGAGCGTACAAGCGCTGCGCGAGATGATGCGTGAGGGCGTGGAGCAGGAGATCGCATGGGGGCATTATGTGATCGGCGACGACATCCCGGGGTTGAACCGGCAGATGATTAGCGATTACATCCGCTATCTCGGCAATCTTCGCTGGACGAGCCTTGGCTATCCGGCATTGTATCCGGGCTTTGAGAGCGAACCGGAGAGCATGGAATGGGTCAGCCAGTACGCTGACGCCAATATGGTCAAGACCGATTTCTTTGAGGCACGCAGTACCGCCTACGCCAAGAGCACCGCACTGATAGACGATTTATAAGAAAACCAAAGGCATCAGAATAGGAGGTATTTTTTATATGGATATCCGAACGGTAACAGATGCCATCCGCTATGTAGGGGTGGATGATAACACATTGACACTCTTTGAAAACCAGTACCTCGTCCAGCCTATGGGAGTGAGCTACAACTCCTATGTCATTCTGGACGAGAAAATCGCCGTGATGGACAGCGTGGACGCACGGGCGGCGGAGGAATGGCTTTCCAATGTAGCGCAGGTGTTGGGGGGGCGCAACCCCGATTATCTTGTGGTCACACACATGGAGCCGGATCATTCCGGCAGCCTCATGCGGATAGCGCAAGAGTACCCGGAGATGAAGATCGTGGGAAACGCGAAAACATTTACCCTGATCAAGCAGTTCTTTGGCACGGGTGCATTGTCGGAAGACCGTATGCTGGAGGTTGGCGAGGGCAGCACGATCTCTCTGGGCTCACACCGGCTGCGCTTCCTGCTGGCACCGATGGTACACTGGCCGGAGGTGATGACGGCGTATGAGGAAACGGAAAAAATCCTGTTCTCGGCGGATGCTTCGGACGCTTTGGCTCACTGGAACGGACTGCCCGTGCCCCCTGGGTGCCGCAGGCCCGACGGTATTATTACAATATTATCGGGAAATATGGCGCACAGGTGCAGGCTCTGCTGAAAAAGACCTCCGCGCTGGAGATCCAAACGATCTGCCCGCTCCATGGTCCCGTGCTTACAGAAGGGCTGGAGGAGTGTCTGCGGCTCTATGATCTCTGGTCACAATGGGAACCAGAAGAATCGGAGAGCATACTGATTGCCCACGCATCCATCCATGGAAATACTGCCCATGCGGCGAAGACCCTCAAGGGTAAATTAGAGAAAAAAGGCGTGCAGGTCAGCATATGTGATCTCACTGTGACAGATCTTTCCTACGCTGTTGCCAGTGCGTTCTACTGCGGGAAACTGGTGTTGGCCTGCTCCACTTATGACGGAGGACTGTTCCCGCCCATGAAGGCCTTTTTGGATCATTTACAGACAAAGGGATTCCGAAACCGCCGGATCGGCCTCATGGAAAACGGCTCATGGGCCCCTGCTGCCGCGCGGCTGATGCGCGCCGAGTTGGAAAAGATGAAGGAACTCCGACTGTGTGAAACGGAGGTATCGCTGCGCGGCGCACTGAACCAAACCAGCGAAGCGCAGATGGACGCTCTTGTGGCGGAGCTCTGCGCGGAATAAGCTGCAACAAACCGCAGCTATTCTCGTACAGATGATGGTCTTACTCATCTGCTTTATGTCCCAAGGGCAGAGTACCGTCATCTCAGGTTGAGGTCACGATGTGGTGTGGGGCGAGAACGGAGTCTTGAGAATACCCAAACAAAAGAAAGGAGCTGACAGATATGGCAGCTATGAATATGAATCAGGAGCAGTTTGAGCAGGCGACCCGGGGCGAAAAGCCCGTTTTGGTGGATTTCTGGGCGCCTGGTGCGGCTATTGCCGGAGGATCGGCCCTGCGTATGAGAAGATTGGAGAGGAATACGCGGACAGCCTCGTTGTCAGCAAGATCAATATTGACGAGGAGCCGCGGCTGGCGGGGGCCGAGGGGATCGAGGTCATCCCAACTCTGGTGCTGTACCGGAACGGAAAGGCCGTGGATTCCATCACCGCGCCCGGCTCAAAAGCAGAGATCGACCGCTTCATTCAGGAAGCCTTGGCGAAATAACGGAGGATTCAGATATGAACAACAATCATGTTTATGATATGCTCGTGGTGGGCGGCGGCCCGGGCGGCTACACCGCCGCCCTGTACGCGGCCCGGGCGGGGCTGGACACCGTCGTGCTGGAAAAGCTGTCTGCTGGCGGGCAGATGGCCCTGACCGAGCAGATCGACAACTACCCCGGCTTTGAGAACGGGATCGACGGCTTCTCTCTGGCGGAGAAGATGGAAAAGCAGGCGGAGCGTTTTGGGGCACGCAGCGAATACGCGGAAGTTCTCCGCATGGATCTGACGGCGGTTCCCAAGCTCGTGGAGACCAGCGAGGGGATCTTCCGGGGGAAAACCGTGGTGCTGGCCACCGGCGCAGACCCCAGACGCTGGGCGTTGCCGGAGAGACGGAGCTGTTGGGCCGGGGCGTGGCCTACTGCGCCGCCTGCGATGGGATGTTTTACAAGGACAAAACGGTGGTCGTGGTGGGCGGCGGCAATTCCGCCGCGGCAGATGCCCTCCTTCTCAGCCGCGTGGCGAAAAAGGTGATCCTCGTCCACCGCAGAGACACCCTGCGGGCCACCAAGATCTATCACGAGCCACTGGAACAGGCCGAAAATGTGGAATTCCGCTGGAACAGCACCGTTTCCGCGCTGCTTTCCGGGGACAGGCTGACCGGCGTACGCCTGCGGGACACCGTCACCGGTGAGGAAAGCGTGGTGGACTGCGACGGCGTATTTGTCAGCGTGGGCCGACAGCCCGCCACGGCGCTGGCGGTGGGTCAACTGGCGCTGGACGGCGGCGGCTATATCGTGGCCGGAGAGACCACGGAAACCAGTATTCCCGGCGTTTACGCCGTGGGCGACGTGCGGACGAAGCCCCTCCGTCAGGTGGTCACCGCCGTGGCGGACGGCGCGGTGGCAGTCCACATGGCGGAGAAATATATCGCGGAAAACCGATAAGGAAGGTAGATTGAAAAAGCCATGTTTAAGGTCAGGCCGGATACGACCGCAGTGGGGATGCCGACATATCTGCAAGGAAAACTGCCAGAGTGATGGCAGATAAGATCACCCATGTAAGATCGGGAGATATGTTGTCTCTCCATATCCAGTCCACGCAACAGTGAGCAACTGAACACAAAACACAGCCACAGATGTACTCTGCGGCTGTGCTTTTATGCATAGTACTTACGGAAAGGATTCGATGAGCAGATTTCTGTGATACGGATTTTGGATTCTCGCAGAGAGGAATTTCGATTGAGTAAAGCATATGAGCAGTTTAAGCGTTCTGGAAAAAAACAAGCGAATTTTGTAAAACAAATCTTCGGATGCATGATGTGAAGTCGTATGATTTTGTGAAGCAGTATTTCAGTAATCCTCAGCTCTTGGTGAAAGCCATAAAAGAGTATCGCAGAACAGCAAATACCCCCAAAGGAGAATACAGATTGTCTGATTTGCTGAGATGAGCGTTGCTTTTTTGATACATTAGCCGTGACTCAAATGGTCACCAGGAGATAAACGGGTACCAGTTTACAGAAAACAGGATAGAATCGTCTTCGATGCCTCGTTGGGAAACCAACGAGGTATTTTTTTTTGCCCCAATCCGACTGCATAGGACACTGAAAAAATCAAAACAAACCATATGTAGTCCTGCAAGGACAACCAAAGTGCGCCTACGAGGCCAACGCGAAACCGGAGGATTCTTGTTAAACTTACTTTGTAAGGACGAAAGTCCGGATGTCCCTTGAAAACTGAATACTCATTCTTCAGGTACATTCCTGTTTGGTCGAGCCTTCGACTGCACGCCATGAAGCCCATCGGGGCGATAGCGGTTTCGCAGAAGCAAATGCCGGATTGCAACCGGCGGCGGTGCTAAAGCCAGACAGGGACAATGATACTTCCGTAATTCGCGGTCCGGCCATAAGGAAGGCGGGATGGTTAAATTCCAATGGAGCAGTGAAGCACACTGCCGCCTGTGAGAAATCCTACATCTCTGGGGTGATAAGAAAAAGTACAGAGAAACCATATTTTCAGAAAGCACTGCTGGGTGCTGTATCAGCATGATACCTGGCAGGCTTTATCCATATCAGTGTATGGAGATTGGAGACAACAGAAAATGAAAGAAAACTGGGTTTATCGGCGAGGTGATTTATATCTCGCCAATCTCGGTGTTCCGGTTGGATCAAAGCAGGGCGGTGTTCGTCCTGTTGTGGTTCTTCAGAATGATGCCGGTAATTATTATGCGCCGACAATCACGATTGCTCCGCTGACATCGAAAATTGAGAAGAAGCGAAAGCAGCCAACGCATTTCTTTCTCCGTAAAGCAAAGGGACTGGCAAAACCGTCTATGGTATTGGCAGAACAGCTCGACACCTGCGACAAGATATGCGTGATTCGCTATCTTGGGCGGGTAAGTAAGGGGCAGATGCGTGGGATTGACGAAGCTGTAAGGATTCAGCTTGGTTATTACATTCCGGAACAGGCAGAGAAAAAAAGACAGGGCAAATGCCGAAAGGAAGGCGAAGAAGGCGATGGATAAACTGATTACAAGGAAGGAAGCAGCCAGTATACTGGGAATCAGCGTAAAAACACTGGATGCTGCAAGAACAGACGGTTTGATCTCCTATGTTCAGTATGTGGAAAACGGCTGCGTTTATTTCACGGAAGTGGGGATTCAGGAGTACATTGCAAAATGTACACACCGTGCAAAACCGATGGAACGTGCTGCGACATATCGCAAACCTCGAAGCTTTCGGCGGTGAAAATCGACATCGTTGAGTATGGACGATGAATCCGCAATAATGAAAGCAACAACAGAATTGGAGGTAATGATATGGCGGCAAGAAGAATGATGATTCCCGATTATGGTACGGTGAGTATGAAGGGAACGCAGTATTATCGAACCCGTGTAACAGATCAGCAGGGGCGGCGGGTTTCCTTATATGCAAGAACGAGAGAGGAACTGTACCAGAAGGAACAGGAAGCGATCCAGCAGATTGAGAACAAGACGTATCGCCGCAGTACACCTACAGTGGAGGAGTATTGCGAGAAATGGTTGCTGATGCAGTCGGCACAGATCAGGATGACAACGCTGATTGACTATACATCGAAAGTGAAGAACTACATCATTAAGCCATTGGGCGATATGCATATGGGAGATGTAACAGCAGATGACATTCGCCTGGCACTGCTGGCGGCATCAAAAAAGTCGGCATCCGTGTACAAATCGGTGAGCGTTATATATAAGTGTATTTTTACGGCAGCAATGGAGAGCAAGATCATTGATGAGAATCCGACCATCTATCTGAAGAAGAATGTGGGAGGAATTCCCCAGAAGGAACGCCTCCCGCTTACGGATGAGCAGGTGGATAAGCTGCTGGATGCCATTTACGGCTTGCCGCCGTATGTGTTTGTAATGCTGGGGCTGTACGCAGGATTGCGGAGAGAAGAAATCCTCGGACTTCAATGGGATTCGGTGTATCTTGATTGCGAGGCTCCGTACCTTACCGTTCGGAGAGCCTGGCATACGGAGCATAATCGTCCGGTGATTCTGACAGAGCTGAAAACAAAGGCAGCGCATCGGAATGTCCCTCTGCCGGACAATCTTCTGGAATGTCTGAAAGAGGCGAAGAATACATCGACATCGGATTATGTGGTTGCAAACCGGGATGGAGACCCGTTGTCCTATACGCAATTCAAGAGATTATGGCAGTATATCGTAACCCGTACCACCAAGGAACGCTGCTATTATCGCTATGAAGATGGCAAGAGGGTAAAGCATACGGTGAAGCCGGTTCTGGGGCAAAAGGCGGCACACAATGGAAATGTGGTTTACAGTCTGGACTTTGAGGTGACTCCGCATCAGCTGCGGCACACCTATATTACGAATCTGATTCATGCTTCGGTTGATCCGAAGACAGTTCAGTATCTTGCCGGTCATGAAAGCAGCAAGATCACCATGGATATTTACGCCAAGGTGAAATACAATCGCCCAGAGCAGCTCGCAGGAGTGCTGGAAGATGCTTTTGCATCGTGGGATTAAGAGTAAATCAGAAAAAACTTAGGGCAGGGATGGTCAAAAATCCCTGCCCTTTTTACATACATTCGACATCCTTGAAGGAAGTGGTGTACGCCATGATAATAAAAGTGACAACACGCAATATATGAAGATAGACGAGGAGGAGAACACATGGCTAAAGGAAAAAAGCGTCCTGCTGAACTTCCGGAATACGGAACAGTGATGATGAAAGGGGTACAGTATTATCGTACCCGAATTACAGATGCAGACGGAAAGAGAGTGGCAATCTATGGGCTGACACGCGAAGAATTGTATGACCGGGTGGAAGATGCCCAGAAGAAAATTGCAGAAGTGGTTTTCCACAGAGAGAATCCGACCGTGGAAGAGTACTGCGAAAAATGGCTGCTGATGCGGTCTGGAACGGTAAGAACCAATACGTTGGAGGGATACGAGCGGATGGTGAATCGGTACATCGTGGGTCCAATTGGACAGATGTATATGGATGAGGTGACCACAGATGACCTGCGGCTGCTGATGGTTCCGCTATCAAAAGGTTCTTCCGGAATGTATGGTCAGCTTAATATGCTGATTAAGAACATTTTTAATTCGGCAGAAGAGAGCAAGGTGATCAAAGAGAATCCATCCAAAACGATTTGCGCAAGAGGAGGAAAGCCTGCGAAACGGCGCGAAGCTTTGACGGATGAACAGACTGCCATTTTGCTGGATAGCATTCGTGAGCTACCACCGTATGTTTTCGTAATGATCGGCTTGTACGCGGGATTGCGTAGAGAAGAGATTCTTGGATTGAAATGGGACTGCGTATTCCTGGATGAAAAAACGCCGTACATTTCTGTAAGGCGTGCATGGCATGTGGAAGGCGGTGAGCCGGTGGTCAACACACTTTTGAAGACTCCGGCAGCGAAGCGAGATGTTCCGATTCCCAAATGCCTGGTAGCCTGTCTCAAGGAAGCAAGGGAAAAATCAGAATCGGAATATGTGATCTCCAATTCAAAGGGAACTGTTTTGACGGAAGCACAGTTTGTGAGGGTCTGGAAGTACATAACAGTCCGTTCCACCGCAGAACGCTGTTATTACACCTATGTAAATGGGCAGTCCATCAAGCATAGAATAAAGCCAAGGCTTGGTGAGCATCAGCCGAACAATCCCAAGCTGGTGTATACGATGGACTTCAAGGTGACTCCGCACATGCTGCGGCACACCTACATCACCAATCTGATTTACAAAGGTGTTGATCCAAAGACGGTGCAGTATTTGGCAGGCCATGAGAACAGCAAAACGACTATGGACATCTATGCGAAAGTTAAGTATAATAAACCTGAGAAATTAAGCAGCGTTGTGAATGCAGCATTCGGGCTGCGTTAAACGGCACCAAAAATCTCGCGATTTCGTGGGTTTACCTATGGGTTTACTGAGAGAGGGAAGCCCGAAAAAACGCATGAATACTGGACTTTTGGGATCAAGGTCAGGTGAATACGGTCTCAAAGCAGCTCGTCGCGCTCCGCAGTTCAGCAAGCGATAATCGACTGCTCAGACTATATCAAAATGGTTCAAAAACCCCGGAAAATCAAGGTTTTCCGGGGTTTTCTTATACCTAAATGGGCTGATATAGTTTGACCAAATTTGGCAAAACGAGAGCCGTTTTCACCCAATTTTTAGTGGTTAAATATAGGACAACCGCCAAAAATGGGGTCAAAAAACGGCCTTAGTGGTTAAAAAATAGGACAACCAGAGAGCAATTTCGGGGGTATTTTTGAGGGCAATTTTGGCACTCTCAGACACCAAATTTTTCGCCGGAGAGTTTGGCATAATCTGACCAAATCTGAACAATTAAATACGATTCTAATGCAGGCACTCAGTAACAAATAACTGGGTGCTTTTTTCATTTCAGGGAAAAAGATTCCTGCATTAGAAAGGGCCGTCACTTTATGATTTTGAAGTGGCGGCTTTTTCTATTTCCAGAAGCAATAGCAACAATTAGAAATGAGGTGAAGTCAATGAACACGCAAATCATTGCCATTGCCAACCAGAAAGGCGGCGTTGGCAAGACAACGACCTGTGCCAACTTGGGAATCGGGCTGGCGCAGGCCGGAAAGAAAGTCCTGCTGATCGACGGGGACCCGCAAGGGAGCCTGACAATCAGCCTGGGCCATCCCCAGCCGGACAAGCTGCCCTTTACGCTGTCGGACGCTATGGGGCGTATCCTGATGGATGAGCCGCTTCGTCCCGGCGAGGGTATCCTGCACCACCCAGAGGGTGTAGACCTGATGCCTGCGGACATCCAGTTGGCGTGGCTGTGCTTATTACCTATTCCTCGCAGAATGGTGCGATTTTGCTGGTTATAGCTTTTTTGATTAGCCCGATGGGATTGCCGCTGGCGGCGATCTGGCTGTTGGGTAAGGCGCAGGATTTGAAATTTGCGATCCAGGATTGGATGTATGGGTAAATGATGTGAATATAATCTGGAATGAAAAGAAGCAGGACAATGGGAGATGAGACCCAATGCCCTGCTTCTGGGTTATTTGGAATGAACGGTAGTGTATTTCTGGTTTTTGCTTTTGGGTTTGTCTGGAAACATCATTTCAAGTTTACCAGAAGATAATAAAGGCTTGAGGTAATATTTGCTGAAGTGAGAACGGCTGGAAACATCAATATATGCTTGCATTTCATCTCGACTTTTAGGATCTGCACAAAATTCCAATAGCAAGTTTTGCTTGCTGATCACAGATGTATCATGTGCGCCATCATGTGCGGCAACATGTACGGAAGCACCGCACATGTTGTAGTTTACATTTTTCAAGATGACTCTGAAATCTGTCGCTGTTGAGAAAAATTCGGGCTTATATGCCTCTGTGTATCCAGGCAGCTTTTCGGTTTCACTGACGATTTTGCGTATGCCACTTCCACGGCGTTCCATATACTTCATGCGGTGGAACAGGTCAGCAATCACAGGGTTTCGTCGCATGGAACGGATACTGTAAATATCGTATTCCTGAATTGAGCCGTCGCCAAACATACCGCCCGGAGATGTGATTTCCACCCGATCATCAAACATATCAATATGGATTTCGCTGCCAAGCACAATATAATCACGATGGATAAGCGCATTAACAAGAGCCTCTGTCACAGCTCGTTCAGCATAATCCGGCTTGTCTACACGATACTGTGCCTTTTTGACAAAACGGACTTTGGAATTATTGCGAATAAATTCACTGCCGCTGTTCAGTAAATAAATCAAATTTCCCTCGTATTCTTTATCGTCCAGCGCATCATCAAAGATAGAGCCTTTTTCCAAGCCATTCCACCGGGTACAGAACATACGGGAGTTATAAACCGTGAGCTGATCGGTCATGAGTTTTCCGGCATTGGTCAGGAGTCCATCAATAAGGAAGATGATATGGTGGAAAGCAAGTCTGAAAATGGCTTGCTTTTTACTTTAAAATGATGTTAAGTGATGATAAAGAAAATTGAATCTCCCAAAGAAATTAAAAATAATCGGATTTTATGTTTTACATAAATTTAACACACTTTTACTTTTTTCGAATTGATTATGTTAGGTCTTTTTGTTATACTGTACTACAATACTATTTGAGAGGAGGAATATTTAACATGGACGAAAGTGATAATGATTCTGAAGCGAACCAATTCAATAGAATTTTTATTTATATATCGCAAGGCATGGACTATGTATTCGGAACATAGACCATGTCTTTTGTTGCTTTTAAGTAAGTGTGATATTTAGATAATTTTATTGTAGAAAGGTTTTATTTATGAGTACATCAATTTTGATTCTTTTAGTAGTGCAGATTATTTTAATTATATTAAACGCGATTTTTGCGAGTGCAGAGATCGCTGTTTTATCAATGAATGAAACAAAGCTAGAACGAATGGCAGAACAAGGTAATGGTCGGGCAAAGAGATTAGTACGATTAACGCAAGAGCCGGCACGATTTCTTGCGACAATTCAGGTTGCAATCACATTGTCGGGATTTTTAGGAAGTGCTTTTGCAGCAGATAATTTCTCAGAACCTTTAGTTGATTGGGTTATTGGAATGGGAGTGAATATTCCACGTTCTACTTTAGATACCATAGCTGTTATATTGATTACATTGATTTTATCATATTTCACGTTGGTTTTTGGCGAATTAGTTCCAAAGAGAATCGCAATGAAAAAATCTGAAGAACTGGCAATGGGGATTTCAGGATTGGTTACGGGAATCTCTATCTTATTTAAGCCAATCGTTTCATTTCTTTCACTATCAACAAATATTGTCTTGAAAATTTGTGGTATTGATCCAAATGAAGCGGAAGATCAAGTGGGTGAAGAAGAAATACGTATGCTTGTTGATGCGGGAAGTGAAAAAGGAACAATAGATCATCAAGAAAAAGAGTTTATTCAAAATGTTTTTGAATTTAATGATATTATGGCTGGTACGATTGCTACACATCGAACAGATGTGACAATATTATGGATGTCTGATGATGTGAAGGAGTGGGATGAAACAATCCACAATACACGACATACCCTTTATCCCGTCTGTGGAGATTCGATAGATCATGTTATTGGCATTTTAAATGCAAAAGACTATTTTAGATTAAAAGAAAAAAGTAAGGATATGGTTATAGATTCTGCAATTTCTGCACCATACTTTGTTATGGAAACTACAAAAGCAGATGTACTTTTTAAAAATATGAAACAATCGAAGCAATCTATGGCGATTGTATTAGATGAGTATGGTGGAGTGGTTGGAATAGTAACTCTTTTTGATTTATTAGAAGAAATTGTTGGCGATTTAAACGATATTGAACCAATATCGTCGGAAGAAGAAACTGTTATTATAAGAATAAGCGATAACAAGTGGGAAGTGAAAGGAAATATACGATTAAGTGATATTGAAGACGCTATAGGTGTTACATTTACAGCAGAAGATTGTGACACATTTACTGGAGTTGTATTTCAAAAATTTGGTATGGTACCAAAGGATGGGGATACAAAAATAGAATTAGAAATAGAAAATATGCATATAATCATTGACAAAATAAAAGAACATCAAGTTGAACATGCAATTATAGAAATTTTAGAATAAAATTTTGAAATGCATTTGAAAATTATTTTAGAAACAAGGGGATATATCAGAAGAATACATATACATTTTCAAATACAACAGGGATAGAATGATGTTGCGATAAAAAAGAGGGAGAGACACATTTGTTTAATCCATGAAGTCCAATTTTGCCGTTGACGGACGAACACATGCAGAGTACCGCAAGACCAAATCGGAAATGCAGGATTGGCTTGTGGCGCAGAAGATTATGCAGGAAAACCTGAAAGAGGACGAGCAGAAAAAGAGCAGCTGCATGAGCAGGAAGTGCGGCAGGAAGAAGAAAATAGACAAAGCAGTCGATGATGGAATGTCCGGTGCAGTGTGGGTGTAATGCTCATGCTGCACCGGGCTTTTTTCTTTGAAAATGATTTTTTATAATGTTGATCTTTGACTGCTCTTAACTCAAAAAGAGTTATAATACGGAAAAAGAGTTAAGAATGCAGGTGATGACATGGAATATCTCGATAAAGTTCTTGGAGTCAAGGTTACCTATGAGGACGTAGAGTTTAAGCATGGAGTGACTGTCTTGGATGCGGCATATTTGATTCCATTTAAGGCAAAGCATGGATGGATTTGACAGATCGTAAGGCCGCAGGAGAACACGTTGATAGCAAAAATATTAAGAAACATAACAGTATTTTGCGAACTCATTCCTCGAACAGATACAGAAGATATCCGTAACCCTCTGCTTTCATCTTTGCGTAAGGCACAAAGCGCAGGGCCGCACTGTTGATACAGTAGCGCACGCCATTGGGGGACTCCGGATCGCCAGTGAACACATGACCAAGGTGAGAATCTCCGGCACGGCTTCTGACCTCTGTACGGCGCCTGCCGTGGCTCAGATCCTCCAGTTCCACCACGGCAGGCTCTTCAATGGGCTTTGTGAAAGCCGCTCAGCAGCAGTACCGCGGTGAGCAGAAGCGGCAATACTCTCCAATACATGGTGTATCCCTCCTTTCGGAGAAGATAAATTCGTTTGTCAGCCCATATCGGCGGCAAGAGCCTGGTCGATGAGCTTTTGCAGCGTCTCCGCCTGCTTCTTTTCCGTGATGGCGCCTACGATGGGTTCACCCACGATATTGCCGCTGCGGTCGACCACATAGGTGGTGGGATAGGCAAAGATGTTGGTGGTAAACTTTCCCGCCTCACCGTCGGAGTCAAAATACACATTCTGATAGGTGGCGCCCTTCTTGGCAAGCACATCCTTCGCCTCGGAAATTGCCGTTTCGTCGCCGTCCAGCGTGAAGGTGTTAACGCCGATGAGGGAGCCGCCTTTCTCCGCCAGTTCCTTGTTCAGCGCATCCAGCTCGGAAAGCTCGCCTACGCAGGGATTGCAGGTGGTGAACCAGAAATTCACCACGGTGACGGCGTTGGCGGAGAACAGCTCGTCGCTCTTCACCGTGTTGCCATTCAGGTCCTTGCCCTCAAAGACAGGGAATTTCTGCATGCTGCCGTCATCAGGCGGCGTGGTCATGTCGCTGCCCGCGGGCACGCTCATAGCGCCATCCGTAGATTGCTGTGCCGCCTCGGGGTACTTTTTCTCTATCATGGTCAGCTTGTTTTCAATCTCGCGGATCTTCTCTGCCGCCTCCTTGAGCAGCTTCAGCTCATCCTCCGTAAACTGATCTTTGGAACCTTCGATGGTGTCCAACAAGAACTCACCATAGTTTTTGCCGTCCTCCTGCATGGTCATGCCCTTGTCGGCCGCTATGAAAACTTTTTCCCAAAGCGCTGTGTTCTCCGAGAGAATGGCATTTTCCTGCGCCATCAGCTCCTTGTGCATGGCAACCGCTTCCTCGGCATTCTTCGGTTCGCTACTCATTCCGTCCATTTTGTCTCCGCCCTTTGTGGCGCAGGCTGCCAGAGAGAGCACCATCAGTGCAGTAAGCAGCAGAGCCAGAATTCTGCCGGCAGTATTCGTCCTATTCATCTTCATTCGTTTTATTCCTCCCTGTTAGTGTTGTTTGTCTGTAGTGTTTCCGCTGCTTTTGCCTTATCTTTACCGTCTCCGAAGCCGTAGCGGAAGCACACGGCTTTCGTCGGACAGGCGCGGATGCACATTCCGCAGCGGATGCACTCGGTATGGTTGGGCGTTTTCGTCACATCCACATCCATCTTGCAGGCTCTGGCGCATTTCCCGCAGGAAACGCACTTATTCTTATCCACCTTCATCTGGAAGAGGGACACCCGGTTGAACAGCGCGTAGAACGCGCCCAGCGGGCAGAGCCACTTGCAGAACGGTCGGTAGAACAGTACGCTCAGCGCAATCACCGACAGCAGGATGCTGAATTTCCATGTAAATAGCTTGCCCAGCGCCGCCCGGATGCCGGAATTGGCAAGGGACAGCGGGATGGCTCCCTCCAGCACGCCTTGGGGGCAGAGGTATTTGCAGAAGAACGGATCTCCCATGCCAACATCGTTCACAAGGAACGCCGGTAGCAGGAAAACCATCACCAGCAGGACAGCGTATTTCAGGTATGTCAGCGGATTCAGCCTCTTTGTGGAAAGCTTCTTAGTGGGGATTTTGTGCAGCAGCTCCTGAAACCAGCCGAAGGGGCATAGAAAGCCGCAGATAAAGCGCCCCAGCAGCACGCCCAGCAGAATGAGGAAGCCTATGATATAGTAGGAGAAGCTGAACTTGGAAGACCCCACCACCGCCTGAAACGCCCCAATGGGGCAGGCCCCGGACGCCGACGGACAGGAGTAGCAGTTCAGCCCCGGTACGCAGACGGTCTTCCCCGCCCCCTGATACAGTCCGCCCTTGAGAAAGTTCGGCAGATGCAGGTTGGTCAGCAGCGTCGCCCCCGCCTGAATCCAGCCCCGGAAGCGGGACATGGTCTGTGAAACGCCTGAAAACTTTTTACCCAATGCCCACACACTCCAGACATAATTTGATTGCTTTGCTCAGCACTGTCGCCGCCTCGCCCCGCCAGACACCGAAGCACAGCATGGCGGCTCCGGCCATCAGCAGCACGATCTGCGCCGCTGCCTTTTTCTCGCAGCTCATTTTTCATCACCCTTTCCGATTTTCTGTCCCTATCATAGCGCGGGAGAGTTAAAGTCTCTGTTAAGAACGAAAACTTAACACAAACCTTATCTGTTTTTGCTATAATGAAAGCAACACAAAAACGAAGAAATAAAAAGGAGGGCTCTCATGCACCTTTTAGTAATTGAAGATGAACGCGCCCTGTGCGAGACCATCGTCCGCAGCCTGCGGCGGCTGGCCTACAGCGTGGACTACTGCTATGACGGGGAAAAAGCGCTGGCGCTTCTGGGCGTGGAACGATACGATTTGGTGCTTCTTGATCTGAATCTGCCGAAAAAGGACGGCATGACGGTGCTGCGCACCCTGCGGCAGACCGACCGGGAGACGCGGGTGCTGATCCTCTCCGCCCGCAGCGAAGTGGAGGACAAGGTGCAGGGGCTGGACGCCGGGGCGAACGACTATCTGGCGAAGCCCTTCCACCTCGCCGAGCTGGAGGCCCGCATCCGCAGCCTGACATTGCGGCAGTTTACCCAGCAGGATGTGCTGCTAAGCTGCGGAGGCCTGACCTTTGACACCCGCTCCCGTACCGCCACCGTCAACGGGCAGACGCTGACACTCACCCGGAAGGAAACAGGAATCCTGGAATACCTGATGGTGCATCAAGGAAGGCCAGTAAGTCAGGAGGAGCTGATGGATCACGTTTGGGACAATAGCGTGGACAGCTTCAGCAATTCCATTCGCGTCCACATCTCCGCCCTGCGCAAAAAGCTCCGCGCCGTGCTGGGCTATGACCCCATCCGCAACCGCATCGGCGAGGGCTATCTGATGGGAGGTGAGGCGGAATGAAGCGGCTTTCCCTGCAGTGGCGCATCACGCTGATGTCCGTCCTGCTCATCGGTGTCACCTGCGTGGCCATGAATCTGCTGCTGTGCTCCTCCGGTGTGTATTATATGGACACCATTGCGGACAACTTACAAGGCGGCGGCACGGTGATCCTGAATGATGGCGGAGCGGCGAGCTTTGACCCACAGCTCATAGCCCCTGGCGAGGATCTGACGATCATTGTCGATGGGGTGCAGGGGCGCTTCCGCACCACCAACTGGTACATCACGGCGGCGATAACGCTGCTCAGCGGCATCCTCGCCTATTTCGTCAGCGGACGCGCTCTCAAGCCCCTGCGCAGCTTTACCTCGCAGGTGGAGCAGGTGCAGCTGAACAATCTTGCCGATATGAGGATCGATGAAGACGCTATTTCGGAGTTCCGGCAGCTGAGCCGCTCGTTCAACCAGATGCTGGAGCGGCTGAACAACGCCTTTTCCGCCCAGCGGCAGTTCACCGGCAACGCCGCCCACGAGCTGCGCACGCCACTGGCACTAATGCAGGCGCAGTTGGAGCTGTTTTCCGCGGAGCATCCTGATGTGCGACCGGAGACGGCGGAGTTCCTCACGCTTTTGCGTGAGCAGACGGAACGGCTGATACAGATGACCAGGACACTGCTGGAGATGAGCAATCTGAAGCAGGTGGCGCGGAACGAGCGGATCCAGCTCGCTCCCATGATCGAGGAGATCTTCACAGATCTTGCGCCGCTCTCAGATAAGCTCGGCGTCACGCTGACGGCGGAGGGCGACGGCATTATGACCGGCAGCGATGCACTGATTTACCGGCTGATCTTCAACCTGACGGAGAATGCTGTCAAGTACAACCGGCCGGGCGGCTCGGTACGGGTTTCTGTCACTCAGGAGTGGGAAAAGCTCCTGCTCCGCGTCTCCGACACCGGCTGCGGCATCCCGGAGGTGTATCAGCGCAGTATCTTCCAGCCCTTCTTCCGGGTGGACAAGTCTCGCAGCCGGGAATACGGTGGCGCAGGACTGGGGCTCTCACTGGTATGGGAGATCGCCGACCTCCACGGCGGCTCCGTTTGGGTGGAGAAAAGTTCGGAGAAGGGCACGACCATTGCGGTAGGGTTGCCAACGCAACAATCAACGAAGCCCTAAACCCCTTTTATTCGTTTTTCGCCGCTTCGCTTGCCGCCCTGCGGCGTTCCTCTCCGTATTTTCACGCTCCAATTCCGCCGCACGGAGCTTGCTGTGGACAGACTTATAATCAGAAATTTCCTGTTTCAAACTGTCAATCTCAGCCTTGAGCTTTGCAATTAGTTTGTTTGCCGCATCCACCGCCTTTTGCAGTTTGGATTCCTTTTTCTCTGCTGTAACGTACTTCTTTGCCAGGGTGGAAAGTCGGTCAAAGTCCTCACGCTCCACGGCAACCATGCTCGTCCAGCGCGGGCTTGGAATCCCACTTTTTGCTCATGCTGATCTGCTGTATTTAAATAACCCTATTAACACAATTTTATTAGGAGCAGTATAACTGCTGACGGCATAGAATCTTGGTAGCTAACTTGGTGGATACCTTGATGGGTGTCATCCTCTAAGTTATCATGGGTTTTGAAGAAGCATTTTATGAGAAAAAGAATCTGGATCCAAAGATGCGGGCATTGCTTAATTCACTGGCGAAAACAGATCATACCTTGGCAAATAAAATAGAAGCTCCACATGCGATTAAAAAAAATCCTGTTCAATATATGAATATGAGCAGGATTTTTCTATTTACAACGATATTTTTTACAATATTTCCTTCGATTATCCGGAAAATTTTTCACTGTAATGACTTTTCATATCCTCCCAGTCCATGAACAATACATAAAATACTTTGCCATATTGCTGGCTCTCAACAATTCTCCCATGGTCAAGCACAGACAGATACGATCCATCCGCTCTTCGTAAATGAAAGTGGATATAGTCATTTCCATTGCCATTATCAATCTGTTTCCAAATGTTTGCTTCTATCGTATTCTTCTCATCTTCCCGTATCAGGTTGCTGAAACTTTTCTTTGTAAGTCTGAATAGTTCATCCATATCTTTATACCCGGTCATATGAAGAAACTCCTGATTTGCATAAAAGAGTTCATCATCTTCTTTGTCTGCTCTGTATATGATAAATGCTCCTGGAAGGTGCTCGGAGATATCCCTAAATGCAAATCCCAGTTGTTTACGAACCCTTAATTCAAGTCCTTCCCTATAAGCCATGCAGCCATTTTTTCCATGAAGTTTTATTTCGTAAAGGGCTGCATCTGCACAGCGCATAAGCTGTGAACGGTTAGACGCAAATGTCGGATATTCCGAATATCCAAGAGAAATATAAAATGGATATTCTTTTCCCTTATATGAAAATGTCTTTGGAGCCATAGTGAATTGCTGTAGCTTCTCTTTTACATCCTCGTAGGAATAATTTTTTAAAAGAATACAGAACTCATCTCCACCATTTCTTCCTAATAACGCATCAGACGGGAAAAAAGCTTTCATACTGTCTGCCAGACTCCTTAATGCTTTGTCTCCGTAAACATGTCCATAGATATCATTAATAAATTTAAAATCATCAATATCAAGGAGTACAGCCACAAATTTCGCTTTCGGATTTTTATTAATCATCTTTTCTGCCAGTTCATCGAATCCATAGCGATTGTAAATACCTGTAAGAGAATCTGTGTGTGCCAGTATTTGAAATTTGTTTTTATTTTCTTTTGATACCAGCCACATCCGGGTAAGAGTTACCAAAAGCATGGTAATCGCAATAAAGAAAACACTGATTACTGCTATTAATGTATTGTTTCCCCAGCCATTTTCAGGCATTACTTCAAACTTCCAGTTCTCCGTTCCTATCGTAAAGTCATAGGAAACCGGATTCGTTAATTGACGATCTGACTGATAAACAACTTTATAATTATCACTCCATGGATTATCCGTTTTTGAAAGACTATATTCATATCCAAATTTCGAAAGTGCACTTATCGCATCTGAAAAAATATCCGGAACACGAAGGATAACAATGGTAAATCCCCAAAAATATTCCTGCCCGTTTTCATCTTTCAGATAAATAGGATTGCGGACAGCAATTCCATATCCACCCTGTTTCAATTCAAAAGGTCCCTGTGTAACGATTGTATGATGATCTCTTGCATATATGGAAATTTCACCACGTTCTTTATCATGAATCAGATCAATCTTACCTGCCTCATTTCCATCGGCCGGATAAATATCCGTTACAATACCAGCCGGAGCAAGCTGTACGCTTTCAACAGAATCCGACATAATATTTTTTGCAATTGTGTCAAATTGATTGATTTCTCCAGTTCCGCTGATCAAAAGCTGTTTCAGAACATCTGTAATCTCTATTCCATTTATAATCTCATTCTCTATACGTTCTCCATAGGTTGTTGCATTTAATTGTGCTGTTGTGCGGCTCTGCTCTTTTTCATGAGTATCTGTGTTGTATACGACTAAACTAACAAGGCATATGCCCATTAAAAAAACGAGAAGAGGCACAAGTGTCTTTTTTTTCACCTGATTCACCTCGTTTTATCTCAGTCGAGAAGACTCCCACCTCTTCAGGTGGTGAGTAATAGCAAATTTGTCTCAGTGGGAGTTGGGTCTCTGACTAATGTTTTTATAATTAAGCATTATATCACGGAAGTAAAAAAATTGAATAAATTTTGCCCAAAAAGTTATAGAACGTTTTTACATTGTACTGATAACGTTTTCCTTGCGTACAATGGAAAAGAGAAGTAGTGCTCCTAAACAAATAAAAAAAGTACAGTTTGATTGTTGGATTGCTTGTTTTTATGGCATCTTTTCTTTTGGAATTCAACATGGCGGTTACGCTTCTTTATGGACAGCCGACTGAACAAGAATGGCGGAACGCTTATTTTCACTACGCATTATCCGGAACTGCTGGATGAATATGACCGAAATGACGGAATTTGTATTGTAAGAAACCGTAATGGCATTACAGCAGAAAATTTGAGCCATATATTGAAACGTAATGATATTAAAAAGAGTGATGCCTACCAGAGCGGTTTCCTTGAGGGAACAACGCCAGCATATGAAGCGTATATGCGCTTGAAGAAAAGCCTGGCTGCTTCAATCAATTAAGGAGGCAGCAGAATGGAATTAGCAAAATATAAGGCGTGTATATGTGAAGGATCTGCCGAAGAAGCTATTATCGACATACTGGTTGATAATGATCTTCTGATTTTCAAAAGAGAAGAAATGTTGGAAGAATGTGTTATCCGTTGCAGAAGTGCTAAACGATTCGAGGAGCGATACTTACGGAAAGGATTTGATGAGCAGATTTCTGTGATACGGATTTTGGATTCTCGCAGAGAGGAATTTCGATTGAGTAAAGCATATGATCAGTTTAAGCGTTCTGGAAAAAAACAAGCGAATTTTGTAAAACAAATCTTCGGATGCATGATGTGAAGTCGTATGATTTTGTGAAGCAGTATTTCAGTAACCCACAGCTCTTGGTGAAAGCCATAAAAGAGTATCGCAGAACAGCAAATATCCCCAAAGGAGAATACAGCTTGTCTGATTTGCTGAGATGAGCTTTGCTTTTTTAATACATTGGCCGTGACTCAAATGGTCACCAGGAGATAAACGGTTACCAGTTTACAGAAAACAGAATAGAATCGTCTTCGATGCCTCGTTGGGAAACCAACGGGGTATTTTTTTGCCCCAATCCGACTGCATAGGACACTAAAAAAGTCAAAACGAACCGTAGGTAGTCCTGCAAGGACAACCAAAGCGCGCCTACGAGGCCAACGCGAAAACGGATGTTCCTTGAAAACTGAATAGCTTATATGCTACCCATATTCGTAGGAGAATATTTCATCATTCTTTATCGTTTAAATATTGAATATACTCGTTTCCCCATATTTCCAACTCCTTCAGTACTTTCCTGAATTTTTCTCCAATATCACTTAATTTGTATTCTACTTTTGGTGGAATCTGCTGATATTCTATGCGTTCAATCAAGCCTTCTTCTTCCAACTTTTTCAGCTGTCTTGATAGCGTTGTATGTGTCATTTCTTCTGGCATTTTTCTTTGTAATTCATTAAACCGGATGGGGCCATCTGTTAACAAATACATAATATACATAGACCATTTACCTGTTAAAACTTTTTGCGAAGTCACATACGGGCAAAGCCCAAATAGATTTTTCTTTTCCATATATACGTTCCTTTCTGATACCAGTATCGTAAAATATCGTACTTGTTTGTTTTCTCCTATGATATATAATTATACGCATAAAAAATAAAAATACAATTTGTTTTCAGGAGGATTTTGAAATGAATGACGTAGTAAAATATTTGCAGGAATGCGGAACTTTTTATCTTGCCACGGTAGAAGGAGACCAGCCACATGTACGCCCATTTGGTGCTGTATGTGAATTTGAAGGAAAACTTTATATTGTAACGAATAATAAAAAAGATGTTTACAACCAGATGAAAGTAAATGGAAAAGTTGAAATGTGTGGAATGAACAAAGGTACTTGGATTCGTGTGAAAGGTGCAGTAAAAGAAGATACTCGCCGTGAAGCTCGTGTAGCCATGATGGAAGCAAATAAAAATGCTCTCCAGTCTATGTATACGGTTGATGACAATTTGATGACGGTATTCGTTTTTGAAAGTGTCATCGCAACTATTTATTCATTCACAGAAGAACCGAAGGTTATCAATCTGTAAAATTTTGAGTAATGTACATTACGGTTTGTCAGACTGGAAATTCCCCGGCTGATGTTTGGCGCTGTGGGCGGCGGCACACATTCTTTATTATCCGGAAGAGTGGTATACGCTGCACATAGACGCACCTGAGGGAGGGACGAAAATGGAAACTGAAAAAGTATATGCCATGCCATTTGCAAAAATATATCCCATGCTGGTGGATGAGCTGGCTAAGGGCAAAGTGATGGAGAAGATCAAGCGGACAAACAAATGAGGGAGGGGAAAGCAGCCTATTACACACCGACAGAGAATGTGGTATAATCCTTGAGGAAACATTGTATGGAAAGGACAAACACGATGAACGCTCTGGATATTATGAAACGCCTTGCCGCCTACGTAAGCGGCTATGAAAACACCCCCACGGAGGAACAGAACCGTGCAAAGCAACTGTGCTGGGAGTACAACCGCACCGCTCCCAACGAACAGGAAAAGCGGCGCAGCATCCTGCAGACCTTGCTGGGCACCTGTTCTCCCATGACCGGCATTCAACCGGATTTCCACTGTGACTATGGCTTCAACATCCATACCCACGGCTTGGCGGTCATCAACTATAACTGTGTCATTCTGGATACCTCTCCGGTAAACATCGGAGCAGGTGTCTTTATTGCCCCCGGCGTATGCCTTGCCTGCTCCGGTCATGCCATCGACCCGGAGCAGCGCAGCCACGGCATTGGAACTTCAGCACCTATTACGCTGGAGGAAAACGTCTGGATCGGTGCAAATTCCACCGTCTGCGGCGGCGTTACCATCGGGGCAGGCTCGGTTATCGGGGCGGGAAGCGTCGTCACCCATGACATTCCCGCCGGTGTCATCGCAGTAGGGGTGCCCTGCAAGGTGATCCGCCCCATTACCGAAAAAGATAAGTTCAAGCCGGAGGATATTCTGTTCTGAGAAATTCAGATCGGAAACGCTGAAAAAACATACGCACAAGCTCTCCGGGGACATTTTTGTTTTTCGCCATGCTTTTCTGCGGGGAGAAGGCATGTTATACTGGGAATGACAATTCGGGATTTTTCATTACAGTGTTTTGCTAAAGGAATCCAATGGAGCTATACCCTGGATTTTTCTGTATTCTCTGGGTGACATTTTGACGATAGACTGAAAAGCGCTTGAAAACTTTCCCTGGGTTTGGTAGCCTACTTGGGAAGCAATATCCGCGATAGTGTCATTTGTTTCCCGTAATAATTTCATAGCCTGACGCACTCGAAATTCCTTCATATAGGTGGCGATAGGCTGACCGTAGACTGCCTTGAATATCTCCTTTAGAGTGGAGGTATTTATCAAATACTGTTTGGAAAGTTCTGCAATCGTAAATCGTTGCTCCAAGTGCTCTGTCAACTGTTGATGAATTTCTTTTATCAATTCGGTTTGCTGGGAAAAGTATTGAGTCAATTCTTTATGCTCCGATTTCATGTTGCTCAAATAAATCAAAATTTCCAGCACCTTCAATTTCAAGAGGGAAATTCGAACGGACACAGGAGCAGAAAAGAGTGGGGCAAAAATATGCTCTAAATCGGAACAAGACGGGATTGCGGATGGCTTTCCGGAGCAAAATCGATTCTGTAACTGGTCTGCTTCCACACCGGCATTCTTTAAAACTTCCGGGCAAATGGAAGAGAGCTGTTTCAGATCCACGGAAATGGAAATTCCCTCTGAATATCCTAGGGGAAACATCATGGCGGAATCCGCGCAGCAGGCCATACTGTGTGCTGTCACATCACCTGTACCTAAATAGACGGCAGTACCGCCGTGCATATTCCAACCCACGCGACCACTGCGACAATAGTAAATTTCTAAAACAGAATCCGAAGCATCATGCCGAAACTTGACCTCTGAAGCAAGAAAAACATTGAAGGATACCTCTATTCCAGGAAAAGTTTCATATGCCTCCATACACCCTTTTCCAGCGGTAACCGCTCGAAACTGTTCTCCAAAGAGTGTAGTACCCGTTCCACCAGCCCGGCAATGCTTCAAGGCGAGGGTGCCGTTTGGGATCTTTTGAAGTTTTTGAGCGATAACTTTGGATTCTTCTTTTTTCATGGCGTTCCTTTTTGTTTTTCTACTTGCGACGGACAGGCGATTTTTACAAGCCACTCAATCATGTGGTGGAAATTTCGGGCCTGCTCGGTATCAGCTGCTTTATAATAGACCTCTTTTCCGTCCCGGCGGTTAACGATCAGACCCGCTGATTTCAACTGCTTGAGATGGTGAGAAACTGCAGGACTGCTCATATTTATCATGGCTGAAAGATTGATAACACATTCCTCACAGTGGCAAAGCAACCAAAAAATGCGAATACGGCTGCCATCTCCCAGCTGCTTGAAAATATCAGCTACGGTTTGAAAGTTTTCTACGCTGGGCATATATTCCAGTTCATGCTCGATAGTTTGTCCGTGGTCGTGGGGTAAGTGGTTCTGAATCATTTAGCACTCCTCCTTGAAGTCTATCTTATCATAGACCGGAGAGAAAAGAAACTTTACTTTTGAGATGTTTCTGGTTCAGGGCCAGCGTCATGGGTGTAATCCAAGATACGGACACCATCGCCTACCTCTTTCTGCACCAGCTCTCGCATACGCTTAGCAAAAGGACAGGGGTAACCAATGGGAGTCCCTTTGCTGATGCAAGAAGCAAAAGCAATGGTGTCAGCGCCCTGTTCTACCAGAGAACGGGCCCGCAGCACCGCTTTTTTTCCGGGGCAGCCGCCGCAGTTGATGAAGCCCACTAACTGAATATCATCCTCTCCCATAAAAGCGCCTTTTCTCTCTCGGATTGTCCGAAAATCCCGGCTTCCGGGGCAGTAATCCTCTGTCTGCATACAACGAATAATGCCAAGTTTCATATTAGTTTCCTCCTTAATTTAGGGCCTGCCATTCAGATTTGGCCGGTCCATTGTCTATTATTATGTAACCAGATTTTCCAACAGCTGGATGGAAACGTCCTCGTAGTAGCGATCCTCTTTAATCATTCACAAAATACGGGGTATAGGTCTCTCCGGTTCTCAGTATAGCTCCGCAAGGAGGTTCTGTATTTCCCGTTCAGAAGAATTTTTCTCTCAAATGGAAGAGTTTCTGAAAATCAATCCGTCATAAACGCTGCAAGAGCGTCCCTTCTAACTTCATGTGATATTGTTCCAGTACATCTTTCAGTGTAATTTCTTGCATTCTTTGTTCCGCTTTTTTTTGAATGTCCAAGTAAAAATCCCGCAGCACCAGTTGAATGTTCACGCCCACGCCACAAGCGGGGTTGGTGTGGATGTCCTGATGGAGCAGGGGCTTGTTGCCCTCTACTGCTCGATAGACATCCAGTAGAGTGATTTTCTCCGGCTCACGAGCCAGAGCAGGTCGGGGATGTCCCTTCACGCTGATCAGCAGTCCACCTTTCCGCAGGGCGGACATGAGCTGGCGCACATAGGCAGGATTTGTCTGAATGCTCTCTGCCAGCTTGTTACTGGTCAGATCGCAGTCTGGGTACAGAGCGATAAAAGCCAGAATATGAACAGCATCGCTAAGGCGGGTTGGATATTTCATGGACGGATCTCCTTTTTACTTGATGTTATTTTTATTATAACAGCATATTGACAGCGATGCAAGAGGATGCTAAGATGATTTGAAGTAAGAATAAAAATAACACCCACTCGAAAGGAATGGTGAAAATGAACTTCTATGATGATTTGGTCATGCAGACCCAGATGAATTACTCCAGGCACTATCCTATCTATGCTTCCGGCAGTACGCCTTATCAGCTGACTGACAAAAAGCCGCTGCCGTATAGCGAACAGATCCATCGTTTGGTACAGGAGGTAAAGGAAGCTGATTGTGTGGTAGTGGGCGGGGCCTCCGGCCTGTCCGCTGCCGGTGGCGGAGATTTTTACTACGAGGACAACGACTCCTATCGCAAATACTTCCGACCTTTTGCCGAGAAATACCACTTCAAAGGTGCTTTTGCAGGGATGATGCACCCCTGGAAGACAAGGGAAGAGTATTGGGGATATCTCGCCACCTTCCTTCACACCACCCAGACCGCCCCTGTGCGTCATTCCTATTTGGATTTAGACGCTTTGCTGAAAGGCAAGGACTTCTTCATCCTCACCACTAATCAGGATACCCAGTTTGTCAAACTCTACCCGGAGGAGAAGGTGGCGGAGGTCCAGGGGGATCACCGCTTCCTCCAGTGTGCCGCCTGTTGTACCGATGACACTTGGGATGCGGTAAAGCCGGTGGCTGATATGGTAGCCGCTATGGGGGATGGTACGAAGATTCCTACGGATCTCATTCCCCGGTGCCCCCACTGCGGCGGTGAGGCATTCCCTTGGGTGCGAGGATATGGGAATTTCCTGCAAGGAAAGAAATATGAAGAACAGTACGAAAAAATTTCGCGCTACGTATTGGAACACAAAGACAGCAAAATTCTGTTCCTGGAGCTGGGCGTTGGCCGAATGACTCCCATGTTTATCCAAGAGCCTTTCTGGAACCTGACCCTCAGCTTTCCCCATGCTCGATATATTGCTATCAACAACAAGTATGACTTCCTGCCCAAGCAGTTGGAGGACAAGGGCATGACCATTGTGGCCGACATTGCTCAAGTGCTACGGGATGCACGAAAACTCTAGCTGCCCTCCGGCAGGTGCGATCCATCGCAGCAACCATAAAATAGAAAGGAGCGAACGAATATGATTGATTGGAACCCTATTGCGGAAAAATTCAGAGAAGCGGACGCTATCCTGATCGGGGCCAGTAACGGCCTGTCCATCACCGAAGGACTGCATTTGTTTGCAGATAATGCAGCCTTTGATGAATTGTTTGGAGATTTCAAACAAAAATACGGCTTACATTGTATTTTGCAGGGAATGATGGCCGGATGGCCCAGCGAGGAGAAAAAATGGGCCTTCTGGGCCCGGCTCATCCATCATTACTGCGGGCAATACCAGCCTACGCCGGTGATGAACGATTTGAGGCCATTGTGGAGAGAAGGATTACTTTGTCGTCACATCAAACGGAGAAGGTCACTTTGAACGGTGTGGTTTCGATCCGACGAAAATCTATGAGATTGAGGGCAACTGGTTTACGATGCAGTGTGCCCGCCCCTGCCACGACACCCTCTATTCAAGTTTAGATGTGGCCGAAAAATTATCGGTTGCGGAACAGGGCGGCCATGTGCCTACAGAGTTGGTGCCGCGTTGTCCCAAGTGCGGAGGTCCCATGGACATCCACATGGGCGCGGGTCAGAGAATGATTCCGGATACCGCTGCCCAGGCACGGTTCCAAAACTTTCTGAAAACCTACCACGGAAAGAAACTGGTGGTTCTAGAGCTGGGCATTGGCTGGCGCAATCAGCTGATCAAGGCCCCGATGATGCGCCTGGTGGCCGGCGAGCCAAACGCCACTTATGTGACCATCAATCTGGGGGAGATCTACATTGCGGACAATATCAAAGAGAAGTCCTCGGACTGGACGGGCGGCTGGATGAGCTGCTGCCTGCTCTCCGGGAGGCGTGCGAGGCATGAAGTTTGTGGGGACCATAATCATCTATGCCTATTTGCAGGCGGTGGGAGCTATCAACTCTCATGAATCAATTTGCTTTCTGAATCCTTTGCAGCAGTAGAAAATGCAGAAAATAAAACGCCGGGAAGTTGACTCAAATTGTCAATGCCTCCCGGCTTTTTACCGGGTACTGGAATGTGCCGATAAAAGCTGCATTTTGCCCAAACAGAAGAACCCTTTTCCCGAATAGCAGGATATGGGTTCAAAGCGTTGACGAGGACGGTTTTCCTGCGTATGATGAAGATACAATTAAACGATGATTTAATTGTTCTGACAACAGGAACAAATTAAGAGAGGAGATTTTCAAAATGAAAAAGACTTACAAAATCGATGTGGATTGCGCTAACTGCGCCAACCTGATGGAAGATGCCGCCCGCAAGACCAGCGGCGTACAGAGTGCTACGGTGAACTTTATGACCCTCAAGATGAACGTGGAGTTCGAGGAAGATCAGGATCCCAAGGCTGTTATGCAGGAGGTTCGCAAAGCCTGCAAGAAGGTGGAACCCGACTGCGAGATATTTCTGTAAGCCAGCGAAACGAAATGCCCTGTCGAGCGGCAGCTTGCAGGGCATTTTTTCTCTTAGATAAATAAACGAATAAGCAATTGTGAAAGGGGTAAAACGAAATGCAGGAGTATATCATCAACGGTCTGCTGATCGTGGTGGCTCTGCTGGCCGTGATCCTTCAGATCATCGGCATGCGGCCCTCCGCCGGTATGACCAAAAAACAAAAAGTGATGTTGTGGCGGATTCTGACTGCTACGGTTCTACTGTTAATTTTGCAGGTCCTGGGCGCAGGCGCATTTGAAGTGTTTGGCTCGGCAGGCCGCTGGGTACGTCTGGCTGTGTTCCTGGTGGATTATCTGGTTATTGGCTACGACATTCTGAAAAAAGCCGGAAAAGGTATCCGTAACGGTCAGGTGTTCGATGAGCACTTTCTGATGGCGGTGGCTACGCTGGGGGCTCTGGCACTGGCTGTATATGAAAACGGCGACTATCTGGAGGCCATTGCGGTGATGCTGTTCTACCAGGTGGGCGAATGGTTCCAGTCCTACGCTGTGGGCAAGAGCCGCCGGAACATCAGTGATCTGATGGACATCCGTCCTGATTATGCCAATATCGAACGGGAGGGAAAACTGGAACAGGTAGACCCGGACGAAGTGGGTATCGGCACCATTATTGTGGTACAGCCCGGTGAGAAAGTTCCTATTGACGGTACCGTAGTGCAGGGAGAATCCACTTTGAACACTGCCGCTCTCACTGGTGAAAGTTTGCCCCGTGAGGTCAAGACTGGCGATGAGATCATCTCCGGTTGTATCAACATGACAGGTTTGCTCCATATTCAGACAACCAAGGAATTTGGCGAGTCTACTGTCTCCAAGATTCTGGATCTGGTGGAGAACGCCTCCTCCCGGAAGTCCAAGTCGGAGGACTTCATTTCCCGCTTTGCCAAGATCTACACTCCTGCGGTGTGCTATGCCGCGCTGGCGCTGGCTGTATTGCCGCCGCTGGTACGGATGTTTGCCATGGGGCTGGATGCAGGCTGGGAGACCTGGATCTATCGTGCGCTGACCTTCCTCGTTGCCAGTTGCCCCTGCGCTTTGGTCATTTCCATTCCTTTGTCCTTCTTTGCAGGAATTGGCGGAGCCAGTAAGGCGGGCGTTCTGGTGAAGGGGTCCAACTATCTGGAGACCCTGTCACAGGCTAAGATCGTGGTCTTTGACAAGACCGGTACTCTGACCCAGGGCGTGTTCGAGGTCAACGCCATCCACCACAACGAGATGGACGAACGCAAGCTGGTGGAGTACGCGGCCCTGGCAGAGAGCGCTTCCAGTCATCCCATCAGCAAGAGCTTACAGAAAGCCTATGGCATGGAAATTGACCGCAGCCGTGTAACCAATATTCAGGAGCTCAGCGGCAACGGTGTCATCGCCACAGTGATGATCATCAGGTCGCGGCTGGAAACGACAAGCTCATGAATCGTCTGGGGGTCCAGGCTATTCCGTGCCACAGCGTAGGCACCATTATTCACATGGCGATTGACGGGAAATATGCCGGGCACATTGTTATTTCCGATATCGTGAAGCCTCACTCCAAGGAAGCCATTCAGACATTAAAGTCGGCTGGGGTTCGCAAGACTGTGATGCTTACTGGTGACGCCAAGAAGGTGGCTGATAGTGTAGCCTCCGCACTGGGGCTGGATGAGGTTTACAGTGAACTGCTTCCTGCCGACAAGGTGGAGAAAGTGGAGCAGTTGATTCAGAACAAGCCGGAGAAAGAAAAACTGGCTTTTGTGGGAGATGGCATCAACGATGCCCCGGTGCTTCGCCGGGCAGACATCGGCATTGCTATGGGCGCTATGGGTTCTGACGCTGCCATTGAAGCTGCGGATGTAGTACTGATGGATGACGATCCAATGCAAATTTCCAAAGCAATCAAAATCTCACGCAAGTGCCTTGGCATCGTCTATCAGAACATCGTGGTGGCCATCGGCGTAAAACTGGTCTGCCTCGTGCTGGTCGCTCTGGGCTTCGCCAATATGTGGCTGGCCGTGTTTGCGGATGTGGGCGTGATGATTATAGCCGTCCTCAACGCTATCCGGGCACTGTTTGTGAAAAATCTTTAAAGTTCAGAAATAAACAAAAACAAAAGGGGGGACCCTTCCCGCATGAAGGCTTTATTTTAAATTGGTCCCTCAGAAGCATGTGTCAGTGAAGTTGCAGACAAACTGAATAGGTCAGAGTCCGCTGTTTCTCACCATATCCGTATTTTACGCATGAAAGGTTTGGTTCGCTGGCGCAGGAGTGGAAAGGCTATTTACTATGTTCTAAAACGCTTATTTTCACTACGCATTATCCGGAACTGCTGGATGAATATGACCGAAATGACGGAATTTGTATTGTAAGAAATCGTAATGGCATTACAGCATAAAATTTGAGCTATGCGGTGAATTTGCGGCAGTAGAGACCTTGGCAAGGATATGTAAAACGTATAAAGAAAAATACCCACTGATTCAGATTGAACTTCATACCGCAACAGCAGATACGGTTTATGAGATGATGAAAAAAGGACTTGTAGATAGAATTCAATATAAGCATTAGACATAATAAAATAATGGGTATAAAATAGATGTATAAGAGAAATTCAAATCTTATACATCTATTTTTATACAAGAAATTTGCAAAGAAAGGGGCTTTTTATTATGAGTAAAAAATTAGTGGCATTTTTCAGTGCAAGCGGAACAACAAAAAAAGTAGCAGAGATGATTGCAGAGGAAGCAAAAGCTGATTTATTTGAGATTGAGCCAAAAGTTCCATATACAAAGGCTGATCTTGACTGGATGGATAAAAAATCTCGGAGCAGTGTGGAAATGAGTGATAAGAAATACAGACCGGAGATTATGAAGAAAGAGATAGATATGAGCTCTTATGATGAAATCCTTCTGGGATTCCCTATCTGGTGGTATGTAGCTCCAACAATTATCAATACATTTTTGGAAGCCTATGATTTCAGCGGTAAAAAGATCGTTCTTTTTGCAACATCCGGTGGAAGTGGATTCGGTAATACTGTAAAAGAATTGCAGCCATCCGCACCAGAGGCTGTTATCACAGAAGGCAGTCTGTTAAACCGCGGAACAAAACAGAAAGTCAGTGAGTGGGTAAATTCTTTATAAACAGCAGTGTTATGGAAGTATACAGAATATGGAAAAAATGGTACAGACAGCAGGAAGAAATGCGCTTGGCGAATTTGCGCCGGAGTTTGCACATTTTAACGAAAGGGCATAATTTTTTCATTCGTTCTTGACAAGTAACCATTCGGTAACTATAATGTAGTTACGATGGTTACTTTGATAAAGGAGATAATTATGGCAGAGGGTACAAAGGAACGGATTTTGAGAACAGCACTGGAACTGTTTGCGCAGAACGGCTATCTGGGGACATCTATGAATGATATTGCAGGGCAGTTGGGAATTACGAAAGCTGCTTTATATAAGCACTATGCCAGCAAACAGGAAATCTTAGATAAGATCGTGGAGCGAATGAACAAGATGGACTATGAGCGCGCTGAGGCGTATGAAATGCCGGAAACGGAACCAGACGGCTTTGCGGAAGCATATCTGCATACACCAATTCAAAAAATTCGCACATACAGCCTTGCCCAGTTTGACCATTGGACAAAGGAGCCGTTTTCCTCCAATTTCCGTAAAATGCTGACGCTGGAGCAATACCGTGATTCCAAGCTTGCACAGCTTCACCACGACTATCTGGCGGGCGGTCCTCTGGAGTATATGGCGGCCATCTTCCGCAAATTGGCAGATTCTGATGATGAGGCTATGCAGCTGGCGTTGGAATTCTATGGGCCAATGTATCTTCTATACAGTGTCTACGACGGTGCGGAGGAAAAAGAATCGGTTTCGTCCTTGCTGGCGACACATATTGATCGCTTTATTGCCAAGGTTGAGTCTGATTACAGAAAGAAGGGGAGAACAACATGAAAGATGGCGAAGAAGAAAAACGCTGGGTTTTATGCCCGTGGTGCGGTTCCAAGACGCGTTTGCAGATATTGCGGGAAACGGAATTAGTAACTTTTCCTCTATTTTGTCCTAAATGCAGGCATGAGAGTATTATCAATGCAAAAAATTTTATCATTGAAACCAAACAGCCAGACGCTAAGACGCAGTGCTGATCGCAAAGCCGATCATGCGCTGCGTCCTTTTTGTCATAAAAACTTCGTTCTATGACAAAAAACGCTCCGCGGGATGCGCACTTGCGCGAAGAAGAAACATGTCGCAAGCGACTGAGCGAGGCGCCCGAATGTGCCAAGGCACATTCTTTTCAAAAGGAGGACTACTATGGATGCGATTATTTACACCACCAACACTGGAAGTACCGAGCAGTATGCCAAGCTGCTGGCACAGAAAACTGGACTTCCGACATATTCCCTTGCAGAAGCGAAGAAACGGGACTTTGTCGGAGCTGAAGCTATCTATCTTGGCTGGATCATGGCCGGTTCGGTTAAGGCTATGCCGAGGCTGCGAAGAACTATCGGGTGTGCGCCGTCTGCGGCGTCGGTATGGGACAAACCGGAACACAGACAGAAAGCGTGCGGAAAAAGTCAGCGATTCCAGCCAACATTCCGCTGTTCACACTCCAAGGAAATTTTGATATCAAAAAGCTCCACGGCATTTACCGCCCAATGATGAAAATTATGGTCAAAACGGCGGGCAAGAGTCTTGCAAAAAGAAAGACCGCACGCCGGAGGAGAACGATATGCTGGATATGATGCTTCACAGTGGCGAGCGGGTCAAGGCGGAAAATCTAAGTGCTGTTCTCGACTGGTACAGCACGCAGCAATAAGAATACGAGGAGGGAATGATAATGATGTGTCCGAAATGCGGAAAAGAAATGAGAAAAGGCTATCTGTTCAGCAGCAAGGACGGTGCGTTAAGTTTTGCAAGCGAAGTGCCGAAAATCGTGACGATGGAAATTGCGAGGATCATTCTCTAAAGGGAAAAGGCGGCGTATTTTGACGGCAAAAATACAGTATCGGCGTTTGCAATGCAGCACCATGCTGAACTGGCGTCATGCCCGGTGGCGAGCATTGGTTCCATACTGGGGAACAGATGCAGTTTCTGAATCATTGGATCAGAGAATGTAGCTTGAAAAATATCTGCTGATCATACAAAATTTTTGATAAGAGAGAAGGAGAAAAGTTATGTCAGAAAAGAATATTATCATTCGTTTGGAAACGAAAGACGATTATAGAGCTGTCGAAAACCTGACCCGCGAGTCATTCTGGAATGTTTATCGACCCGGCTGTATGGAGCACTATGTGCTGCACTGTTATCGGGTTGACCCGGCATTTGTGCCGGAGCTGGACTTCGTGATGGAGCTGAACGGCGAGCTGATCGGGCAGGTCATCTATGTGCGGTCGGAGATCGACTGTGACGATGGGCGAACCCTACCGATCATGACCTTCGGTCCCATCAGCATAGCACCCGCATACAAGCGGCAAGGCTATGGAAAGCAGCTGCTCGACTATTCCATGGAAAAAGCGAAGAAAATGGGTGCGGGTGCGCTTGCCATTACCGGCAATATTGACTTTTACGGCAAGTCGGGCTTTGTTCCGGCCAAAACCAAGGGTGTGCGCTATGCCGACGATCCGGAGGCAGATTACTTCCTCATCAAGGAGCTGACGCCCAGCTTTTTAGACGGCATCTCCGGCACATACAAAGATCCCGATGGATATTTTATCTGTGAGAAAGACCCGGAAGGGTTTGAACAGTTTGAAGCCACTTTCCCGGCAAAAGAAAAGCAGAAGCTGCCGGGACAGCTGTTTTGAGCAGGAAAAATAGGTGGTGTAAAAATCATGGCATCCAGTAAAGAGTACTGATGGATTGCTATGGTGATGCTCCCTTGGAAAACGTCGGCTATGCTGTCATCGACCTGGACGGTGATGGGATTGAGGAACTGGTGATCGGTACAACGGAACGCTTTACAGACGAATTTTATGGAAAGTTGATTCTCGCGCTGTACACACGGGATGGAGAAGACACGAAGCACACAGTGTTTCAAAGCATTGCCCGTGACCGTTATTACTACGCCGGAGAGAATAAATTTGCCAATCTCGGTTCCAGTGGCGCAGACGACAGTGTGGACATCACAGTGCAGTATGCAGGTGGTACTCTGACCGATATAGGAATTGTCACAGATCCCGCCGATTATGTCCAGATGGAGCTAACACCCATGAGGGAGTGGATACAGACGATTGGTTTGCCGGGTTGCCCGGATGTCTGATAAGGGAAAAGATGAACAGGCTCCATTTGCAGAAAAACTTTCGTTGGTGGATGAGGCTTATTAAAAACTGTTGACCGGCGAAGCGGAGACACTGCTTTCTTCAGCCGTTATCAATGATACAGAGCGGTTTTGGGCAAATTCTCTGGTAGAGCCAATAGAGGCTATAACTTCCGGTTAGTAGACCAAAAACAGAAAGAATCTCTCAAAGCAAGGATTTTTCTTAATGAAAGCAGTCACGAAATTTTTGCGCGTGTCTCTTGACAAGTAACCATTCGGTAACTATAATAGAGTTACCGAATGGTTACTTTGATAAACGAGATAATTATGGCAGGGGGTACAAAGAAACGGATGAACTATATTCGGATCACCAAAGACAATATTGACAAGGAACATATCTGCTGCGCCATGTCCGGTAAGCAGAGTGTTGCAAAAAAGGAATGGCTGCGGCAGCGCTTTGAGGATGGACTTGTTTTCTATCGCAGCGAAGAACGCGGCAAATGCTTTATCGAATACATTCCAGCTGAAAACGCCTGGGTGCCGATTGCGGCAGATGGTTATCTTTACATTAACTGCTTATGGGTATCCGGCTCCATGAAGGGACACGGATACTCGAATGATCTGCTGGAGGCATGTATCTGTGATGCCAGGGCGCAGGGAAAGAAAGGTATTTGCATTCTGTGCGCGGAGGGCCGAAAGCGGGAATTCCTCGCTGACCCGAAATTCCTTACTTATAAGGGTTTCCGTGTGGCAGACATATCCGACTGCGGGATCAATCTTATGTATCTTTCCATTGAATCGGGGGCACAACCGCCGTATTTCAAGGAATGTGCGAAACATCCGGTGATTGAAGAAGCAGGTTTTGTTCTTTATTACACCGATCAATGCCCATATACCTATTATTGGGTACCAAAGGTGCAGGAGGCGGCAAAGGAACATGGTATCCCGTTCAATGCCATCCACATCACTGACAAAGAATCAGCACAGAATGTACCTGCACCGGTCACAACTTATGCACTGTTTCGGGACGGTCAGTTTCTGACACAGAGTATCCAGTCAGATAAAAAATTCCTGGCGCTGGCAGGTTTACAAAATTGATTTTACTCCGCTATTTTTGAGTCGCAACATAATGTTATCAAATGAAATGGAGAAAAAACGAATGAAAAATATATTGATTATTTCAAGCTTGCCAATGTGACGTGTCTTTGACCTGCGCACAATAAAGCTATCGCGCGATTCACAAGGAGTGAGTATAAAGCCCTGCAAAAGTGCTTTCGGATTTAAAAAAAGGGATTCTGATACTGACAGAAAGGAAAAACATGGAGAAAAAATTGCAAAATCCAACCTCTAACAAAAATGAAACACCCGCACCGCAGGGAGGCAAATGGCCGGACGAGACGATCATTCGCTATATCATCCGTGCTTTTTTGCTGCTTATTGTATTCGCATGGGCGCTGGTAAACCTTGACGCTGTTTTGTGTTTTCTCGGCAAGGTGCTTGCACTGTTCACTCCGTTTCTGATCGGCGGCGCGATTGCTTTTTTGATCAACGTAGTTCTTCGACCAATGGAATGCTGCTGGAACAAGGCGTGCCGCAAAGCTCCTGCAAAGCTGACTCGCCCCGTGTGCCTGACAGCAAGCACCGTGCTTATCCTTGGAATTCTATTTGCTGTGGTATTTATGATGCTCCCCAGCTTGCGGGAATCCGGCGATGAGTTTATCCAAAACATTCCGATCTATGTGGAGAAAATCGGGCAGTGGTGGGCTGACGTTGTCCAGTTTGCTGCAAAATATAACATTGTCCTGCCCGAATATGTCATAGACTCTGACCTGTTGATTGAGAAGGTCACCGCCTTGATCAGTGACGAGAAAAGCGGGATTCTCACCGTGACATGGGGCGCGGCAACCTCTGTCCTGTCGGTTTTTGTAGATGTTCTCTTGGGGCTTGTTTTTGCACTTTATTTGCTTGCGAAGAAGGAGGTCGTCGCGGCACATTTGAAAAAACTCATTGAGACAGTCCTTCCGAAAAAGACGGCGCAGCGGCTTCTTAGTATTGCCGCGCTGACCAATCAGACCTTCACAAATTTTGTCAGCGGCCAGCTTACCGAAGCGGTTATCATCGGTGTTCTGTGCTTCTTTGGAATGCTGATTCTTGGGATTCCGTATTCTGGTGCTGTCTCCACGTTTGTGGCCGTCACTGCGCTGATGCCGATTTTTGGCGCATGGATTGGCGGCGGCTTTGGTGCGTTTTTGATTCTGCTGGCAGAACCTGGCAAGGCTCTGTGGTTCATTCTCTTTCTGATCGTTTTGCAGCAGGTGGAGGGCAATCTGATTTATCCCAAGGTGGTCGGCAAGTCCGTCGGACTTCCTGGACTGCTTGTGCTGATGGCTGTTACGATTGGCGGCGAAGCATTCGGCATCTTAGGGATGCTGTTCAGCGTTCCCGTATGCGCCGTGCTGTTCAGCCTTTATCTGGAGTTCATGAAGAAAGCAAGTACCCTTTAAGTTGTGGTCTATTCAACAAAGACCACGGCAATTATCGAGCATATTATTTACGATGAGATGGATGACCATTACAGCGCAGAGCCGGAATATCCCTGGAATGACTGGAAAGCTGTGCTGAGGCGCAACGACAATAATAAATGGTATGGTGTGGTTCTGAAAGTATCTGCTGATAAGTTGGGGGCGTCGGAAGCAGCCGGCATTGATCTAGGGCTGCCGTTCGAGGAAAAACGAAGGGTTTTCGAGGGAGGCAAGTCAAATGGAAGACGTCGACTTGAATTATTCATTAGTTCTTGATAAGTAACCATTCGGTAATCATAGCGTAGTTATCGAATGGTTACTTTAATGAAGAAAATAATTATGGCAGAAGGCACAAAGAAACGGATTTTGAGAACAGCACTGGAACTGTTTGCGCATACGTGCCCAGTAAAGGATAGAGTTGTATCTTAACCTGAGTATAGTTATAATACAATTATGACAGCTGCTTTCCCAGGATTATCAATGACGGAAATGATGTATGACGATGATAGGCAGCAGGGAATTTCCTGGGTATAAAAAAGCTTGCGAAGCTAATGAGAAGGGATGACATCATGGGACATTTTTATTTTGTAAGACACGGACAGACTGTGTGGAATGTGGAGAATAAAATCTGCGGAGCAACAGACAGTCCGTTGACGGAGCATGGACGGCAGCAGGCGGCTGAAACCGGGAAAAATATTGTAGAAAGCGGAATCAAGGCAGATGAAATTCTCTATTCACCCCTTAGCCGTGCAGCAGATACAGCAAAAATTATTTCTGAAATGAGCGGGATTCCCTGCAGGGAAGAACCAAGACTCATAGAGCAGAACTTTGGAAAATGGGAGTCTACGCCGAGAGACGGCAAAGGGTTTAAGACGGCGAAAGAGTCATTTGCCTGCCGATATGAAGGGGGAGAATCCATGCTGCAGCTTGCACAGCGTATCTATAATCTGCTGGATGAGATAAAACAGGAGTCTGACCATAAGACATACATTCTGGTGGCACACAATGGAATTTCAAGGATGATTCAGTCGTATTTTACGGATATGACCAATGAAGAATTTGCATCCTTTGGTGTAAAAAACTGCCAGGTGGTGCGGTATGACTTCTAATCTGGAGCGAGGTGGGCAGTAAAGCTTACCGGGAAGCAGCGGGAGAGTAAAAATCACGTAACTGTGAAGGTACTGAACAGTTACAAAATCACAAACTTAAGGAGGAGAGATGAATTCAAATAAAAAGGATGATGCGAGCTACCTGCAGACGGTTGGCCGTGCCCTAACTATTTTAGAAATGTTCAGACAGCAGAATACACTGTCTCTGCCGTCGATTGCCAAGGAGCTGGGGGTGGGAAAAACCATCGCCTATCGATTGGTACATACTTTGACCGAAGAGGGATTCTTAACACAGGATCCTTTTACGAAACAGTACTCTTTGGGAGAGCAGGCGCTGGTATTGGGATTTTGTGCGGTGCATAGGCTGGATGTTAAACGAATTGCTCACGATTTTCTTTGGAAGTTCCATGAGCGCACCAAGATCAGCACATATCTTACGATTCCGTGTGGGAATCAGAGTTTGTGTGTGGATCGTGTGGTTTCAGATAGTACTGGGCGTTTGAGTTCAGTGTTTGTGGGGGGAGTATATCCGTTGTTTCGTGGGGCAAGCAATCGAGTATTACTGGCATTTGCTTCGTCCCAATTTCAAAGCAACTATCTCAATAGCTTAGAGTTGGCAGAAGAGGAGAAAGCTCAGCTGAAGGAGGATTTGAAAGACGCTCGAGCTCGTGGATATGATATTACTCATAACAGGCTGACAGAGGGACTGTTTGCCGTCGGATTTCCTATCTATAACTCAGCTAACCAGCTAGTGGCTGGTCTGAGTGTAGGGGGAGTAGATGATTCGGAACGACCAGACGTTGTGGAGAAATATATCCAGCAGGGGCGTCAACTGGCTGTTGAGATCAATAATCAAATGGGCTCAAACTATTACAGTAGAATATCTGATTGATTTGTTGCAGATGCAAATATAGGCAATAATATAAGGAATCAGGACAAAAGAAATGGTCTTTTGTCCTGATTCTCTTTTTGTCGCAAAAAAGTATGGATATAAAACTAATTTATGAGAATTTGATGTAGTATATTGACAAAACTCTGATAAAATGCTAATATAACAACATAATTCCTATGTGAGTAACTGTATTCCTATAATAGGAATCTCGGACAAATGAACGATAGAAAGGAGCGTGAAAATCATGAAATACAAAGGTGCTGCAATTCAATATGACTGCCATTTTATGGACAAAGAGAAAAATTTGGCTGATCTGACAAACTTGGTGCGTCAGGCGGCCGAGCAGGGGGCGAAGCTCATTGTCCTGCCAGAAATGTGTGCGACTGGATACTATTTTGATAGCATGGAACAGGCGGCCGAGATGGCAGAGCCCATAGCAAATGGGCAAACGGTACGATTATTGGAGAATTTAGCAAAGGAGTTAGATTGCTATTTAGTTGCAGGACTTCCTGAGTCGGATGGAGAGAAATTGTACAATTCAGCTGTTCTTATAGGACCAGAGGGGCTGATTGGCCGACATCGAAAAATGCACCATTATGTTCCTGATAGTACATGGGCTAAAACGGGAGATGAACCGGTAAAGGTGTTTAATACTCCTATTGGAAATATAGGCATACAGATTTGTATGGATCTAAGCTATCCGGAAGGACCTAGGTTAAGCAGGCTTATGGGAGCACAGGTTTTGTGTTCGCCTATGAACTGGAACGAGTCCTCTATCCCATCAGATATCTGGCTGACACGTGCTAAGGAAAACGGTATGTATGTGATTGCTTCTAATCGGCACGGAAATGAAAAAGGATTCGATTTCTGCGGCGGAAGCGGGATTATTGATCCAGAGGGCAGAGTAGTGGCATGTCAGCCTCATGGGGATGGAATTGCTATAGCTGAGATTGATTTAGAGATGAAACCGGATCGAAGCGATATTCCTTTACGCCGCCCGAAACTCTACCGTGAACTTCAGTTACAGCGTTATCCATGGTATCAGAGTCAGTATTACCAAGCATATGCTACGGAGCCATTGCTTGAGGGAAAGCAATTTTCTACGGCGGTATGCAGCATAAAGCCAGAGAATCGGGAAGAAGGGTTTATGGCTGTAAAGCAGGCTATCAGTCAAGCTGGGAAGCAAGGAGAGCGCTTGCTGGTTCTGCCTGAACTGGTGCTTGGAGGTGTGCCTGATGACTTGCAGCAAGCACAGTGCATGGCCATTCGAGAGGATGATCCTGTGTGGAAAGAGCTATCTTCTCTAGTCATGGAGAATCATGTGGATGTGATTCTGGGCTTTGTATTAGAAGAAAACGGGAAGCTATGGAATGCAGCAGCATGCTTGTGCGAAGATGGTTCTCGACATTACTATCGGAAGAGTCATCTGACTGAGAGGGAAGCACAGTGGGCGGAAGCAGGAGACCGTGCCGGACTGGTCCTTGATCGCCCTTATGGCAGAATCGGTGTACTGTTAGGCAACGAAATTTTTATTACGGAAGTGCCTCGATTGCTGGCCAATGGCGGATGCGATATTTTAGCTGTTCCAGCGGTGGAAAATCCGTCGTGCCCTCCTGGTATTCCAGAGGTTCAACAGGAGGTGGAACATTATCATCTTGCTAGGGTAAGGGCTAATGAAAATAGTACATACGCAGCCTTTGCGGCTCAAAAAGGAGTGAGCGGCATATTTGGTCCAGATATGTTCCTAGTACCGCGGAATGAGGTGGTGCTCAACGAGAGCGGATTTGCAGATATGACAATGGATACTCGATTTATATTCTCAGATGAAAGTGGATGTCCAGTGATAAACCTGTTCGAGAAAAGCCAATGCTTGGGACCAGACATACTACATGGTATGACAAGTTGATAGAAGAAACGGATTGTGTGCTTTAAAAGAAGGGAGAGCCATATGAGTGATAAAAAACAAGATGTGAATGCTGTGACAACTGAGTCTAACGTGGAAGATCAGGATTATATTTATACTCCGGTTCCTCAGAATAAGCGGTACGGATGGATTAAGATGTTTTTCGTCTGGTTATGTTGGAATGTAGTAGTAGGAGACTTGGCTACAGGTACGGCGTTGGGATCCAGCATGAAGTTTCGGGATGCTCTCATTGCCCTGTCAATCGGTGATATTATATTAGTGGTGGTCATGATTATGACTGTGTATATCGGTTCAAAAACCGGATTGGCAGCAATGTCATTGATTCGGTTTACCGTAGGTCGGGTAGGAACTTATATTTTCTCGGCGATTATCTGTGTGACCTCCGTGGGTTGGTTTGCCACCCAGTTGGGCTTCTTTGGGCAGATTTGGTCTCAGTATCTTCCGATAAGTGTACCGATTCTGGCAGTGCTGGGCGGAATTATGATGGCGTCTACAGCAATTAAGGGATTTAAGGGAATGGAGAAGTTAAGCACATTTGCAGCGATTCCGTTGCTTCTGTTTATTGTTTTGGCACTGGTTAACTGTGTAAGATTGATTGGCGTAGATTCTTTGTTCTCTTATAGCCTACGGGAAGTCAGATTGGCACCATGGCTACTGGCGTTACCACAGTTATTGGCAGCTGGGCAGCCGGAATGGCTACTGTTCCCGACTGCGGCCGATTTGCAAAGACGGATATCATAAAGATCTCTATCGTTTGGATCGCTGGTCTTTTCTTTGGTCATTTTCTGCTTCCAATTGCTGGTATTGCAGCTGCTCTGCATCTGGAAACATGGGATTTCGGAGTAGTATCTGATTACATCGGCGTATTGGCCACTGGTTCAGGAATCATTGGTGCTGTGCTTATTACTTTAGCTGCATGGACAACTAACCAGCAGAACCTGTACTCCGCATCCAATGCGACATGCAACATTATCGAAGTGAAGAAAAAGAGCACTGTTACCATTGTTCTGGGCGCGATCGGAATTGCTTTAGGTTTCTGTGGTGTGGTGGACTACTTTGTGCCGTATATGACATGGCTTGGTATTGTAATCCCGCCAATGGCTGCAGTTATGGTGGCTGATTATTTGGTACTGCCTTTGTTTGGAGTAAAACATAATTATAATTATAATGACATTTCGTACGAAAACCTTCCACTTATCAATGGCCTTCCGTTCTGGCTTGGGGATGGTGGTGTAGCAGTTGCTATTTTCTCTCCGGGCATTCAGGCTATTAATGGTATGGCAGCTACGGTTGTGCTGCATGTGGTGTTTAATCTGGTGGCAAATAAGAAGAATTAAGGTGGAAGCATCTTGAGGTAGAATATAGAAAGGAAGAAAGTTATGGAACATATTGGAATGAAATTGACAGAAGAACATGTCCGTTGGGCGGCTCTTGGTGGCTCTATTCTTGGCGGCGGTGGAGGCGGTTCGGCAAAGACCGGAGCTGAGTTCGGAGATCTGGCTGTGCGGTTCAGCCAGCTGGAATTAACCCCGTTGGATCAGATTGATCCGGAAACCGTGGTTGTCACAGCCTCTATGGTAGGAGCTCCTGCCGCACAGGAGAAGTTTGTCTCCCCGGCAGATATGATGCGCTGCGTGGAGCTCTTTACTCAAAGCACGGGTATTCGTCCAGGAGGTATCGTTACTAATGAGAATGGAGGCGGTTCTACGTTCAATGGCTGGCTAGAGGCATCCATGCTGGGAATCCCTCTGATAGACGCTCCTTGCAACGGCCGTGCTCATCCTACGGGAGTGATGGGAAGCCTGAATCTTCATCGTGATCCCAATTATATTACTACCATGACCTGTGTGGGCGGACGAAAGGAATTGGGCCGACACGTGGAATGTACAGTTACAGGTTCTATTGATCATTGTTCTAAACTGGTGCGGGCAGCTGCTGTGGAGGCTGGAGGTCTTGTGGCTGTAATCCGGAACCCGGTGAAGGCTTCGTTCCTGCAAAAAAACAGCGCTGTGGGGGGCTTGTCACTGGCGATTGAGACGGGACGCCGTTATTCACAGGGATTAGAAAAGTCGGTAGAAAATGGTGTGCAGGAGGTTTGTGAATTTTTAGGCGGTGAGATATTGGCTCACGGTCCGGTAGAGGAGTATCAGCTGCGCAGTGAAGGCGGCTTTGATGTAGGAATCGTTAAGATTGGTGGATATGAGATGTCTTTCTGGAATGAGTACATGACGGTGGATGGACCAGATGGACAGCGCAAAGGCACATTCCCTGATCTGATTATGACATTTGACAGCCAGACTGGACGGCCAACGCCTACATCTGACTTGAAGCAGGGCCAAGAAGTTTATCTCATTCATGTGGGTTATCAGCATCTAAAGTTGGCGGCTCCCATGTTTGACAAGGACTTATTGGCGGGCGTAGAGAAGATCATCAACCGTCCTATTGTGGATTGTGTGTCATTCTGATAAGGAGATAAGGGAATCTATGCGAAAGACCCCGCCGCCAAAATACTGGCAGCGGGGCCTTTATAGATAGGACGTAACGGTTCAGTAGGTTTGTGCATTTATTGCGCGTGACTGTGAAGGTACTGAACAGTTACGATAGGACAAGTATAAGATGGAGGAAATTAAGATGGTGAAGATGAAAGTTGGAGCAATAACCATTGGGCAGTCACCCAGGACGGATGTGGTTCAAGAATTGCTTCCGCTGATGGGTGAGCAGGTGGAACTAATTCAGGCAGGTGCATTAGATGGGCTCACTCGGGAGGATATCCAGGCATTTGCACCAGGACCAGAGGATTATACTTTAATCTCGCGACTTCGGGACGGAAGTTCGGTTATGTTTGCCGAACGACATATTCTGCCCCAGCTGCAGCAGTGTATCGATCGGTTGGAAGAGCAGGGCGTAAATTTGATTCTGTTTTTGTGCACGGGAGATTTTCCGGCTATGTTTCATTCGAAAGTGCCATTGATTTTTCCGTGCAAGGTGCTTAATGGGCTTGTGCCAGCCTTGTCTAATCGAGGAAAGATCGCTGTAGTGGTTCCAACACCGCAGCACGTGGATCAGACAGAGAAAAAGTGGAATCAGTATGTAAAGGAGAGTATTATTATTCCGGCTTCTCCCTACGGTAGCCAGGATGATTTGGATGCGGCGGCTAGAGCTGCAGCGAAAATGGATGTGGATCTGGTGGTAATGGACTGCATTGGCTATAATATCGGAATGAAAGAACGATTTCAGAAATTGTCTGGAAAACGGGTAATTTTATCCCGGACACTTGCAGTTCGGGTTATGATGGAGCTGTTGTCATAAGGGGGGAAATACGATGGAACTGGCGGAAATTGGAAAAAATATTTTAACAAACTGCATGAATGTCAAACCAGGAGAGAACGTACTGATAGTGACCGATGATGAGAAGTATGCCATTGGTCAGGCTTTGTATCAGGCAGCTAAACTTTTGAAAGCAGAAGCTATGTTAATGACCATGCCTGCTCGAGAGGTATCTGGTCAGGAACCACCCTCTGTAGTGGCAGCTGCCATGAAGGCGGCGGATGTGGTGATTTGCCCCATGAAAACATCGATTACGCATACACGCGCCAAAATTGAGGCAGCGGAAGCTGGAGCAAGGATTGCTACAATGCCGGGAATCACGGAGGAAATGTTTGCCATGGGTGCTATGACTGCAGATTACAGTCGTGTTATGGCACTTACAGAGCAAGTAACTGACTTGCTGACGAAGGCCAATACAGCCCGCATAGAGAAAGATGGACATGTTTTAACGCTGGATCTTCGGGGACGGCGTGGAGTATCTAGCTCTGGTGTCTATCGGGAAAAGGGGCAGGCGGGAAATCTTCCTTCCGGAGAGTCCTACATAGCTCCGATAGAGACAGGAGCAAATGGTACGATGGTAATTGATGGATCTATGGTTGGAATCGGTTTATTAGAACAGCCTTTGGAAGTGAAAGTGAAGGACGGGGTTCTTCAAAGCATCCAAGGAAAAGAAGCAGAGAAACTGGAGATTCTCTTGAGAAATAGGAACAATGCCACACTGTGTGAACTGGGCATTGGAACCAACTATGCGGCCAGACTGATCGGTGTTATTCTGGAGGATGAGAAAGCGTATCAGACTGTCCATATTGCTTTTGGTACTAATGTTGGATTTGGAGGAAATAATCAGGCAGATTGCCATATGGACGGAATTATTAAGAATCCTACATTATATTTGGATGACAAGCTAGTTATGTTAGATGGAGTTTTCCAGATTTAAGGAGAACTCCCAATTGCTGCTGGAGTACTTTCTTCATGAAATTATTTTCACGAAACAAGAGAGAAAGGACGTATAATATGAAAACATATAAAGTTGGTCTGATTCGGGTGCTGACCACAGAGGACGAGGAATTGCTGCAGCTGCATGGAAAGCTGATAGAATCGTATTTCCCTATGTTCCAGGTGGTGTCACGATGTATTCCGGATCAACCGGAGGGAATTCATGACGATGAAACATTCGCTGTAGGTGTACCTAAGGTGGTGAATCTTGCAGTGGAACTGTGGAAGGAAGGCTGTCAGGCTATTATTATCAGCTGTGCCGGTGACCCGGGAGTTCCGGAGGCAAGACAGGCCGTACCGATTCCGGTTATAGGAGCGGGATCCAGTACTGCAGCGTTGAGTCTGTTTTTTGGCAGTCATCCGGCTGTGTTGGGGATTACCGAAGATGTACCGTCAGGATATAAGCGGATATTCGGTGATCGGATTGTAGACAATGCAAAGGGAGCTGGGGTAGAAAATGTCCTGGATTTGATGACAGACAGAGGATATGAAGCCACCATGAAAGCAGCGGCTGCGCAGAAAGAGATGGGTGCCGATGTGATTGCCCTTAGCTGTACAGGAATGTCCAGTATCCGTATTGCTCCCTCCATCGAAAAGACAGTAGGAATTCCGGTTCTGGATCCTGTTTTGTGTGAGGGACTGCTGACATTGTTTGAGCTATTGAGAAGAGAAAATATGGAGGATTAGGAGTTAGAATTAGGAAGCTTCGTCTATACTAAAATATAGGCGGAGCTTTTTGTGTATAATGATTGTATCTTAAATGGAAGATCGATTATAATATAAATAGACAGAAAAACTGGCGGTTTATATAAATATTATGCTGGGTACACATACATTCCCAGCAGCTGCTGAACACAGTAAAAGGCAATGGAGGCACCGGATAACCATAGCTGCAACTGTGGTGCAGAAAGTGAATGAGTGAAATTATGAAACGAATTAACAATGTTATGCCAATTATTTCTGGACCCTGTTTTGGTTTTGCCGGAATTTTTGTACACGAATTACGGATCGTACTTGCTAAGCTTGTGCTTTCGGGTAAAAAGCAGGAAGTTGTGGAGGAATAGGATCATGTCAAAAGATGAGTATTTGATTACCGATGCGCCGCTGAAAGCGTTGACGGTTTTTGCAATGCCGATGATTCTCGGCAGTTTTTTTCAGCAGGTATACAATATGGCGGACTCCATTATCGTCGGCCAGTTTGTGGGTTCCTCCGCACTGGCGGCGGTTGGCGCCTGTGCAGCGCTGACGAATGTTTTCATTTGTGTGGCACTGGGGGCCGGTGCTGGTGCAGGTGTGCTTGTGAGCCGCTATTTCGGTGCCAAAGAGTATGGAAAAATGAAAACGATTGTGTCTACATCACTGATCAGCTTTTTGCTGCTGAGCATCATCCTTGGTGTCTTTGGCTTTTGTTTTTCCCATGCGATGATGAGCGGATTACAGACTCCTGCCGATATTCTGGAGGAAGCAGTGCTGTACCTGCGGGTCTATTTTGTGGGCTTTCCGTTTTTGTTCATGTACAATATTCTCTCTACTATGTTCACTTCCATCGGTGAATCAAAAATTCCGTTGGGACTGCTGATCTTTTCATCAATCCTGAATATTGTAATGGATCTTTGGATGGTAGCCGGTCTGGGACTTGGCGTGTTCGGTGCGGCGCTTGCAACTTTGATCGCACAGGGCATTTCGGCTGTGTTTTCACTTTTGATTTTCTTTTACCGGATGCGGCGGTATAAGAGTATCTTTGCCTGGTTTGAGGGACAGGAGCTGCGCTCGATGCTTCGGATTGCTGTTCCGTCGGTTCTTCAGCAGTCTACCGTATCCATCGGTATGATGATCGTACAGGCGGTGGTAAATCCTTTTGGCACACAGGCACTCGCCGGATACGCGGCAACGATGCGTGTGGAGAATGTTTTTTCCCTGATTTTTGTGTCCATCGGCAATGCGGTTTCCCCATTTGTTTCCCAGAATCTTGGCGCAAACAAAACCCAGCGCATCAAAAAAGGCTACCACGCAGCATTGGTGCTGGATGTGTGTTTTGCGGCGCTTGCTTTCCTTGTCATTGAAACGCTGCACACGCAGATTTCATCACTGTTCCTTGGAAAAGACGGAACCGCCCTGGCTTATCAGGTGTCGGGGGATTATATGAGATGGCTTGGTTACTTCTTTATTTTCATGGGAATTAAAATGGCGACCGATGGAGTCCTTCGCGGACTCGGAATCATGCGGCCATTCCTCGTTGCCAACATGGTAAATCTTGCGATCCGCCTGTCCGTGGCGTTGATCGGTGCACCGCGTTTTGGTATTAATTTTGTTTGGCTTGCCGTGCCGGCAGGATGGCTTGCCAACTTTCTGGTTTCCTATGCGGCACTGAGAAAATCCTGGCCGGCTGAGAAAGTGGAGCCGTCTCGATAAATTTGGATGTACGGAAACGAAATACATACGTTTGTCTTGTTTGATTTATGAATATCGATTTTGTTAAAAATATGTAATGATACCAGGGTCAAAAGGTCAGAAGTTCGACGCAAGCTTGCTTGCGGGAAAATTTTTGACCCCAACATCATGTAATTGCTTTAGGAGGAAAAAACGAATATAATAACATAAACTGACAGAAGGAGAAATTTGTGATGAAGAGACAGAAAGGTTTTACACTGGTTGAGCTTTTGATAGTGGTTGTTATTATTGGAATACTGGTATCAATTTCAATCCCGATTTTTACGGCACAGATGCACAAGGCAGAGGTGGCGGCAGACTGGGCGAATCTCAGGGCATATTATGCGGAAATACAGGCAGATTATATGTCTACCCAGCAACAGAATCCGAAAGTTAAAATTTCGGGTATAGATAAAGATTATGATTGGAATTCGGTGACTTTTTTAGATGGGCATAAGGCTGAGATGAAGGCTGGAATATGTGGAGTTTCTTTTGTTGAGAATAAAGGATATCAAATTGCGTATAATTGTAATAAAGGTCATGAAAAATGTTACTTAGGCTTAGGAGTGGAGTATACGAAACCGAAACAATGATATAGCTTGAGAATACATAAGGAATTTCCGGTTCTAATGCTGGACATCCACCCCAAAGTCAAGTATAATGAACTAGAACAGTTGTACGATTATAATAAACGGGTAATCAGAGCACAAGCGGACATCTGATTTCCCGTTTTTGTATTGCAATGTATCCGGAAGACAAACAGAAGGAGGTACCCTATCCGATGTCAAGAAAAAATCCGTTCGTCATGCCCATCCTCAAATGGGTAGGCGGCAAACGGCAGCTGCTGGACAGCATCAATCCGCTGATCCCGGAATGTTCGACCTATTATGAGCCGTTTATCGGGGGCGGTGCGGTGCTTTTTGGGAGACAGCCGAACAAGGCGGTGATCAATGACTCCAACGAAGAGCTGATCAATGTATACCGGATGATCAAGGAAGAGCCGGAAGCGTTGATTGCGGCGCTGAGCGCCCATAAGGAACAGAATTGCGAGGAGTATTATTATACGGTGCGGGCGTGGGATCGCGACAAGGAGACGTATCAGACGCGAACCAACGTCGAGCGGGCAGCGCGGATCATTTACCTGAACAAGACCTGCTACAACGGCCTGTTCCGCGTCAACAGCTCCGGCGAGTTCAATTCTCCGTGGGGCAGATATAAGAACCCGAATATCACGAACGAGGCGACGATCCATGCGCTGAATACGTATTTAAATAAAGCGAATATTACGATCAAATGCGGCGATTACCGCGAGGCGTTAAAGGGCATCCGGAAGGGCGCGTTCGTCTATTTTGACCCGCCTTATATGCCGATCAGCTCGTCGGCGTCATTCACGGGCTACACCGCGGGCGGCTTCGGGGAGGAAGAGCAGATCGCATTAAAAGAGCAGTGCGACATGTTGAATGCAAAGGGCATCAAGTTCCTGCTTTCCAATTCGTCCTGCGAATTTATCGAGGATTTATATAAAGATTACATCATCGACCACGTGGATGCCAAGCGCGCGATCAACGTGAAACCGGAGAAGCGCGGAGAGATTCAGGAAGTTCTGGTACGCAATTATGAGCTTGATTGATGATAAATGGAGAATTTTATTTGATAAATACCGAATTGAGCGGGAAATTGAGAAACATGGGCGGTTTTACATCACCGCCGACCAGATCCGCGAGGTCAAGGAACCGCGTCTGATGACGAAATTTGACACGCGGGAATCTCTGCCGCGGGTGTTTGGAAAGAAGATTTCGATTCTTCCGGTGTCGCGCGGCGGCTATGTGCTGGGCGAGTTTGACTTGTATCAGGATTTTCCGGAGATTCCGTCCGATATCAAGCGGGTGACGAGCGCGAAGATACCCGATTACTTTGAGTCGATCGACCTTCATGACATCCGCTCGGAAGCCAGCGCGATCAACGTTATGAGCATCACGGGGATTCTGGATGATTTTCTGGGCGAGGATCGCATGGTGCAGACGGTTTCGGGGCGGATGGGGTCTGGAAATTTTGAGTTTTATGTCAGCGACTATCAAAAATCAGAGCCGATTGAGAAAAAGCCGCTTATCCAGGTACATAATTCGCAGGTCGAGATCGACGGCGGATTTGAAAATGAGAATGTATTTACGCTGATCGAGGGAAAAAACGTCGTCCACAGCAATTTTCTGATCCGGCAGCTTTATTATCCGGCGAGACTCTGGGCGGAGAAGATACACAAGCCGATCCGTCCGGTGTTTATGGTGTATTCGAATAATATTTTCCGCCTTCTGGAATATGAATTTACGGACCTGCGCTACTACAATTCGCTGCGGCTGGTGCAGGAGCGAAATTACAGCTTAGAGGAAATCGAGATCACGCTGGATGATTTATACGATGTCTGGGCACGGACAAAGGTCAAGCCGGAACCGGCGGTTACCTTTATCCAGGCGGACAGCTTTTACAAGGTTATTTCACTGGTGGAACGGCTGAACGAGAATCCAATGACGGGCGGGGAGATCGCGCAGCTTTTTGGATTTAAGGAGCGACAGTCGGACTATTATTTCAACGCGTGCCGCTATCTGGGGCTGGCGGAGAAGCAGACGGATGAGGACGGCGTGAAAGTGCATATCACGGCGATAGGAAGACGGCTTTTGAAACTGCCGTATAGGGCGCGCCAGCTCGAATACGTCCGCCTGATTCTGGAACACCCGATTTTCCACGATTTATTTGAAGCTGCCCTTCAGATCGGAGATGTTCCGGACAAGGAGTATGTCGCAAAGAAAATGCGGGAATACCAGGTCTGCGGGGAGAATCTGATCGTGCGAAGGTCAAGTTCAGTGCGGGCATGGCTGTACTGGATTCTGACGCTGGTGAACGAAGGATAGGGAAATGGGAATTATTATATGTATCCGTTATCATGCTAAGGGGGTAATTTTGTCTCAGATGCGGCGGCGTCCGTGCATGTGATGCCTGACCGTTAGAAAAACAGACCATTTGGACAGAGAATAAAATATAGAAAGTTACAGGACAGCATATGGGCAGACAAGAGCAGACAAATCATCTTTTCAGCAATCGCGATCTGCGGATTCTTCTGGTTCCGCTGATCGTAGAGCAGATTTTAAACTCCCTGATGGGTACAGCGGACAGCATTATGGTCAGCAACGTGGGATCGGCGGCGATCTCGGCGGTTTCGTTGGTTGACTCCATCAATATTTTAGTGATACAGGCATTCTATGCGCTGGCGGCAGGCGGCACGATCGTCTGCTCCCAGTACATCGGACAGAAAGATAAGAAAAATGCGGAGGAATCCGCGAGACAGTTATCTTTTGTGGTGGCGTGCATCTCGTCGGCGGTCATGGCAGTCTGCCTTCTGACACGCGGACCGCTGCTGCGGCTGATTTTCGGCAGCGTCGAGGCGGATGTCATGGAGGCAGCGCAGATCTATTTCTTCTACACGGTGCTTTCGTTCCCATTTATCGCCCTCTATGATGCCGGTTCCTCGATCTACCGGGCGCAGGGAAATACAAGGCTTCCGATGACGATCGCGGTCGTCTCTAACGGGTTAAATATCGCCGGAAATGCGGTGCTTATCTGGGGCTTCCATCTTGGAGTTGCCGGTGCGGCGATTGCCACGCTTGGTTCCCGCGTTATCTCGGCAGTGGTGGTGTTCGCTTTTTTGCACAATTCCAGCCAGGAAATTGCGGTGCGTGACTATCTGCATATCCGTCCGGACGGACGCCGGATTATGCGGATTCTCTCATTGGGAATCCCAAACGGTATCGAAAATGCGATGTTCCAGTTTGGAAAGCTTGCGATTCAGTCAACCGTCTCGACCCTCGGGACGATCGCGATCGCAGCCCAGGCGATGACGAATATTCTGGAAAACTTAAACGGCATCGCGGCGATCGGTATCGGAATCGGCATGATGACGGTGGTCGGACAGTGTCTCGGCGCGGGGCGCAAGGATGAGGCGCTCTATTATATCAAAAAATTGACGGCAGTGGCGGAGATCGTCATCATCGCAAGCTGTGCGCTCGTATTTCTGGCGACGAAACCGGTCACGATTCTGGGCGGCATGGAGCCGGAGAGTGCGAAGATGTGTCTCTACATGGTCGGATGGATCACGGTGGTAAAGCCGATCGTCTGGACGCTCGCATTTATTCCGGCATATGGAATGCGGGCTGCCGGGGATGTGAGGTTTTCGATGATTCTCTCCTGCATCAGTATGTGGGCGTTCCGGGTGACGCTGTGCATTTATCTCTGCCGCGTCCACGGCTTCGGACCGATCGCGGTGTGGATCGGCATGTTTACAGACTGGACGATCCGGGGCATCGTATTCACATTCCGCTTTATGGGCCGGAGATGGCTCGCGCATAAAGTTGTGTAAAAAACAGAGGGAGCAAAATGAAAATGGAGTTACAAATACTGGATTGGATTCAGCAGATGCGGACACCGGTGGGCGATGTCTGGATGGTGTTTATTTCGCGGCTTGGAAATGCAGGAATGATTTGGATTCTGTTTACATGCCTGCTGCTTATGATTCCGCGGACGAGAAGATGGGGAGCTGCGCTGGCGGCAGCGCTCTGTCTGGATGCGATCATCTGCAATATCTTACTAAAGCCTATGGTTTGCCGGATCCGTCCGTGCGATGTGAATCAGACAGTTCAGCTGATCATTGCCCGCCCGGCGGACTATTCCTTCCCGTCGGGACATACGGCAGCTTCGTTTGCTGCGGTCGCGGCTCTGTACTTTGCCGGGGCGAAAAAATGGTGGAAAATCACGCTGCCTCTGGCGATCCTGATGGCGTTTTCAAGAATGTATTTATATGTGCATTACCCGACCGATGTTTTGGGCGGCATGATTGTGGGATGCGCGGCGGGGTATTTTGGAAACCGGCTGGCGGCGCATCTGATACGGTCCTGGAGACGGAAGATGAAAAAACCAGAGGACAGAAAAAATAGATAATTTTATGTAAGAGATGCCAGAAGTTACTGTTCACGCATACGTGTACAGTAATGCCAGAACACCTGTAATTGCCCCGTTTTTCTCTTGATATCCTTTATTTCCGATGGTATAATCTATAATCGAAATAATTTCTTTTATGATAGAAAAGGGATGATTATGATGGGGTTAGACCAGAATCAGTAATTTTATTCATTGTTAAAAGGTACGGCGTGATCTATCGACTCCAAAGCTTAGGATGATAGGAACTGCGTTTTTTGATGATGAGGTACCTGGAACGAGATCAGGGATAGCGTGATGGAGGAGAAAGACATGTTAAATTACAAGAAATATAAGAGAGTTCCGGTGGTAGATTACCCGGAGCGTGAGTGGCCGAATAAAGAGATTGAGAAAGCGCCGATCTGGTGCAGCGTTGACCTGCGCGACGGCAACCAGGCACTGGTTGAGCCGATGGTCGTAGAGGAGAAGATCGAGATGTTCAACCTCCTGGTAAAACTTGGATTTAAAGAGATCGAGATTGGCTTCCCGGCAGCTTCCCAGATTGAGTACGATTTTCTGCGCCAGTTAGTAGAGCGCAAGCTTATCCCGGACGACGTAGTTGTACAGGTTCTGACCCAGTGCCGCGAGCACCTGATCAAGAGAACCTTTGATGCCATCCAGGGTATTCCGAAGGCGATCGTACATATTTACAATTCAACTTCTACCTTACAGCGTGAGGTTGTATTCCATGCAGACCGCGAGGAAGTAAAGCAGATCGCGATCGATGGTACCCGCATGGTAAAGAAATATATGAAAGATTACGACGGAAAAGTAATCCTTGAGTACTCTCCGGAGAGCTTTACCGGAACCGAGCTTGATTTCGCATTGGATATCTGCACCGCTGTACAGGAAGAGTGGGGCGCTACACCGGACAATAAGATCATCATCAACCTTCCGGCAACGGTTGAGATGACGACTCCGAACGTATATGCAGACCAGATCGAGTGGATGAACAGGCATTTTAAGAACCGTGACAGCATTATTTTAAGTATCCATCCGCACAATGACCGTGGTACCGGCATTGCAGCGACCGAACTGGCGCTCTTAGCAGGTGCAGACCGTGTCGAGGGTACACTGCTTGGAAACGGCGAGCGTACTGGTAATATCGATGTATTAAATATCGCTTACAATATGTTCTCCCAGGGTATCAACCCGGAGTTAAATCTGGAAAATGTAAAGGAGATCACCGAGGTTTGTGAGCGCTGCACAAAGATGACCGTTGACCCGAGACATCCGTATGCAGGCAAGCTGGTATTTACCGCATTTTCCGGTTCCCATCAGGATGCGATCAGCAAGGGTATGCAGGCGCTTCAGAAGAGAACCGATGGCATCTGGGAGGTTCCGTACCTGCCGATCGATCCGAGTGATATCGGACGCGAGTACGAGCCGGTTGTCCGCATCAACAGCCAGTCCGGCAAGGGCGGCGTAGCCTTCGTCATGGATTCCTTCTACGGATTCCGTCTTCCGAAGGGAATGCACAAAGAGTTTGCTGACATTATCCAGAAGATTGCAGAGAAGCAGGGCGAGGTAGCTCCGGAGCAGATCATGGACGAGTTCCGTGCAAACTACCTGGACAGAAAAGAGCCGATGCACTTCAAAAAATGCCAGATCACAGACAAGGAGTACGAGGGCGGCGCATTCGCAACCGTTGCAACTCTTACCTTTACCGCTCATGACACCGAGCGCACCGTTGAGGGCGTAGGTAACGGACCGATCGATGCGGTACAGAGAGCGATCGAGGAGGCACTTGGCATCGAGATCCGTGTTCTGGACTACAACGAGCATGCACTTCGTTCCGGTTCCGGCGCACAGGCAGCGTCCTACATCCATCTGATGGATGTAAAGAGCGGCCGGGCACCTACGGTGTCGGCATCAGCTCCAACATTACGAGAGCATCTATCCGCGGTATCTTCAGTGCGGTAAACAGATTGTTCTACTAAAAAATAAAATGAATCAATTCAGAGTGACTGCTTGTGTGTGGACAGTCGCTGGTTTGGGCGGTATGCAGAAATGTGTGCCGCTCTTTTTCTGCCTGCCCATCTTTTTTAAAACAGGTTTCACCGGATACTCCGCATTCCAATATTGACAAGAACAAAATTCCGGTGTTACGATATAGAAAACTGAAAAACTGCGTGAAATGACGATATTCGACTGAAAATTTCATGCTTATGAAAAAGAGAAAGGAAGTCCGTGAAAATGATTCTAAGGGCGAAGTATTTAATTACCGGAGATGGCAGAACCTGTTTGCAGGATCAGGCGGTGTATCTGGATAAAGAGGGAAAAATCGGCTGGATAGGAGACGCTGCGGAAGCGGCGGGGCGCTACCCGGAAGAGATGGTAAAGGATTACGGCGAGGCGACGATCCTGCCGGGACTGTTTGATATGCATGTGCATTTCGGCTACTACTACAGCCAGCCGGATCTGGATAATTATGACGATTATATGGTGGCATACTATGCGCTGGAGCAGGCGAAACAGTCGCTGCGGCTCGGCATCACGACGGTGCGCGATCTGTCCTGCCCGCCCAATCTGATGAAGCAGCTGCGCCTGGCAGGCCAGAAGGGATATGTGACGGTCCCGCGGATCATCCATGCGGACGCAGGTATCTGCATGACCGGCGGCCACGGACATCAGGATGGGGTCGAGGAGGCGGACAGCCCGTGGGGCGTGCGCGCCGCTATCCGAAGACAGCTGCGTGCGGGAGCTGACTGGGTCAAGATCCTGACGAGCAACCGCGGCGATATCCCGGAATTTACGCAGGAAGAGCTGGATGCAGCGGTCGATGAGGCGCACCGCCAGGGGGTGAAGATCGCGGTTCATTCGGGTACACAGCCGTCGATTCAGATGTGTATTGACGCGGGATTTGACACGATCGAGCACGGAACCTTTTTAACAGAGGCGCAGGCGCGCCAGATGGCAGAAAAAGGAATCGCGTGGACGCCGACGATCACGGCGTACACGTATTTGTATGAGCAGACGAAGCAGATGATCGAGGCGGGTGTGGACATGGACAACCCGATCGCCGCCAGAGCCGTTCACGATCAGGCATTTTTCAAACCGGCGTTTGAGGCATACCGGGATAATTTTAAAAAGCTCTATGACACAGGGGTTACGGTGCTGGCAGGCAGCGATATGGTGCTTTACAAGGCACCGCCGCTTCCGATTCATCAGGAACTCGGCTATATGGTAGACTATGGAATCACGCCGATGGAGGCGATCCGCACGGCAACCTACAACGCGGCAAGCGTGCTTGGTATTGAGAACGAGACAGGCAGCCTGAAAGAAGGATTGGCTGGCGATTTGCTGATTGTAAAGGGTGATGTCTCAAAGAATATTCGTGCGCTGGATGATGTGCAGGAAGTGTATCTGGCAGGAGAAATAGTGTATACGGCGTAAAAGGTATGAAAAAGCTGTCTTTTTCAGAAATGCAGGAGTTTTTGTTTCCTGAGATGGGAAAACCAAAAAGAAAATAAAAACATCTTGAAATTCTAAAAGAGACAGCTTTTATTATGTTTCTATACCGCGCAGACTATTTAAAATACGACTTCATTCCCATGAACAAACGGATTCGGCGTGTGTACGGTCAGAATCTTAACGACACGGTTTGTGTTGTTGACCCAGTCATGCGGGGTCTGGGAGTGGATCTGGATGCTGTCGCCCGGATTCAGGCAGTATTCGCTGCCGTCCAGATATACGGTCAGGATACCCTCCAGAACGTAGATAAATTCTTCACCGTCGTGCTGATTCATCTCAAGCTGGTTTTCAGAGCTTGTGGTGGCAGACGGCATCAGGTGGAAGATACGCGGAAGACAGGCAAATCCCTGTGCATTTCCATTGACCAGGTACTGTACGATCTGGGGGTTGATCTGGGAACAGTGCATGGCAAAACTCCGGCTGACCGGGGATTTCTCCTGATCGGCGGAGGAGTCAAAGAACGAAGACAGACTGACTCCGAGGATCGTAGCAAGCTTTGCCAGAGAGTCGATTGCGATCGAAGAGAGACCGCGCTCCAACTGGGAAAGAAAGCCGATGGACAGACCGGACTCTTCGCTGAGCTGTTTCAGTGTGTATTTTTTTGCGGTACGGAAGGCTTTCACCTTGGCACCGATGGTAACATTATGATCCATAGATATATCCCCCTTGCGGCATCATTCTTTAATATAATATATCCACTATACAGGATTTTCGGTGGAACGTCAACCAAAGGGGGAGTTTTGGCGGGCAAATTTAATTCAAAATGGAACGTTTTTTTTTGAAAAGGCTGAAATGGGCGGCAGATTTGGAGAAGTGAACCAGTGAGCGGATAGAAGGGGGAGAAAATGGGATAGAGAAAACGGATGGACAGAAAATAAAAACAGGGGGAGAAACAGAATGAAGGAAATAGTACGCGCTTCGATCGAGGATTGTTCCCAGATCGAGCGCTTCCGTTTGGTGACCCGTCTGGGAAATGCGATTCTTTCCAACGGCGGGGAGGTATTCCGGGCGGAGCAGGCGATGGAGTATGCGGCGCGGGCGCTGCGTCTTGAAGCATTTAATGCGTATGTGATTGCGAATGGAATTTTTTCAAATGTGGTGATTGACGGGCGGTTTTATTCCAGCCGCATCTGTTATGTGCCGCTGGCACCTACGATTCTATGCCGGGTGGATGCCTTAAATGATCTGTCGAGAAAGATTGCGGCGGGTAAATGCGGTCCTTATGAGATGCGGATGCGCCTTGAGCAGATTGAACACATGAAAGTGCTCGAAAATCGGGGAAAGGTTCTGGCGGCAGGAATTGGAAGCGCTGGATTTTGTTACCTGTTCCAGGGCAGCCTGCGCGATACGGCGGCGGCATTTGTGGCGGGAGTGCTGCTGTATTTGTTCCTTTTATACGCAGCTCCGCGCTTTTCTTCGTCCCGGATGATGCAGACGATCATGACGAGCAGCGTGCTTGCATTGTGCTGTTGTTTGCTGTGCTGGATCGGGCTGGGAGAAAGCCTGGATCATGTCATGATCGGAGCTGTGTTCACGCTGGCGCCGGGTGTGCCGCTGACCAATTCGATCCGGAATTTTTTGGAAAATGATTATTTATCCGGTCTGATCCGTTTTGTAGACGCCTTTTTGACGGCGGGCTGTATTGCGATCGGAGTTGGTGTGGCACTGCGGTTCTGGATGTTTGCGATGGGAGGTATGCTCTGATGGAAATGGCAGGGGAAATTCTGGGGCAGCTTCTGGCGGCCTGTGTCGGAACTGCCGCCTTTTCGGCGCTGTTTGGAGTCCCGAAGAAGTATTGGCTGGACTGTGGTATCTGCGGGGCAGTCGGCTGGGGCGTGTATCTGGTGGTCATGGCAGCTTATCAGACGCCGATCATCGGGATCTTCGCGGCGAGCGCGGTTTTGACGATGCTGTCGCGCTGTCTGGCGATACAGCGGAAAGCGCCGACGATCCTCTTTCTGGTATGCGGCATCTTCCCGCTTGTGCCTGGAGCGGCGATCTACTATACCGCCTACAACTTCTTCATGGGGCAGGAAGCGCTGGCGCTCCAGTATGGCATGGATACAATCAAGATGGCGATCGCAATCGGGCTGGGGATCGGAGCGGCATATTCGCTTCCGGGACATCTGTTTGGATGGAAGCGGGAGATAGAGGTGTGGGAACCTGGGAAAGAAGGTAAAAAGTAGCCGCGGTTTACTTTTCCTTTAAAATATAGTAGAATACCCTCGTACTATTAAGGAAAATATGATCAGCTGCGGCAGGAGTGGGGTATTCTGCGGGCTTGGTGGAGGGGACAGACATCGATATGGACAGTAAATTTTATGAGCCAGAAGTTCTGAAACAGCTGCAGGGAGAGATTTTGTCGATTCTGGATGATTTTATCCGGATCTGTGAAGACTATCATCTGGAATATTTCGGGATAGCCGGAACGGGAATCGGTGCGCTGCGGCACAAGGGATTTATTCCCTGGGACGACGATATCGATATTGCGATGCCGCGGCGGGATTTTGAGCACCTGCTCCGGATCGTGGAAAAGAAGATGAGCGACCGGTATCTGGTTCTCAATGCGGAGCGATATCCCAATTATCCGCTGATGACGACCCGTCTGGTGAAGAAGGGGACGGTGTTTGTCGAGGAGGTTATGAAGGATGTGGACTGTCCGTTTGGTATCTTTCTGGATCTGTATGTGCTTGACAATGTGGCGGACAACCCGGTTCTATACCAGATTCAGTCGTGGACGGCATGGTTCTGGAGTAAGCTGATGATTCTGCGGGCGATTCCGCGTCCGACGCTGCAGCAGCGGGGCATCAAGGCGAAGCTTATCTGGGCGGTCTGCGGGATGGTCTACAAGGCGATGAAGCTGCTCCATATCTCGCCTCAGTGGCTGCGGATGCGCTGTGAGCGGGTCTGCCGCAAATACAATAAATACCGGACACGCCGGATGGCATTTCTGCCGGACACAAGCCCATACTGGAATGTCGTGGACCGGACACGCTGTTATCCGCTCCGGAAGCTGGAATTTGAGGGCAGACGCATGAATTTTCCGGGAAATATCGAGGAAATGCTGACAAATATGTACGGCGATTTCATGCAGCTTCCGCCGGTTGAGATGCGCAAAACACACACACCGAGCCGGCTGGAATTTTCAAAGGAAGAGATACTGTAGTGATAAAATATTTAGCGAACGCCCTGATTGGTGGAGACGGGCAGATTGAAAAACGAAATATGAGCTGGAATATGATAGGGAGCTTTCTCTATGCGCTGGCGTCCATGGTGCTGACGATCGCGGTCATCCAGATTGTCGGCGAGGATGAGGGCGGTATCTTCTCCTTTGCGTATTCTACATTTGGTCAGCATATGTTTATGGTGGCCTATTTTGGCATCCGCCCGTTCCAGATCACGGATACGAGGCGGCGGTTTACGTTTGGCGAATATCTGCGGCTGCGCCTGATGACCTGTGGTGCGGCGCTGGTGGCCGGGCTTTTTTATGTGACGGTGATCAACCGGGACTATGCCTTTGTCAAGGCGGCGACGGTATTTTTGATGGTAGCGTACAAGGTGATCGACGGTTTCGCGGACGCTTATGAGGCAGAATTTCAGCGTGACGGACGCCTGTATCTGACGGGCAAATCAAACGCATTCCGGACGGTTTTATCAGTCGGTGTCTTTTTGGGCTGTTTGAATGCGACCCATAACCTGGTCGGCTCCTGCCTGGCGGCAGTACTGGCGCAGCTGGCGGGCGTGTGCCTGTTTGATTTTTCGGTAATCGGTCATCTGCCGCAGGTGGACTGGGAAGTCCGCTCCGGACGTGTCGGGCTGTTGTTTAAAGAAAATGTAGTCCTGTTTTTATCGGTTATCCTGGATTTTTATATTTTTTCTGCCGCGAAATATGCGATCGAGGGCAATATGGCGGACAAGTATCAGGCGGTATTCGGTGCGATCTTCATGCCGACCAGCGTCATCAATCTGGTGGCAGGCTTCGTCATCCGCCCGTATATCACGAAACTCTCGGAACAGTGGGAGCGGAATGCGCTCCCGGAATTTGCCGGGACGATAGGCCGGCTGGCGGCAATCATCGCGGCGCTTACGGTGCTGGCAGTCGGGGGTGCCTGGATTCTCGGAATTCCGGTTCTCTCAATATTATATCCGAAAATTGCGTACATGCTGCGGGAATGCCGTCTGGCGCTGGTGTTTATCATTCTAGGCGGCGCGTTCAATGCGTATGTGAATCTGTTTTATTATGCACTCATCATTATGCAGGAGCAGAAACGTATTTTTCTGGGTTATGTCGGTGTGACGGCAGCGGCGCTCCTTATTTCTTCGCCCTGCGTACGCGCGGCAGGACTGCTGGGCGGATCGCTTTCGTATCTGCTTTTGATGGCGGCACTGACTGCCTGCTTTGGACTGACGTCGCTTGTGATGTACCGGAGACGGGCACGTGGGATATAGAACTTGTTTAGAATGTACTCTCGGAGTCTTTCTGCACTTGCTTTTGTGGCTGATTTTCCGCCAGCCGCACCCGAATTTCATCAACGTACGCACCGCGTACGCCTCAGAAATTTGGGCACAACTGACAAAAAATCATCTCACAAAATCGAGCACAGAAAGATTTCGAGAGTACATTAGATAGATTTGGAGGAAATGTATGATTAATTTTGCGGTAGGACCGGTTCAGATGGACGAGGAAATCCGGGCGATCGGGGCGGAAGAAGTACCATATTTCCGCACGCCGGAATTTTCTGCAATTATGAAGGAAAATGAGCGCCTGATGAAGCAGTTCACCGGGGCGCCTGAGGATGCACGGGCGGTTTTTCTGACAGGTTCGGGCACGGCGGCGATGGAAGCGGCAGTCATGAACCTTTTTACAGAGCGCGACCGCGTGCTGGTCGTAAACGGCGGCAGTTTTGGCGCGCGGTTTGCGAAAATTTGTGATATCCATGAAGTTCCTCACGAGGAGATCCGGCTGGAGAGCGGACGGGCGCTTCGGGCAGAAGACCTGGCGCCGTATGAGGGAAAAGAATTTACCGGATTTTTAGTCAATGTCCATGAGACTTCCACGGGCGTTCTCTATGATATGGAGCTGATTTCTGACTTTTGCAGACGAAACCAGCTGATTCTGGCGGTTGACGCGGTCAGCTCGTTTCTTGCCGATCCATTTAGGATGGAAAGATGGGGAGTTGATCTGGTGCTGACCGGCTCGCAGAAAGCACTGGCACTTCCGCCGGGACTCTCGATTCTGGTGCTGGGGGCGCGTGCGATCGCGAGAGTGCAGGAGACGGCGGTCCGTTCGATGTATTTTGATCTGCGCGACTATCTGAAAAATGGCGAGCGGGGGCAGACACCGTTTACACCAGCGGTCGGAGTGCTTTTACAGCTTCATAAACGGCTGACAATGATCGAGGAAAAAGGGCTTGCGACAGAACAGGCGCGGATCCGCTGTCAGGCGGAAGATTTCCGAAGCAAAATTAAAGATCTGCCGTTTGAGATTGTTTCCAATTCTCTCTCGGCTGCATTGACGCCGCTTCACCCGACGGGTGTGGATAAAGATGGAAAACCGGTCTCGGCGCATCGGATTTTTGAGATTTTGAAGGATGAATACGGCATCTGGATCTGTCCGAACGGCGGCGCGCTTGCCGACACGGTGTTCCGCGTCGGTCATATCGGCGCATTGACGCCGGAAGACAATGACAGCCTGATTGCGGCGTGGAAAGATATGCAAAGGAGGGGGCTTCTGTGAAAGTATTGATTCTGGCAGCGGGACGGGGAACCCGGATCTCACGTTATCTGTCGGGAAAACCAAAATGTACGGTGGATATCGGCGGCGGACAGTGCCTGATCGAGTACACGATCGACCTGCTTCATTCCCGCGGTATCCAGGACATCGGTATCGTGCTGGGCTATGAGGCGCAGGTGATCCGCGAGGTTTTGGCAGATAAGGGAGTATCCTTTTTTTACAACCCGTTTTACGATGTGACAAACAGCATTGCGTCTGCATGGTTTGCGAAGGAGTTCTTGATGGGGGACGATCTGCTGATCATGAACGGCGACGTATATCTGGAGGAAAAATTGCTTGACCGGATCCTCGCGCAGGGCAGGAGCCCGGTGATGTTTGCGGACGAGAGCCGCCGGGAGACAGCGGATTATAAGTTCTTCTATGAAGATGGAATTTTGAAAAAATATGGAAAAGAGCTGACCGGGGATGATGTGACGGGCGAGTACATCGGAATCGGACGGTTTTCAGCGGCATTTATGCCGGAATTTATCTGCCGGATGGAGGAGATGATCGACCGCCAGGAGCACGGCGTCTGGTGGGAAAATGTTGTTTACAGCATGACCGGGCAGCAGCCGGTCTATGTCGAGGACGTCAGCGGGCATTTCTGGGCGGAGGTTGATTATATTGAGGATTATGAGCGCATCCTGGAACATAGAGGTGTGGAGAAGATAGTGCGCTAGATTTGATTTGAAGCGTGGAACAGGCGAGACTTTGTGGCGCTTGGAACGGATGAAGTGAATTGAATTGTTTCGAACGTGATGGATTATGATGGATTTGCTTGTTGCTTACGGACAGATTTTTGAAACTGAAAGTGCTGTATAATGACGGAATTGCAGTGGATTTTGCCGATTCAAAGCAGGAAGAGAAATAAGGGAGAAGTACAGATGCAGTTTAACAGGCATTTTATGAATCGAATAGAGAAAAAAGATGTGCTCCGGCTGCTTCTGGCGCTTGTGGCAGTCCTTGTGATGGGCGTTCTGGGCGAGTTTGTCTGCAATCTCCCGGCGCTTCGGGCAAGTGGATGGACGCGGCAGGCGACGCGGACGCTTGCTCTGGACGAGGTGCAGGCGAGTGGATTTGAGCGGTTAGAGACAGAAAAAACAGAGGTGCTGCAGCTTTCGGATGCAAGCGGTTATCTCCACATTCCGCTGGACGGCAGCTATGTCAGCCAGTTTCTCTACCACTATGATTACGATGGTCTGTTAAATGCCACCGTCCGCCTCGGTTACCGCAACATCTACGGCGAGCAGCGGGAGCACGACGCAAAGATGGTCATGGACCGCAACTGCCGGGTGCTGAAATTTTCTTCGATTCCGGTGAATGGAAAGCTGGACTACGTGGATCTTCTGATCACGCGGGAGGATCTAGACGAAGAAGGGCTTTCCTACATGAATTTTGGCGGGATGCCGCTTGCACTGACCGGATTTGCGACGGTGGCGCGGGCAGGTATCAACTGGTACCGGCTGGGACTGTTCTGGTGTGCGGCGGCGGTTTTGATCGCACTTCTCTGTTTCCGGGATTTCGTGGCAAAGCGCATCGAGGTTGGATTTCTGCTGATCTCCCTGACGTTTGGAACAATATTTTCACTGTCGCTCCCGGCAAATAAGGTGAGCTGGGATGAGGAAGTGCATTTCGCGCAGGCGTTCTGGATGGCAAATTACCGGACGCCGGTGCAGGCGGAACCGGCGCTTATACAGGAGTTTACGGCGGGCGCAGATACCTGGCCGTACAATCAGCCGGAGAGTCGGGACGAGCAGGCGGCGCTCACTTCGTATCTGAATCAGAATGCGGGTTACCGGCACGGTGAACATCTCTGGAGTACGGATCTCAACAAAACGACGATGACCGGATATGTGGGCTCGGCGCTGGTGCTGAAAGCGGGTGGGCTGCTTCATATCCCATTTGGAATCCTGTATAGCTGGGGCGGCTGGGAAATCTCTATGTCTATGCGGCAGTTTTGTATTTTGCCATCAAAAAAACACCGGTCGGCAAGGCAATCCTGGCATTTCTGGCGCTGATGCCTGAGCCGATGATGCTGGCGGGGGCATATTCCTATGACCCGACCGTCACAGCGTTTTTGTGGCTGTCTTTTGCGGGCATTCTGGAAGCGGCGCTTGGCGGGCGGAAAATGGACTGGAAAGCGTATGCGCTCATCGTGCTTACCTTTGTCTGGGGCTGCCGCGTCAAGGCGGTATATGCGCCGCTCATTCTGCTGGGACTGATGATTCCGGCAGAAAAGTTCCGTTCTAAACGGGAAATGTACCTGATGAAGGGCGGATTTATCGTGATCTGCGGTCTGATGATGCTATCCTTCATCCTGCCGGTTCTGATCGCGCCGCGCGATATCGGGGATACGAGAGGCGACAACACCAGCGAGAAAGGGCAGATGGCATACATTCTGGGACAGCCGCTTGCCTATGCATGGGTGCTGATGTGCAACCTGTTCCGGACGCTTCCGTCCTATGTGCTGGGCGAAAATTCCCTGGGGCTTCTGGGACACACGGGAACGATGTCATTTCCGTGGGCGCTGTATGCTGGTTCGGCGGCCGTTATCCTCACAGCCGGGCAGTCATCCTGTGGAAAACGTCTGTCAAAAAAACAGAAGCTGTGGATATTTATACTCTGCGTGGGAACGGCGGTGCTGGTCTGGACTTCGATGTACATCGCATTTACCAGACCGGGTAATACCTATATCGACGGCGTACAGGGGCGCTATTATCTGCCATTTCTGCCGCTTGTCTGGCTGGGATTAAACCCGGAGCGGGTGATGGTGCGGATGGAGAATAAAAACTATCATGCGCTGGTGTTAGGGGCGGCGGCGCTGATTCTGGCGGCAACGGTTTATCTGGATATCTGGATGAAGTTCTGCCGATAAGCATAAGCAAGCCAGAAGCAGGAAAAGATGTTTGAAACGTTAAAATCGATCATAAGTCTGGTAAAAATAAATTCAAGCAGGTACCGCTCTTGAAAAACGAGAAGGCAGAAGTGCGGCATGAAAGAGCGAGAGAGAAAGGGAAACGAGATGCAGCAGGAAATCATTCATACATTTGCGGTCTGTGCATACAAGGATTCGCCGTATCTGGAAGAATGTCTGCGTTCGGTGACGAGCCAGACGGTCAAATCGGAGGTGATCTGCTGTACCTCGACGCCGAGCAGCTATATCCGGGAGCTGACAGCGCGGTATCAGGTGCCGCTCTATGTGCGGGACGGGGCGAGCAATATCCGTGAGGACTGGATGTTTGCCTATGGAAAAGCGCAGGGGCGTTTCGTCACGATCGCGCATCAGGACGACCGATACCGCAGCGATTATGCCGAAAAGCTTTTAAAAGCATGGAAGAAATATCCGGATCTGCTGCTGTTTGCGAGCGATTATCTCACGATCCGCATGACGGAGAAAGAGGGGGAAATGAAAGCCATTCCGGAGTCATTTAACATGGTCTGGCTGGTAAAAAAGATACTGCGCCTGCCGCTGCGTTTCCATTTTCTGGCGGACCGCACCTGGATCAAGTGGAGCAGTGTCTGGTTTGGCAATTCGATCTGCTGTCCGTCCTGCACGTACAATAAAGAACAGATTGGGGACGATATGTTCCATTCGGAGTATGATTTTGCGCTGGACTGGGACAACCTTTACGAGCTGGCGGGCAAAAAAGGGCGTTTTATCTGTTCGGAAAAACCGCTGATTGCCTACCGCGTCCATGCGGCGGCGACGACGAAAGCCTGCATCGAGGACAACCGGCGCCCGGCGGATGAGATGGCGATGTTCCGGAAAATGTGGCCGGACTGGATGGTAAAGATTCTGATGCATTTTTACAGAAAAGCCTATAAGGAGTACGAAAAATGAGAAAAGCCGATGTGATTATACCTACGTTCAAACCGGGGGATAAGCTGGAAAAACTTCTGCGGCGGCTGTTGGAACAGAGTGTGCCGGTGGACCGTGTGATCATCATGAATACGGAAGAAAAGTACTGGGATGCTGAGCGGTTTGAGTCCTTATTTGAGGGGGAAGATACGAAGCTGACCGTGTGCCATATCCGCCAGTCGGAATTTGACCATGGAAGGACGCGCCATGAGGGAATTTTGAAATCAGATGCGGATGTCTGCATCTGCATGACGCACGACTGCGTGCCGTATGACCGGAATCTGGTGAAAGAGCTTCTGGAGGCGCTGGATGCTTCGGAACGTGTGGCGGCAGCATATGCGAGACAGCTTCCGGCGGCGGACTGCGGTGTGATTGAACGGTATACGAGGGACTTTAATTATCCGGCGGTGAGCGTCTGAAAGGGAAAGAGGACGAGGACGAGCTGGGAATCAAGACGTATTTTTGTTCCAATGTCTGCGCGGCATACCGGCGGGATATTTACCTGAAGCTTGGCGGATTTACGAAGAAAACCATTTTCAACGAGGATATGATTTTTGCCGGACACGCGGTGGAAGCCGGGTATCAGATTGCCTACGCGGCGGACGCGCAGGTCATCCATTCCCACAATTATACGGCGATGCAGCAGCTGCACCGGAATTTCGACCTCGGCGTATCGCAGGCGGATCACCCCGAGGTGTTTGGGCGACTTCATTCGGAGGGCGAGGGAATCCGTCTGGTAAAGAAAACAGCAAAATGGCTGGTGGAAAATGGTCATGTGCTTCTTCTGCCGCAGCTTGTGATGGCGAGCGGAAGTAAATATGCCGGGTACTGGCTGGGAAAGCATTATAAAAAGCTGCCGGAGGGGCTGATTCGAAGCCTGACGATGAATCCGGCATACTGGGAAGGAGAAGCGGGCGATGGAAGATAAGGCGTTATTGTCCACAGAAGAAGCTTCTGGGGCGGAAAAAGCCGAACTTTTAATAGTCATACCGGCGTACAACGAAGCGAAAATATAGAGCGGGTTGTGAACCATCTGACTGCTAATTTTCCGCAGTATGATTATGTGGTCGTCAATGACGGATCGCGCGATGAGACGGCGGCGATCTGCCAGAGAAATGGATATAATCTGTTGAACCTTCCGGTCAATCTGGGACTGGCGGGGGCATTTCAGGCGGGACTTAAATATGCCGACAAGTACGGATATCAATATGCGGTCCAGCTCGATGGAGACGGACAGCACCGTCCGGAGTATCTGGAATCCATGATCAAGAAAATGGAAGAAGGTTACGATATCGTCATCGGTTCCCGGTTTGTCGGGGAGAAAAAGCCATTTACGATGCGGATGCTTGGAAGTAATCTGATCGAGATGGCGATCCGCTTCACAACGGGTGTCAATATCAAGGATCCGACCTCGGGAATGCGGATGTTCAGCAAGCGCATGATCCGCGAATTTGCATCGGGGCTTAACTACGGTCCGGAGCCGGACACCGTTTCCTACCTGATCCGCCAGGGCGCGCGGGTGGCGGAGGTGCCGGTCATCATGGATGAACGGATTCTGGGAGTCAGTTACCTGACACCGGTCAATGCGATGCGGTATATGCTTAAAATGCTGATTTCGATTCTGTTAATCCAGAATTTCAGAAAGAGGAGGTAGCGCCATGACGCCAACACTCAGAGTTGTCCTGATCGTCGTGTCGATCCTGACAACCTTTATGATTATGCGGAAGATCCGGCAGTCAAAACTCCAGATCGAGGATTCGATTTTCTGGCTGGGATTCTCGTCCATTCTCATTGTGTTCAGTATCTTTCCGGGGCTGCCGGATCTTTTGGCGGAGCTGGCGGGAACGTACACGACTGCCAATTTTATCTATCTGGCGGTTATTTTCCTCCTGATTGTGAAAATGTTCCATATGTCGATCAAACAGTCGCAGCTGGAGACGAAGATCAAGGATCTGGCGCAGAAGATTGCGCTGGATGAAAATGAGCGGGGGAAAGAGGCACAAACATCTGTAAAAAAGGTTGTCAGCCAGAAAAACGAATGATATAGTTAAAGATGGCACAGCCGAAAAGGATGATGCCAGTTACGTATTGAAAAATGAATTGAAATACCTGCATAAGAAGGAGATAGAAAAATGGGAAAGATTAAAGTAACACCATGTGACATCAAGGGACTTTATGTAATTGAACCGACTGTTTTCAAGGACGAGCGCGGTTATTTTATGGAGACATACAATCAGAACGATTTCCATGAGGCGGGACTCGACATGGTATTTGTACAGGACAACCAGTCCATGTCTGTCAAGGGCGTTCTGCGCGGACTTCATTACCAGAAACAGTATCCGCAGGGCAAGCTGGTGCGTGCAGTGCGCGGTACCGTATTTGATGTGGCGGTAGACCTTCGTACCGGTTCTGAGACCTACGGAAAATGGTTTGGCGTGGTTCTTTCCGCGGAGAACAAGAAGCAGTTCTACATTCCGGAAGGATTTGCACACGGCTTCCTGGTACTGTCCGATGAGGCAGAATTTGCATACAAATGTACCGATTTTTATCATCCTGGCGATGAGGGCGGTATGGCATGGAACGATCCGGAGATTGGCGTTGAGTGGCCGATCGAGGAAGGCATGGAGTTGATTATTTCGGAGAAAGACCAGAAATGGGGCGGCTTCCGGGATGCATTCAAATTTTAAGAATGGAGTTAGGATAGAATGCGGGAACTGATTTCCCTGTTTCGGGAACTGATAGGAAAAAGAAAATTGGTCACCGAGCTTGCCAAGGCGGATTTCCGCAAGCGCTTTGTCGGCTCGTACTTTGGAATTGTCTGGATGTTTATCCAGCCGATGGTTACGATCGCGATCTATGCGTTCATCTTCGGTGAACATGGCATGAAAAATGCGCCGCCGGTTCCGGGGGCGACCTATGTCATCTGGCTGACGCCGGGTATCATCCCGTGGTTTTATTTCAGCGAGATTTTAAATACGGGCACAAACTGCCTGCAGGAGTACCATTATCTGGTTAAAAAGGTAGTATTCCAGGTGGAGATGCTTCCGGTTATCAAGCTTATCTCCTGTTTCCTGGTACATGCCTGCTTCCTGATCATTATGGCGGGGCTGTACCTGATTGACGGGCGTATGCCGTCTGCAACCTGGATTCAGGTGTTATACTATTCCTTTGCGGCGTCGATGCTTGGACTGGCGTTTACCTATTTTACCAGCGCCGTGCAGGTATTCTTTAAAGATATGGCGCAGATCGTCGGCATCTGCCTCCAGTTCGGCATGTGGCTGACCCCGATCATGTACGACGAGGCAATCTTTACCAGCCGCGCATCCTGGCTGGAGTGGGTATTCAAGCTTAACCCATTCTACTACATCGCCGCAGGCTACCGCGACAGCATGCTTACGGGAAGCTGGTTCTTCGAGCGGCCGACGATGACGATTTATTTCTGGGTGGTAACATTTATTTTGATGATAATAGGACTGAAGGTATTCAAAAAACTTCGTCCCCATTTCTCAGACGTACTGTAGAAGGGAAGGGAGCTGCTGTAGATGGTGTTGATGGCTATTAGATTATCGAGATGCGAACAACGATAATCTGAGAAGCTGCCAGTGCCGCCTCCGGCAGCTCCCTTCTGCGACAACTTATCAATAGGAGTTTACATAAAATGGTTTTCAGCTCAATCATCTTCCTATGGGTTCTTCTCCCCTGCATCCTGCTCCTCTACTACGTGAGCCCCAAACCGTTCAAAAACTGCATCCTGACCGTATTCAGCCTCTTTTTCTATGCCTGGGGCGAACCGCGGTATGTGGTGCTCATGATTTCTTCGGTTTTGCTCAACTACGGTTTCGGGCGTCTGGTGGAGAAATTCGGGAAAAAGAGATGGCTTTTGGCGCTCTGCGTGACGCTCAATCTTCTGATCCTCGGCTATTTTAAATATTACAATTTCCTCGCCGAGGTGCTGAATCCGCTGCTTCGCGGGTTTGATATAGCGCTTCCGGCGATTCAGGTGACGCTGCCGATCGGAATTTCCTTCTATACCTTCCAGGCGCTTTCCTACGTGGTGGATGTGTACCGGGGCGAAAATCAGGCACAGAAAAATCCGCTCAACATGATGCTTTATATTTCCTTCTTCCCGCAGCTCATAGCGGGACCCATCGTGAAATACCATGACATCGAGGAGCAGATCGAAAACCGGACCGTCACGCTGGAGGGCTTTTCTTACGGCGTGAAACGCTTTATTTTCGGTCTGGGAAAGAAGGTAATCCTGGCAAATACCTTTGCCGAGGTGGTGGACGCGGTCTACGCGTATCAGGCGGCGGATGTGAGCCAGGCGATGCTCTGGCTGACGGCGCTTCTCTATATGCTGCAGATTTATTTCGATTTTTCTGGCTATTCGGACATGGCGATTGGGCTTGGAAAAATGTTTGGCTTTACATTTATTGAAAACTTCCGGCTGCCGTACACAGCGACTTCGATCCAGGATTTCTGGCGGAAATGGCATATTTCCCTCTCCAGCTGGTTTAAAGAGTACGTGTACATTCCGCTCGGCGGAAACAGGAGGGGCACGGCGCGGACGTATGTCAACCTTTGGACGGTCTTTCTGCTGACCGGCATCTGGCACGGAGCGGGCTGGACGTTCATTTTCTGGGGCATTTACCATGGCTTTTTCAACGTGCTGGAGCGCTGTTTTCTGGGAAAATGGCTGAAGCAGGAGAAATTCCGGCCGTTGGCGCATATCTATGCGGTGTTTGTCGTGCTGATCGGCTGGATTTTCTTCCGCGCGGACACGATCGGGCAGGCATTTTCCTTTATCCGGTATATGTTTGTGCCGCACAGCGCAGTCGTTTTGATGGAACGCTACATGAACCGGAAACTCTGGATGTTTCTGGCGGCGGCGCTGCTGGCATGCGGTCCGGTACAGTGGTTCTGGATGAAATGGAAAGGGCGCGTGCTGGCGCAGGATGGCTCGGTGACGGTCACAAGCTGGATCGGCTACATGGCGATCCTGTGGTTTTCCATTTTGCTGCTTGTCAACAATACATATAATCCATTTATTTATTTCCGTTTTTAAAAGCGCTGTAGAAAGTATGTTTGTCTGTGCGATGAGAACATAAAAATGAAAGCATGGGCGGCAGGGCGTGAAAGTACAGAAAGATGGATTCATGCAGGGAGAAGAAAACGAGAGATATGAATCGAGAGACAGGGACAAAAATACTTCTGATTGGTTCCTTTGCGGCGAGCCTGGTGCTGCCGACGCTTGTCTATCCGGCGGTCAGGAGCCATCTGGACCAGCAGAATTATGAAAACAGGGAATTGGCATCCTTTCCGGAACTGTCGGCTGCCAATTTTGACAATATTCCGACGGAATTTGAAGCGTATTACAACGACCATGTTCCGTTTAAAAATCTGTTTGTCAAGGCGAAGACAAAGCTGGATCTGGAGCTTTTAAATGAAAGCTCGATTTCGGATGTGACGGTCGGAAAAGAAAACTGGCTGTTTTACACCGTTTCGGAGGACGGCGAGGATGCGCTGGCGGATTATCAGCGGACAAATCTCTATACGGCGGATGAGAAAACAGCGCTGGCGGACGCGATTACCTCGGTAAACGAGAAAATGAAAGAGCGCGGCATCCGGTTTGTGATGTTTGAGGCACCCAACAAGGAAAGTGTCTATGCGGAATATATGCCGGATTCGGTCCGGGTATACGGAAGTGAGTCGCGTCTGGATGCGGCGCTCCCGGAGCTTGCGGCGCAGGGACTTCCGGTGTATGACATGAAGCCGGAGCTTCTGAAAGAGGCGGACACGTATCAGCTTTATTACAAATATGATACGCACTGGAACCAGATCGGCTCTTTTATCGGAAGCCAGCAGATTGCACAGACTTTGCTTGGAACCTCTACACCGCTCAGTGCAGTCTCGATTGAGGCGGCAGGACCGGCGTCCGGAGACCTGGCGCGGATGCTTAACATGGCAGCAGAGTACAGCGACGATACCGAATATGTGATTCAGAATTATCTGCCGGAGGTGACGGCTACGACGGTGGATATGAACGAGGACAACAGCTTTGCAGTATTTGAGTCGGATTCGCCGAATGATAAAACACTTCTGGTGGTAGGCGATTCCTTTAGCCAGAACCTTAAATATTTTATGCCGAAGCTATACCGGAAAACGGTGTTTGCGACCTTTGACACATACACGGAGGCGCTTCTGGATGAATACCAGCCGGATGATTTTGTCTATCTGACGGTCGAGCGCAACCAGGAGCTGTTTGAGGATGTGGAGACGGTTGTCTGGCGGGATGAGGTGCCGGAGAAGGACGGGTAAGGTGCCGGATGTCCGGGCGGAAGGGGGATGCAAAGTTTTTTTAAAACTAAATAAAAAGAATCACTCGTAAAGTGCTAGTTCGGGTGATTCTTTTTTTATGCCTCTTGATTCCATATTTTGTTGCGCGAGGGTTATTATAAAAAAATGGAAGAGGATGTAAAGAGGGAAATTTTGAAAAGCGAGGTAGAAGGCTTGAAAATCAGGGTGGATAGATTAAAATAAATGGATAATATATTATACAAAACAAATAAAAAATAGCATTAATGGATAATATATTATCCATGATTTAAATGGAAAAAATTAAAATAGAATTTCCCTAAAGTTTGTGTTTATGGGATAATAAAGGAGAAAGGATAGGGCGGATGGAGACAGGAAAGAAACTTCAGGTTATGTATGAAGACAGACTGGTAGGAACTCTTGCATTAACAGTGAATCACAAGGTGGCATTTGAGTATGATGATGCATGGCTGGAAGAGGGATTTTCGATCAGTCCGTTTTCACTGCCTTTGAAAAAGCAGGTGTTTATTCCAAATAAGGATTATTTTGAAGGTTTGTTTGGGGTGTTTGCGGATAGCCTGCCAGATGCGTGGGGGCGCCTGCTTTTGCGGCGTCTTTTGCTGGCGCATAAGCAGCAGCCAGACGATTGGACAGTGTTAGACCGGCTGGCGGTTGTGGGAAGATCTGGGATGGGGGCGTTGACCTATCGTCCGCAGCGGGAACTTTCGGTTGAGGAGAAAAATGATAATCTGGACGAACTTGCGGAGGCCTGCCAGAAAATATTAAATACCGAATACTCGGACAAATTGGATGAACTGTACCGGCTGGGCGGTACAAGCGGAGGTGCGCGCCCGAAAATTATGACGCAGATTCAGGGAGAGGACTGGCTGATTAAATTTCCGGCACATATAGATGGAAAAGATGCAGGGAAGATGGAGTATGACTATGCGTGCTGTGCAAAACAGTGCGGAATTGTCATGAGTGAATCGAGATTGTTTCCCTCAAGGCGATGCAAAGGATATTTTGGAACCAGACGATTTGATCGGGAAATAGAAAATGGGATGGTAAAGCGGGTTCATATGCTGACGGCAGCGGCGTTATTAGAACTGGATTTTGAACAGCCAAGTCTGGATTACCATCAATTGATGAAATTAACGAAAATATTGACGAACGGGAAGGCAGAAGATATAGAAAACATGTTCCGCCGTATGTGTTTTAATGTGTTTGCCCACAACCGGGATGATCATTCAAAGAATTTTACTTATATATATCGGGAGGAGGAAGAGCAATGGCGCCTGGGACCAGCGTATGATCTGACGTACAGCAACACATATTATGGGGAACATACGACCAGCGTAGATGGAAATGGACGAAATCCGGGTGAGAAGGAGCTGCTTGCAGTTGGGCTTGCAGCCGGAATGAAAAAAACGAGATGCATGGAAATGATAAAACAGATTCGTACATGTGTGCAGGACATGTTAGGTCATTATCTTTAGAGAGGCAGGAGAGCAATATGGAAGCACTTATCTGGGAAACTGCAGATGAACTGGATCAGAAACTGGCATCACGGCTGCGTAACATCCGGAAACGCCGCGCTATTTCACAGCAGAGACTGGCGGACATGAGTGGGGTGAGTTATGGCTCAATTAAGCGATTTGAGGCGACGGGGCAGATTTCCCTTTTGTCACTCACAAAAATCGCGATGGCACTGGATTTGGCGGAAGAGCTGCGGGGGCTTTTTACGCGGGTTCCGTACAAAAATATTGAGGAGGTAATCCGCGAATCCCGTTAAGCCACCGTTCACGCATTGTGTAGGCAGCACCCATCCGCGTAGCCCTGCCAGAACCGTTCGCAGGCGACCGCGCGAGACGCCCGAATAAGCCAAGGTACATTCTTTTTTAGGCGGGGTGCACAAATCCGCAAATCGCCGCCGGACGTTTTTGTTTATATTTCAAGTATGGCTGTTTTTGTAACTTTTGTACATAGTCAGGGTGTCAAAATTGGTACTTATTACATATATTAACTTATGTTTATATAATTGCAAATGACTTATAAGTTTATACACTTCCGGGGATGGTACTTTTTGTTTGACAGTGTTATATTATTGCCATCGAAAGAAACAAGAGATTTTCACAGACGGATATCGTAATAGTATCATAAGAATATTGCAATGGATTTCCGCCTATCATATGAAAAAATATAATTTTATTTGATGGAGGTAATTATCATGATGAAAGCAACAAGAACATTCAATAACGGTTTATATCAGGAGAATTTATATCAGGCATATTACAACACACCAGCAGAAAAGCATGTAGTTTCCGAGTCCTTAGAGCAGGAAGCAATGCCGGTACTGGTACATCGTTTAGCTGCACAGTTAGGTTATACCGAGTCTGAGGCAGAAGTAGAAAAAGAGTTTCTGTGCGAAATGTAATGGATAATCTGCTCGCAAGCTTATAACCATCCGGCAGAATTGGATGAGTTACCACCAACCTAAAGCATTTACGACAGAACAAGGCTTCTGAAGCCAGAAAAAGAAAACCGTCTGAGAAAGAATGAAAGATTCTTTTACAGACGGTTTTCTTTTTTTACCGAATCGCATTTTTCATGGATTTCACGTATTCTGCCACATACGGCACACGGGATATCGCTTTCTTCTTTTATCAGATTTACCATCGCGCGATATCGGTCGGGATCTCACTCCGGACGCCGGTGACACCTTGATTCATGGAGTGATTCCATGCGCTTTGCGAGATACCTGCATATCTCCGGCAACTAACGTATGCCCTACGTCGCAGAGTACTAGGCTGAAAATATATCCAGCTTTTGGCTGCGCCCTCAGCGGTCCATTTGGCAGCCTGCATCTCGACCCGGTTCTCAGCCTCCCGGACTCTCTGTGCGCGCATATGCTGCTTTGATCTCCGCTTCAACGGTTTTGGTGTGTTCGATTTTTCGTCAATATACTACGCATGGTATAAAATATCAAATATTTTTTGAAAAAAATTAATTTTTTTTAAAATTATGTGATTCTTTGGAAGTATGTTCCAACCTTGCCAGCAGCAAAATAGCGAAGAAAGTGATCATTCCGACGCCAGGAAAGACAGCCAGACACCGTTCAGCCCAAACAGGCGCGCCAGTGTGACAGCGCAGGGGATGATAGCGACGGCCCCGCGCAGCAGAGAACCGGCGATGGCTGGTTTTGGCTGCGCGACGGCGGAAAAATAGGCAACCAGCAGGATGTTGATGCCAGCAAAGAGAAAGCCCAGGAAATACAGCCGGAGTCCGCTGTAGGCGTAATGCAGAAGTTCGGCGTTCTGCTCTTGATTGAAGATCTGGATCAGTGGATCGGTCATGCTCCAGGTCAGCACCAGAATGAGCGCTTCCACGATCAGGCAGGCGATGACGCCCCAGGTCAGGAACTGGCGGCTCTGCGTGTGATCGCCTTTTCCGTAGCTTTCGCTGATGAGCGGCTGCGTGCCCTGCGCGAGTCCGTTGAACAGGCACATGGCAACGACGGAGAGATTGGCAGTGACGCCGTAAGCGGCGACACCGACATTTCCGGCGAGCCCCAGAAGCAGGAAATTAAAGACGATCGCGATCACGGCGGAGGATATTTCGCCGACAAAGGCGGATACGCCGAGCTGGCAGCAGGCGATCAGGTGGCGCAGGGATGGAGCGCGAAAACGGAATCCGACCTGATTGTGTTTTCCCAGGTAGTGCGTGCTGCAGATGCTCATCGTCACAAGCGGGCAGAATGCAGTCGCTAACGCCGCGCCGGTCAGTCCCAGACCTGCCGGAAACATGAAGATGTAGTCAAACACGATGTTGAACATACTTCCGGCGATGGAGCCGAGCATCGCGATCGCCGGAGCGCTGTCATTGCGTGCAAACGCCGTGAATGCGTAGTTGGACATAAAAAACGGCGAGGCAGCCAGAATAATGCGGAGATACTGCTTTCCGAGCGCGGTCAGCCCTGCGTCTGCGCCGAGAAGCTGCAAGATTTTATCCGGGATGAAGATGCCTGCCAGCACCAGCGGAATGCTGATGAGAATATCCCAGGTTACGGCGGAGAGAAAATAGAAGCTGGCGTTTTTGCCCTGCGCACGGTCGATGGCATAACGGGTCGCCGATCCGATCCCGATCATTGCTCCAATCGCATAGATCAGCCCGTAAACTGGTAAAATCAGGTTTAAAACCGCCAGACCATCTGCACCGGAGTAGACCGAGATAAAATAGGTGTCTGCGAGGATGTAGACGGAAATTCCCAGCATGCCCGCCATGCTTTGGAAAATGTATTTAAAAAATTTCTGTAACATAAAAAATCTCCCTTGTATGTATTCTCATAAACGGTAACGACCATTGTACCGAAGAATGAGAATAAATACAAGGGAGAATATGTTTTTTACAGCTTCTTGGCCCGCTCTTTAATATTCTGATGGAAGTTGATGATGTCATGCTCATACTCTTCATCCATCAGCGGCGAGGTAATCATAAAATCGGCAGTCGCTTTATTGTTGGCGATCGGGATATCGTAAACCTGGGCGATTCGAAGAAGCGCCTTGACATCCGGATCGTGCGGCTGGGCGGTCAGGGGATCAGAGAAGAAGATGATAAAATCAACCTGTCCCTCGACGACTTTTGCACCGATCTGCTGGTCGCCGCCCAGAGGACCGCTGTTATAGCCCTTGACCGGAAGCCCGGTATATTCTGTAATCATGCGGGCGGTTGTGCCGGTTCCGCATAAGAAATGTTTTTTGAGGATCTCTTTGTTCGCCTCACACCAGTCGATGAGTTCACGTTTTTTATTGTCGTGTGCGATGAGTGCAATATTTTTTTGTTTTCGAATTGTCATTGTTAAAAAATCCATAGAATCATCCTCCTTTGCCATGATTTTTGCATAGCATCTGGATATTGTCAAGAAAATACAAAACATTTCACAAAAAAATACGAATGTTTTTCGTGAGTACATAGAAAGAGGTGTGTTTTTCTGCGTACAGGAATTGCAAGAAACATAGAAAACATGCTATACTACGAGAATAGTGGAACAGGAGGAACGAAAAAGATATATGTCTGCTGAAAATACAACAAACACAGGGGCACAAGAGGCGGAGAACGCAGAGAAGTACGCGGTCGAAGTGAAAAATGTGACCAAGATATACAGGCTGTATGATAAACCGATCGACCGGCTGAAAGAATCGCTGAGCGTCAGCCATAAAGAATACCACAAGGATTTCTACGCGTTGAGCGATCTTTCCTTTACGGTTGAAAAAGGTCAGACGGTCGGAATCATCGGTACGAATGGTTCGGGTAAATCGACGATCCTTAAGATCATTACCGGCGTTCTCACTCCGACGACCGGCGAGGTGACGGTGCGCGGCAAAATTTCGGCGCTGCTGGAGCTGGGAGCCGGATTTAACCAGGACTACACCGGTATCGAAAATATCTATATGAACGGTACGATGATGGGATATACCAAAAAAGAGATGGATGCAAAGCTACCGGAGATTCTCGATTTTGCCGAGATTGGCGATTTCGTCTATCAGCCGGTCAAGACGTACTCGAGCGGTATGTTCGTGCGTCTGGCATTTGCGCTTGCGATCAACGTCGAGCCGGAGATCCTGATCGTTGATGAGGCGCTCTCGGTCGGGGACGTCTTTTTCCAGTCCAAGTGCTACCGCCGCATGGAGGAGATCCGCAAAAACGGCACGACTATCATCATGGTAACCCACGATATGGGAAGTATCATCAAATACTGCGATAAGGTAGTGCTGCTCAATAAGGGCGAATTTATCGCACAGGGTTCGGCGGGCAAGATGGTCGATCTCTACAAAAAGATTCTGGCAGGACAGATGGACGCGCTGCGCGCCGAGCTGGAAGTGATGAACGATTTTTCCGGGGACAAGGTAGTAAAAGCGGAGAAATCAGGAGCCGCAAGTGCGGAGAAGGGTGCATCTGGAAATGAGGATGGAAATAACGATGCCGGAAATGTAAACGGCTCCGAGGCAGTGGATGGCACCGCAGAAAATGGAGTCGCTTCAGCATCGGACGGCACCGGAAATCCGGCTGCTTTGAACGGAGAAACGGCGAAAAAGCCGGGCTTAATGCGCGACAAGCTGACGATCAACGCAAACCGCGAGGAGTACGGCGACGGCAGGGCGCAGATCTTCGATCTGGGACTGGTGGACGCGCGCGGCAATATCACTAACCTGCTCTTAAAAGGCGAAGAGTTTACCATCCGCGAGCGCATCCGTTTCAATGCACCGATTCAGGCACCGATCTTTACTTATACGATCAAGGATAAGAAAGGAACCGACCTGACCGGCACGAACACCCTGTTTGAGGGAACGGATGTCCATCCGGTCAAGGAGGGCGATATTTACGATGTCGCGTTTACGCAGAAGATGACCCTGCAGGGCGGCGAATACCTGCTGTCCATGAGCTGTACCGGATTTGAAGGCGGCGAGCACGTGGTTTACCACCGTCTCTACGATGTGGCAAATATTACCGTTATTTCCAATAAGAACACGGTCGGTGTCTACGACATGGAGCCGGATGTAGCGGTCAGGTTATCGCCGGCCGGAGAGGCAGCGAAGCAGGCGGAGTCGCTTAGTGCGGATGAGGCGGCACAGGAAGATCTGCAGGCATGATAAAAGGAGAAATAAGATGAAAAAAATCAATCAGGAGCTGATTGCTCTGTTTGATAAATACGGCAGTGACCGGCGCCAGGCGCTGCGGGAAAATAAGAAGCTTTCCTATCTGTACGCACTGGCAGATTTGCGGGAAAACCTGTTGGACTGGTGCCAATTTGACCCGGAACAGCAGGCACTGCAGATCGGGGCGGACGCGGGCGCGCTGACAGGGCTGCTTGCCAGACGTTTATCGTCGGTAACGGTGCTGGATGCTTCCGAAGAAAATCTGGAGGTAGTACGCCGCCGCTTCCAGACAGAGCCCGAGCTGGCGGCGAAGATCCGCTATGTCTGTGCGGATGTGGAGACGTATGCGAGGGAAGCGGAAAAGCGTGGCGGGACATATGGATATGTAGTGCTGATCGGGGATTTGACGGCGGCAGATAGGGCTGGACGCGCGGCGCAGATGACAGCCGCAAAACAGCTTCTTTCTGCTCATGGAACCTTGATTGCGGCGGCGTCCAACTGGTTTGGCGTGAAATACATGGCAGGCGCAGAGCGGGAGAAAGGTGCACTTTCCTGGAACGAAATGAAGCAGCTGCTTCCGGGCGGGGAATTTTACTATCCGATGCCGGATTACCGGACGGCGGGAGAGATTTTTTCAGATGCCTATCTGCCGAAAAAAGGCGATCTGACCGGTGTGTTACCGGTCTATGACTGTCCGCAGTATATGCTGATGGATATGGGGGCGGCGCTCGATGCAGCCTGCGAGGACGGACGGTTCCCGGAATTTGCGAATGCATTTCTGGTGTTTTGGCAGAGACAGGCTGCGCCGGAAGCTGAGAATGCTTCACAGGACGTTATCTATGTGAAATACAACCGCACCCGCGAAGACCGCTTCCAGATCCGGACAGAGATCCGTGAAAAGAATGGAACCCGCGAGGTCTGGAAGACGGCGCTCTATCCGGAGGGAAAGGCGCACATTCAGTCCTTCGAAGAAAAATATCAGGTGCTTGACCGTCAGAATCCGTCCCTGAAACTGGCAAAACCGGAGCTTCAGGACGAGGGGATGACAGCGGTCTTTCCGTATTTAGAGGGAAAAACGCGGGCGGAACTTCTGGGAGAAATTCTGACTGCCCAGGGCGCGGATGCGGAGGTTTCCGCGATCCGGGCTGCGATGGATGAGATCTACAACATCCGCCCGGAGGAACGCAAACCATTTGCGGTGACACCGGAATTTATCAAGGTATTTAATGCGCTGGGCGAGCTGGATTCCTATCGGGATAAAGAGACAGAAAATGGCGGCGGATGGGCTTCTTTAGGGGCAGTTCTTGCGGACGAGAGCTACAGCGCCTCCAACATTGACGCCCTTTTTGAAAATATGCTGGTGACGGCGGACGGAACCTATGCGATCGACTATGAGTGGGTCTTCTTATTCCCGGTTCCGGCTGGCTTTGTGAAATACAGGACACTGGTTTATTTCTACCGCCGTTATAAGAGTCTGTTGGGCGGTCAGGCCGAGCGGGAATTTATCGGACAGTTCCCGGAGTATGTGAAGGCGGATGAGAAGCTGCTTTCGCTTTACGAGGCGATGGAACGCGGCTTCCAGGAGTACGTGCACGGGGAAAACCAGCGCACCTACCAGGAAGATTACATGGTAAAGACGAAGACATTAGCCGATCTTTCCCATGTGGACGGAGAACTTGCAAGGGCAAACGAACGTCTGGATGCGCTCCGGGCAGAAAATTCGGAAAAAGATACGGCACTCCGCAAAGTGCAGGAGGTACAGCGCCTGACGAATAACCACGTGGCGAATCTGGACGTTATCATTTCTGATCTGCGCCATGAAAATGCAGAGCTTGGCAAGACGCTGACCTACTTAAATGGTCATGAGGCGGTCATTTTCAAGGTGCGCCGCAAGCTCGGACAGGCATTTAACCGGTGCTATCCAAAGGGCACGGTACGCCGCAAGAAGCTCGGCTACTGGAAACGCACAATTCTTCATCCGGGCAAAATGATGAAGATGTACACCACCGAGGAAGGAAAGAACCTTATCAAAGGTGATTTTGAGATAGGTGAGGAGTATCTGACTTACGGAAAAATCCACCTTCCGAAGGAAGAAAATCCGACGGTTTCCATCGTAATTCCGGTATACAACCAGATTCACTATACTTATCTATGCCTGCAGTCGATTCTGGAGCATACGAAGTATGTGAGCTATGAGGTTATCATCGCAGATGACGTTTCAACCGATGCCACCGAGCATCTGGCAGAGTTTGCCGATAACCTGGTGATCTGCCGTAACCAGACGAACCAGGGCTTCTTGCGCAACTGCAACCAGGCGGCGAAGGCGGCGCGCGGCAAATACGTGATGTTTTTAAACAACGATACCCAGGTAACAGAAGGCTGGCTAAGCTCCCTGGTAAATCTCATTGAATCTGACTCCACCATCGGTATGGTAGGGTCTAAGCTGGTATATCCGGATGGACGTTTACAGGAGGCAGGCGGCATCATCTGGAGCGATGGTTCCGGCTGGAATTACGGCCGCCTCGACGATCCGGACAAGGCAGAATATAACTACGTCAAGGATGTAGACTATATTTCCGGCGCAGCGATCCTTTTATCCACCGCACTCTGGAAGCAGATCGGCGGTTTCGACGAGCGGTTTGCCCCGGCGTACTGCGAAGATTCGGATCTGGCATTTGAGGTACGGAAAGCGGGCTACCGCGTCGTTTACCAGCCAAAATCCAAGGTCATCCATTTCGAAGGCATTTCCAACGGAACGGATGTCAACGGAACCGGTCTGAAACGGTATCAGGTGGAAAACAGCGAGAAGCTCAAAGAAAAATGGAAAGAAGAGTTTAAGAACCAGTGCGTCAACAACGGCAATCCGAATCCATTCCGCGCACGCGAGCGCAGCATGGGCAAAAAGATCATTGTCGTGATCGATCACTATGTGCCGACCTTTGACAAAGACGCTGGTTCCAAGACAACGTTCCAGTACCTGAAAATGTTCCTGAAAAAGGGGTATGTTGTTAAATTTATCGGAGATAATTACCTCCATGAGGAACCGTATACGTCTACGCTGCAGCAGATGGGAATCGAGGTCCTCTACGGACAGGAATACCTGACCGGTATCTGGGACTGGCTGGTGAAAAATGGAAAAGATATCCACGTGGCATATCTGAACCGTCCGCATATCGCGACAAAATATGTGGATTTTATCAAAGAACACACGGATATCAAGATGATTTATTACGGTCACGACCTTCATTTTATGCGTGAGTTCCGCGAGTATGAGCTGACCGGCGATGTGAAGAAGCGTCAGGAATCCGAATATTGGAAATCGATCGAGTTTTCACTCTTCCACAAAGTGGCGGTGTCTTATTATCCGTCCTACGTCGAAGAAGAGGCGATCCACGCCGTTGATGAGACGATTCCGGTCAAGGCGATCACGGCATATGTCTATGAGGAGTTTTTACAGAATCTGAACAAAGACTTCGCCAAACGGGAAGGACTCCTGTTTGTCGGCGGCTTTGCGCATCCGCCGAACGCAGACGCGGTGCTCTGGTTCGCGAAAGAAGTATTCCCGAAGATCCGGGAACAGATCAAGGTCAACTTCTACATCGTAGGTTCCAAAGTAACCGACGAGATCAAAGCATTGGAACAGCCTGGAAACGGCATCATCGTCAAAGGCTTTGTAAGTGAAGAAGAACTGGCAGACCTGTACCGGAACTGCCGGATTGTAGTGGTACCGCTCCGCTACGGCGCAGGTGTTAAGGGCAAGGTGGTAGAAGCCATCTATAACGGTGCCCCCATCGTCACTACCTCCGTCGGCAGCGAGGGAATCCCGGATGTAGAAAAAGTTCTCCTCGTCAAGGATCAGCCGGACGAATTTGCCGAGACAGTCGTAGAGCTCTACAAAGACGAAAAACGTCTGGAAGACCTGGCCGAAAAAACACAGGTATATATCCGCGAGCATTTCAGTATCGATGCGGCGTGGGATGTGATTAAGGAAGATTTTGAATAAAAAATAGTAAAAGATAGAAAATTATATATAATAAAGAAAACGATCAGGGGAATGTGCTTCTGATCGTTTTCTTGCGTAAGGGTAATTTAAAGTTATCCAAGGAAGGAAAGAGCCAGCTACGCCGGTATGCTGCAGGCTCTTTCCTGTACTACCGGGTAGAGCACTCTATATTACCGATCGTTCTTCCGCAGCGCTTCCACCCGTCCATACCTCCGATACATCAAAAGCTCAAATACCACCATACAAGCCCATCCAATCGTCGTACCAATCGCTACAGCCTGAATTCCCAGCCGTCCAAACAGCGCATAACTGATCACAACGCGGATCGGAATCTGCACCAGAGTCGCGAACAGGGTGATCAGCAGGTGCCCGATTCCCCGGTAATATCCCTGAAAGGTATTGGTGATACCACTGATGAAGTAAAAGCTAGCCATCGGCACCAGATAGGACATGCCCTGACGCAGCGCCTCCGTTTCATTCGGCTTCAAGAAAATGCCGAGCAGCGGGTGACGGCAGAACAGCACGACCACCGCTGTCAAAATAATATAAATTTCTGCAATCACCAGCATTTTCCGAAGCCCTTTCGGAATCCGGTCATACTCTTTCGCGCCGAGGTTCTGTGCGGAGAACGTCGTGATAGATGCCGCGAGGCTGTCGCCCGGGGCGAGCACGTAGCTGTCGATGATGGAGACGGCATTAAAAGCGGCAACTGCATCGACACCGAGCGCATTGACGCCGGACTGGACGAGCAGGCGGCCGACGTAGAGAATCGTCTGCTGGACGGCGGAAATGGAGCTGAAATCGATCGTTTTTTTGAGCATCGAGGTTTTCGGTTTCAGATCCCGGATGCCGAGCCGTAAGAGCGGCACCTTCGACCAGATATAGACAAAGAGGGCGAGCGCAGAGACTGCCTGCGAGATGATTGTAGCGATTGCCGCACCGGGAACACCGAGGCGGCAGATGCCAACCAGGAATACATCCAGAAATACATTGACAATGGTCGTCAGGATCAGGACATAGAGCGGCGCTCTGGAATCTCCGATCGCGCGCAGGGCGGCGGAGAAAATATTGTAAAAAAAGGTAAAAATAAGACCCAGCGAGATAATCTGCAAATACAAGGATGCCTGCGCCGATATCTCTTCCGGCGTCTGCGTCAGGCGGATAAACAGGCGGCTTCCGGCCAGTGAGATTCCGGAGAGCACGATGGTCAAAAGCAGTCCGGAGAGTACAGAGGTCGCAAATTCATCCTTCAAATCCTGGTAATCTTTTGCACCAAAGTAGCTTGCCATTAAAATCGATGCGCCGAGTGACAGTCCCACAATCAGAAAAGTCAGGATATTCATGATCGGACCTGCCGCACCGACTGCCGCCAATGCTTCTTTTCCGTAAAATTGTCCGACAACCACCGAATCGACCGTGTGGTAGAGCTGTTGAAATAAATTTCCAAAAACAAGCGGAACCGCGTAGGCAATCAGGTGTCCGGTTATATTTCCTTTTGTCATATCACGTGCCATAAGCATTCCTCCAAATCCCAATTTATAACTAAGATTGTAGCACGGAACAGAGTGTCTGCCAAATAAAAAAATTCGTCGAATCATGCCAAAAAATCAACAAATCGTTGCAAGTTCCGCAAATATCTGCGATGAAAGGGAAAAGCTTCATGCGTTCAATGAGGTTGAGACGGCATTTTTCTTCTTCTGACGATATTCAGAGGGAGATAAGCCGTACATTTTACGGAATGCTTTGCCAAAATAGCTGATACTGCTAAATCCACATTGAAAAGAAATGTCGGAGATACTGGCAGTACTGCCAGAGAGTTTCTGGGCTGCATTCTGAAGGCGGTAGCGGTTCAGGTACTCAATGGGCGAAACCTGACAGAAACCGGAAAAGCATCGGAAACATTCGCTGCGGCTGATACTGGCGGCACCGGCGATATCGTCAATGGTAAGGGGCTGTTCAAAGTGCGATTGGATATAGCTCACCATTTTTCTCATGCGGTGTTCGCGTATGAATTCATCATTGTCAGTAGGAACCGGGAAGGACCGATGCAATAGAACCAGAAGATTACGCCATATGTGTAAAATGTCTTCCATGCACAGAAGCTCATAGGCGTATTTATCTGGATCGGAGCGGTGGATGTGCATAAGGCGTTCAAGAATTTCACTTCCTTCTTCATTTTCAGGGAGGATTTTCCAGCTGCCCATTTTTTTCAGGGAAGATGGGTTGAAATAGTTCTGGTACAGAAATGAGGTACCAATCGTATGAAAGAGCGAAGCAGGAAATTCGATATTGAAAATGATGGATCCTGGAATTAATTGTCGGGCAGAATGAAGGGCCCGTGAAGTAATAAAGATTCCCTCTCCCTGATGCAGGCGGAAAACCTGCTGATCTACCTGATATTCAATCCCGCCTTTTAAAATAATTGCTAATTCAAATTCTGGGTGCCAGTGACAGAGAAATTCCCCATCTACAAAATAATCCATTTCGTCGATAAAACGGGCAAGCGGAAAGTCCGGATTATCATAGTGAATACGTTCCTGAAGCTGCTGATTTACAATTACTTCCTGATTGATCATAATTCAAAATCTCCTTTCATCAGGTGTTGAATGGGATAATTCTTGCTTTCTCATGGAAGATGAAATTATATTACCAAAACATGAGAGAATTGAGATTGCAGCATGCAACCTGCTTAGGGTAAAATAATGCCAGAAATAAAAAATGGTTTGTGAATCAGTATAAGCTGAATATAGACAAAATGTCAATATGGTCCTTGAAAATACAATATAAATTGGTTGTTTTTGTGTAGAATGACAATGGAATTGCTTGTGACTGGAAAAAATGAAGGACGAAATACCGAAAAGGTAAAAATGATAGGCCAGATTCATAAGAGTTCTATCGGGGACTATTCTATCAAAATCAAGAGACTATTTTACTATTATTGAAAATGGGGATGGAAAAATGAAAGAGATACAGATTTTGGGGAAAATCTGGAAACGGGGAAGGAGATTTAAAATTGGAGGAGAAAAAATTATCATTTAAAACCCGATTGTCGTATTCATTCGGAGATCTGGCGTGCAACATATTATTTGCAGCAACTGCGAATATGGCGTCCTATTTTTATACCAACATTGTGGGAATGTCAGCGGCGGTTGTTGGAACGATTCTTTTGCTTTCCAGAATGTTTGATGGATTCAGCGATGCAATTATGGGAGTAATTGTAGACAGGACGAAATCAAAATATGGAAAAGCAAGAGTCTGGGTGCTGCGGATGATTATTCCGTTTGGCGCTGCAGCGGTGCTGATGTTTATGGTTCCGGCGCATGCAAGCGCGATGGCACAGGCTATATATGTATTTATTACATATAATTTTGCTGTAACGATCGTTTATACAGCTTTGAACTTACCATATGGTGCAATGGCCGTGCTGATGACAACCAGCCAGAATGAACGTACCGTTCTGAATATGTACCGTATGTGTATCGCACCGATAGGTGCAGTTGTTGTAACGGCCTTTACACTTCCGATGGCAAATCGTCTGGGGGGCGATCAGAGAGCATGGATTATGATTTCCATTGGATATGCAATTATTTCAATGATTCTTTTATTCATCTGCTTTCTGAACTGTAAGGAACAGGTATCCGAGGATCCGACAGCGGTAGCAGATACGGCGGTGCCGGTTGGAAAGAGCATCGGAGCGTTATTTAAAAACCGTTATTGGCTGATTATTGCAGGAGTATTCATTCTCTGGGGAATGTATTTCTCGCTGAATGGAATGATGGTTTCCTATTATGCACAGTACGCGCTGGGAAATAATGAGAGGGTAACACTTTTGACACTGGCAGAAAAGATTCCACTTATTTTATCGGTTGTTTTAGTGGCTCCATTCGTAAAGAAGTTGGGAAAGAGAAACTGTTCAATAGCAGGAAGTGTATTATTTTTAGCCGGTGCGGCGATTATGGCAGCACAGCCGTACAATCTGACGACCCTGACGGTTGGACTGATTGTACGGGGATTAGGCGGAGGAACTGTAGGCGCACTGATTTATGGACTTCTGGCAGATACGGTTGAATACGGACACTGGTATACAGGTATCCGGAATGAAGGACTTTGCTATTGTGCATCAGCAGTTGGTTATAAGCTGGGTGGTGGCCTGACAAATGCGGTTTGTGGATTTGTAATGTCACATGCAGGATTTGATGGGCTGGCGGCAAGCGTGCCGGAGTCGGCAGTGGCGGCAATTCAGAATCTGTATCTGATGGTTCCGTTTATTGCCTGGGGAGGGATTGCAGTATTGCTTTTCTTCTATCATCTGGATAAAGAATATGCTTATGTAGAAAGCGAGCTGGCAGAAGGACGCTGGCGCCTTGGTTCGACCAGACAGGAAGCAGCGGAACTGTAGGAAAATGGAAGAAGAAACGGAGAGATGGGACATGGATTTATTTATCGATACAGCAAAAGTAGAGGAGATACGGGAAGCAAATGACATGGGAATTATCTGTGGGGTTACGACTAATCCGTCCCTGATAGCAAAAGAAGGACGAGATTTTAATGAAGTAATTCGTGAGATTGTTTCGATTGTAGATGGTCCGATCAGTGGTGAAGTAAAAGCAACCACAACGCAGGCAGCAGAAATGGTTAAAGAAGGCCGGGCGATAGCAGCGATTCATCCGAATATGGTCGTAAAAATTCCGATGACAGGAGAGGGATTAAAAGCGGTGAAGACGTTAGCGGCAGAAGGCATCAAGACGAACGTGACGCTTGTGTTTACTGCGAATCAGGCGCTTCTGGCGGCAAAAGCGGGGGCAACTTATGTATCTCCGTTCTTAGGACGCTTGGATGATATTTCGGAGCACGGAACGGAACTGATCCGGACGATTGCAGAAATGTTTAAAAATTATCCGGAAATACGCACCAGAATCATTGCGGCAAGCATCCGTAACCCGATTCATGTGACAGAATGCGCGCTGGCAGGCGCGGACATTGCAACTGTACCGTATGGTGTGCTGAAGCAGATGCTGGCACATCCGCTGACAGATGCAGGAATTATCAAATTTCAGAAAGATTATCAGGCTGTGTTTGGAGAGTAAAAGCAGCGGATGGAAAGGAGAGAAATATGATTACATATGCAGCAAATATAGAACCGCTTTTTCCGGGAAAGGATATTTATGAGAAAATTCCGCTGATTCGTAAAGCAGGGATTTCCGGAATTGAGTTCTGGAGCTGGGCAGACCGTGATGTGAAGCGGATTCGTGAACTATGCGAAGATCAGGGAGTAAAGGTGACTGCTTTCAGTGGTCAGCAGGATTATTCTCTTTGCGACGGAAGGAAACGCAGCGAGTATATTGAGTGGGTAAAACGTTCCATCGAAACGGCTCATTATCTGGAGTGTGATTCCCTGATTGCATTCTCCAATCATTTTGAAAATGGGAAAAGCTCAGATTTGAGAAATATATACAGCTGGCAGGAGGAAGTTGCCAATATCAAGGAAACACTGGGACTGCTGGCACCGATTCTCAAAAAAGAAGGCATTACACTTCTGCTGGAGCCGCTCCATAACCATGGAGCGGATGGCGGAATGGCCATTACGGATACAAGCCAGGGAGCAGAGATTGTAAGAACCGTAAATTCCCCGAAGATCCGTCTGCTGTGCGACTTCTTCCATATGCAGCTGATGCATGGAGATTTACTTGAAAATGTAATTCGGAATCTGGATATTGTACCGTATGTACATATTGCAGATGCACCGGACCGCCATGAACCGGGAACCGGGGAGATTAATTATAGTTATCTGATGAATGAACTGAGGGAAAGAGGTTTTCAGGGAACTGCGTGTCTTGAATTTTTCCCAGAGAAAAATACATTTGCAGCGGTTGAGCAGGCAATGAAAATTTGTGGATTTGAATATGCGGGAGAAGAGAAGCACGGAGCACCGGCATGGGGATCCGGCAGGAAAAAACCGATGAAAAAGAGCTGATCTTAATGCTCTGAAAATATAAATGAAAGAAAGAGAGGATGAGAACATGAAACAGGTTCAGTATGGAATGGTAGGTGGCGATCTGAAAGCACTGATTGGTGAAGTGCATCGTAAGGGACTGGCGTTTGATCCGAGAGCAGAGCTGGTGTGCGGATGTTTTTCAGCGATTGATGAGCTGAACGTAGAATGCGCGGATTATTATAACGTGGACAAATCGCGAATCTATTTCGATTACAAAAAAATGGCAGAGGCAGAGGCCGGTAAAATTGATTTTGTGGCAATTTGTACGCCGAATTTTGTGCATTATGAAATTGCAAAGTGCTTTCTGGAGCATGGAATCGGCGTTATGTGCGAAAAACCGCTGTGCTTTGAAGTGGCAGAAGCAGAGGAACTGGCTGCATTGGCAAAAGAGAAAGACCTTCTTTTTGCAGTGAACTACTGCTATTCGGGTTATCCGATGGTAAAGGTAATGAAAGAAATGGTAGCGAGAGGCGAACTGGGAGATATCGTTTCTATCAATGCAGAGTACACGGCGGGCTGTTTCTTAAATGTGCTTCATGAAGATTCCCAGATTAACAGTAAGATCTGGCGTTCGGATCCGAAACTTTCCGGCATTTCCAACACCTGTGCGGATGACGGTACCCACATTGAACATCTGGTTCATTATGTTACAGGACTGAAAATTAAAAAAGTAGCAGCTACGGTTGACCGTTTTGGAAAAAAATTGGATTTCAATGACAATATTCTGGTGGAATATGAGAATGGTGTCCATGGTTCCTATTGGTTCTGCCAGGTGGCATGTGGTAAATCTAATGAAATGGTATTCCGTGTATATGGAACAAAGGGGGGCTTAGAGTGGCAGCAGATTCGCCCGGATGAGGTTATCTTCCATAAATATGGAGAGGCAACACAGGTTTTGACACGTGGAGGTAGTTATTTCTCAGATGAAGAAAAACGTCATTTCCGTCTCCCGTTCGGACATCCGGAAGGATACTACGTTGCGGAAGCTAATATTTATAAAAATATTATCAATTATCTGATCAAACGTAAAAATGGTGAACCGCTTACAGCGGACGATCTGGACTTCCCGGATGTTGAAACTGGTGTATCGGGCGTTAAATTCGTTCATGCAGTTATGAAGAGCGGCGACAATGATTCGAAATGGGTAGAAGTAGAATAAGAAAAGGAGGCAGGAGCATATGCAGTCAATTATCTATAAAGGACCTGGAAAATTTGCGATTGAAGATAGACCGAAACCAATCATCAAAAAAGCAGATGATGTGATGATCAAAGTGCTGGGAGTGTGTATCTGTGGTACAGATATTAACATTTTTGCAACTCCGCAGAAACATCCGTCCCGTCCGGGAATTATCTTTGGACATGAATTTTGCGGACAGGTTGTAGAGGTAGGAGAAGCGGTTACAAGCTTAAAACCGGGCGATAAAGTAATCGTAGACCCGCATGGACCGTGTGGTTACTGTGATGCCTGCCGTGCCGGACTTCCGGAAATGTGTAAGAATCTGTATCTGGATGAGCCGGGACTGGAAGGCCAGGCGAATGCGATGGGCGTATTTAAGGATGGCGGATTAACCAGCTATACACTGGTTCCGGAAAAGTTTGCGTATAAAATCGCAGCTGATACACCGGCAGAACTGATGGCGCTGGCAGAGCCGCTGGCATGCTGTGGATATTCCCTTGAAAAGCTGAATATCCATGTGGGAGATACCGTCTGCATCCTGGGTGGCGGTCCGATTGGACAGCTTTATCTGGCACTGGCGAAGGCAAGCGGAGCAAGAAAGATTATTCTTTCTGAGCCGATCGAGTACCGCAGAAATAAGGCGCTGGAATTAGGTGCAACCAGAGTTGTGGATCCGAATGTTGAGGATATCAAACAGGTGTGCATGGAAGAAACAAACGGTGAAGGTGTCGATCATTGTATTGAAGCGGTTGCCGCAATGTTGATGGATTGTATCGACTGTGTACGCCCGAGAGGAAAAGTGCTTCAGTGCGGACATGATGAGACTGCATTAGCTCCGATCAAGGTTGGAGAGGTTCTGAAAAAAGAAGTAGAAATTCATGGCGTATTCCTTGGAAAATATTACATGGAAAAGACAGCCCGTATCATCGAAAGCGGTGTGCTTCCGCTGGAAAAGATTGTAACACATACATTCCCGCTGTCCCGTTACGGCGAGGCACTTGATCTGGCACGCAGCGTCAGTGCATTAAAGTTTGTGTCATTCCAGAAGAATAAGAAATAAAGAAAAATGGGCAGAGAGGCTGGAACAGCTGCCTCTCTGCCAAAATGAAAATACTTAAAAAAATAGGCGTTCAGAGCAGGAGTGATGAATATGAAATTGGAAAATTATCATGTAAAGGGTGAAGAAAAGATTGTAAGCCCGGCGTTGATTTATTATAGAGATGCGATTGTGAAGAATACACAGAGAACCATTGAACTGGCGGGGGGAGCAAACCGGCTCTGGTATCATGTAAAAACACATAAAACCAGAGAACTGGTTAAGATGCAGATGGAGATGGGATTTACACATTTTATGTGCGCTACTATTTCCGAGGCAGAGATGGCAGCGTCGGTAGGGGCAGAAGATGTATTGGTTGCCTATGCGCTGGTAGGACCGAATATCGAACGGTTTATTGACCTGACGCTCGGAATGCCGGGTACCCAGTTCTGGGCGCTTGGAGATGACTACGATACGCTTCTTCAACTTTCGGCAGCGGCGAGGGAAAAAGGTATTACAATTCCGGTTCTTCTGGATGTCAATGTGGGACAGGATCGGACAGGAGTTTTGCTGTCTGAAACAGCCGATTATTATGAGAGATGCAGTCGTCTGCCGAATCTTCAGATGCGTGGACTTCACTGTTATGACGGACATAACCATCAGGTGGATGTGGAAGAACGACAGAAAGCGGTAGATGAGATGGATCGGAAGATTGAAGAGGTCCGTCAAGATATTCTCGGACGCGGAATTGTCTGCGATACAGTGATTGTAGGCGGAACACCGTCATTTCCGTGCCATGCAAAGGTAAGCGATTATTTCCTTTCTCCGGGAACTTCCTTTGTCATGGATGCCAGATACGGAAAAGATGCCCCGGATTTGAAGCTCTGGGAAGCGGGAGCGATTATGACGCGGGTTGTCAGTCATCCGGCATCAAATACATTTACACTGGATCTGGGAAGCAAAGGAATTTCCTGTGACCAGCCGGTTCGGGGCGAACTGGTAGGAGTGGCGGCGAAAGCAATGTTCCAGAGTGAGGAACACTGGCTCTGGAAGATGGAGGAAGGCCATGAGGCGGAACGCCCTCAGATTGGCGACATTTTATATGTGATACCAAGCCATATTTGCCCGACTACGGTTTTATATCCATCGATTCTTGTGGCAGAAAACGGAAAGATTGTAGATGAATGGGAGACGGTAGCAAGGGTTAGAATGTTGACGTATTAGGCAGAGTGGGAGGAAATTGTTATGAAGACGATAGGACTGATAGGATTTGGCCTGATTGGCCGGTATATAAAAGAACGTTTAGGTGAGCTTGGCGATGTGAAGCTTGGGTTCATATATGATATGAACCCAGAGGCGACAGCCAGTCTTCCGCCAGAACTTGTGATCAGTACACCGGAGCAGCTGGTAGAAAAAATGAAGGAGCTTTCCGTGGATCTGGTAGTAGAAGCAGCTACTTATCAGGCGGTACAGCAGCTTGCACCGTTAATTCTGCCATATGCGGATATGATGACATTTTCATCCTGTGCATTTGCAGAAGAAAAGTTTGAAAAACTGGCGAAGCACCTCTGCAGTGAATGGGGAAGAAAGATCTATATTCCGCATGGCGCTGTGCTTGGATATGATGGCATTTTTGACGGCAGGGAAGTACTGGAAGAGGTATGCATCACAACAACAAAAAAACCGGCGAATCTGGGGAGCAGCGTAACAGAGAAAACAGTTCTTTTTGAAGGAAGCACCAGAGAAGCTTGTAAGAAGTTCCCGCGCAATGTAAATGTGCATGCTGGAATTGCGATTGCGGGGCTTGGATTTGACAAGACGCGCTCCAGAATTGTGGCGGATCCGGATGTAAAGGGAAATACCCATAAAATCGAAGTGACCGCAGATGGAGTTCAGTTTGATATTGAAGTATGCAGCATTCCGAAAGGACTGGTGACAGGGGCATATACACCATTATCTGCTTTTTTTACATTGAAACGTGTGATAGGCGGAGAGAACGGATTGACAATTTCGTAAAAAGGAGGAGAAGGATATGGCAGATAAACAGGAAGTAAGACGCCTGGAAGAAATGGCGTACCAGCTTCGGACTAAACTCTGCAAGCTTTGTGGCAGTTATCAGGGAAACATTCATATGGGCGGGGATATGTCGATGGCAGATATTCTGACCTGTCTGTTCCACCATACAATGAAGATTGATCCGAATAATATCCGGATGCCGGAGCGGGATCGGTTTATTTTGAGCAAAGGACATGGCGCGGTATGTATGTACATAACCATGGCGCTGCGTGGATTTTTTGACTATGACGAGATAGTAAGGACGTACGGAAAACTGGATAGTGCATATGGACAGCATCCGTGTAAAGTGCGTCTTCCAGGCGTAGAGGCGTCAACCGGTTCCCTGGGGCACGGACTGGCTATCTGTGTCGGAATGGCAGCCCATGCGCGTTATAAAGGAGAAAAACACCGGGTATTCTGCATGATGGGAGACGGAGAAACCTGCGAAGGTTCTGTTTGGGAGGCAGCAATTAATGGTCACGCACAGGAACTTGGAAACTTGATAGCGATTGTGGATCGGAACCGTCAGCTGATGACCAGCTTTAGTGAAGACTCAGTAAAGTTGGAGCCATATGCAGACAAATGGAGAGCTTTTGGCTGGAATGTAGTAGAGATCGATGGAAATGATATGAACGCAGTTGTGGATGCACTGGATCAATTACCGGCACCGGATAGCAAGGTACCGACGGTAATTGTGGCAAACACAGTAAAAGGTCATGGAGTTTCCTTTATGGAAAAACAGATTAAGTGGCATTGTGGAAGCCTGAATGAAGAAGATTTAAAACGGGCACTGGCGGATCTGGATGCAGGGCTTGCCCGGGAAATGGAGGGATAGTTATGCAGGAATCGTATACACTGGAAAAATTCAATTCTGGGCGGACGGTAGTTGGAGATGCGATTACAGAATTGGCAAAAACAGATGACCGTATCTGGCTTCTGACACCGGATATTGGCTGGGGGTGTGCAGATTTTAAGGCAGCTTATTCGGGCAGATTTATCGATACGGGAATTGCAGAGCAGTGTGTAGTGGGAGTTTCTGCCGGTCTGGCACTGGAAGGAAGCATTCCGTTTATTATCGGTATGATGCCGTTTATGAGTATGCGGGATCTGGAACAGGTCCGCACGGATCTGTGTTATCAGAATCTCCCGGTTCGTATTATTGCAAATTACTCGGGGTTGACAGGTAACGGCGGTTCTACCCATTATGCAATGGAAGATATGGCATTATTTTCATCTCTGGTAAATATGACAGTGTGCGCACCGGCTGATCCGGAGCAGCTCCGTCAGATAATTTTAAAGAGCGTGGATTGGGCAGGACCGATGGCAATCCGCATGGATCCGGGCAAAAACAATGCGGTTTTATATCCGGAAGATGCTCAGTTTGAAATCGGAAAGGCATATACCGCATGCGAGGGCTCGGATATTACCATTATTGCCTGTGGAGAGATGGTAGCAGAAGCGATCAAGATTTCAAAGGAATTAAAAAAAGAGGGAATCAGTGTCCGTGTGCTGGATATGTTTACAGTGAAACCGCTGGATCGGGAAGCGGTTATCAGGGCAGCAGAGGAAACAGGAAGAATTATCACTTGGGAGGATCATTTGATGAACAATGGTCTGAGCAGTGCAGTCAGCGATGTGCTTACGGATAACTGTATCGCACTTGAATCCTTTAAGCGTTTTGGAATCCCGCAGGTATATCCGGGGTTTGGAGATGCAAAGGAACTTTATAAAAAGTATGGTTATGACAAAGAGAGCGTCCAGAATTATATTCGCAGCCTCTTTTAAGCGGTCATGATTTTGTTTCATGAGGGAAGGAGTGGGGAAACAGATGTTTAAACAGTATATTGGTGGAGAACTGGTGGAAGGAAAGGGGACAATGCTCCGCGTTATGAACCCGGCAAACGGCACCGATTTCGAATCGTTTAAGGCAGCTACCGGGGCACAGGCAGAAGAAGCGCTGGAGGCGGCTAAAAAAGCATTTTCGACATGGTCCTGGACGCCGCTGGATGAGCGTGTGGAATGGCTGAGAAAGTATACGAAAGAACTTTTGTCAGAGCGGGAATACATTGTAGATTTGTTATCACAGGAATCCGGCAAACCATATGCGGAAGCATGCTATGATTTTGATTGGGGGATTTCCAGTCTTCGGTTTTTCGCAGAAGAGATCCGCAGGGTGACAGGTACTACGTTTTCAGATAACGCAGGCCGCCGGGGAAATTTCTATCATCTGGTGGATCGCCGCCCGCTTGGCGTTGTGGTAGGACATCTTGCATGGAATTATCCACTTGGAAATGCAGCGCTTAAAATTGGGCCGACAATCGCTTCTGGCTGCTGCTGCGTTTTAAAACCATCCAGCCAGACACCGCTGGCAACCCTTTATCTGGGGGAGATTCTGCATCGGATCGGGCTTCCAGCTGGCGTGGTGAATATTATTTCAGGTCCGGCGGGAGAACTTGGAGATGTATTGAATAAGAGCCGGATTCCGAAAATGATTACCTTAATCGGTTCGACGGAAACAGGCCGCCAGGTTATGGCGCAAGGCTCGTCTTCAGTTAAAACATATTCACTTGAGCTGGGAGGCAATGCACCGGCGATTTTGATGGAAGATGCAGATGTGGATCTGGCAGCGGATCTGATTGTAAAAAGCCAGGTGTGCAATACCGGACAGACCTGTATCGGTTATAACCGTATTTATGTACATGAAAAACGTTATGAGGAGTTCTGCCAGAAAGTATTGGATCGCCTGAAAAAAGTAACGATTGGAGCGGGACGTGACGACGGGGAAATGGTCATGGGACCGATGATCAGTTTCCGCGAGCGGGATCGGGTACTGGATTTAATCGCAGATGCAAAAGCGCGCGGCGCAAAGGTACTTTGTGGCGGAGATGTTCCTGCAGGCTTTGAAAAGGGCGCTTATATCAGTCCGACAGTCGTAGCAGATGTGAATGAGGATATGAAGATATCCAGAGAAGAAATTTTTGGACCGGTTATTTCAGTACGCCCGTATACAGATTTTGAGGATGTATTGAAAAAAGCGAATGATACGGAAGCCGGACTGACTTCTTATTTATTCGGACATGATGCAAGGGCGATTGCCAGAGCATATGAAGTTTTGGAATTTGGAGAATTGTATGTAAATGGATTTAGTACCGGACCGATGCTTCCGCATTGCGGGGTTCGTGAATCCGGCGTCGGATGCGACGCTTCCGGTTGGGGTCTTGAGGAGTATTTCAGTCTGAAGAGATTGAGTATGCATCCATAAATAACAAAAGAAGGAGGAGAGAAAATGCGCAAATTAATTTCAGATGTCGGTCTTGCAAATGTAGCAGAGTCAATCGACCGGCTGATGAATGTGGATATTGGTGCGCGTGGTACGGCACAGGTGCTGTTTGATGCAGCCAGAGAGCTTTTAAATGGAAAGCCTATGACGCTGGCGGCGGTAGAATTAATGCAAAAGTCGATTAAGCCCGGCGATTATGTGTTTATCACAACCGGATGGGCGGATCAGCCAGCCAATATCCCGACGAAGAGTGAGACGGATGGACCGCCAGGTACGGCGGCTCTTGCAAGAGCTATCCGCTTGACATTAAAAGGTCTGCCGATTGTCATTACAGATGATTATCTGGTAGAAGATATGAAGAAGGTTATGTCAAGCTGTGGTTTTTCAATTACAGAGCCGGAAAAACTTTCAACATCTCTTTCGGATGAATTGGGATTTGAAATGGTTCCTACGATTGCGGTAATTGGTATGCCGATTGATCAGGAAGCCTGCCGGGTTCGTTCCGAAGAACTGCTGGAGCACTATAAACCATCCCTTTGTCTGGCGATTGAACGTGGAGGTATGAATAAGCATGGCAGGATCCACGGAATGGGAGGCTTTGACTTCTCTGCCAGCCAGGCGAAGATGGATTATCTCTTTACCGGCGCCGGTGAACGCGGGATCGCGACAATCGGTATCGGCGATGGCGGTAATGAGATTGGCATGGCAAATATTGAAAAAACAGTGCGAGAAAAGGTAAAGAACGGAAATATGTGTAAATGCCCGTGTCATTCCGGCATTGCACTGGATGTAGCAAAGGTGGATGTTCTGCTTTCGGCGGCTATCTCAAACTGGGCTGGTTATGGAATTGCCTGCCTGCTTGGACTGGCAGAAGGAAATCTGGACGCCATGTGCAGCGAGGAGATAGAAAAGAGAGTGCTGGACAGCTGCTGGCGCGTTGAATTCCATGATTCGATTGGTTCCAGAGTTGCACCGAGCGTAGACGGATGCCCGGAACCGGTACATCTGGCAATTATACGTCTCTTTAGGGAGATTGTTACAATGGGAATCAAGAGATTCCCGGCAGAATAGAACGAATCACATTGCAACTAAATATGATCAATCCCCATTGATACAAACAAAAATGCAGTCGGTTTCCCCAAACCGGCTGTATTTTTTGTTATATAGAGAGGATAAGGTTAAAAAGGTGTTCTGGCGGTAGAAATCGCGAGTAAACTGTGGTAGAATATATAAGTTAAACTGGGTTTACCAGCTGTTGACGAACGGCTTAGATACCAGAAGTGAAAACAAGGAATAATCTAGTCGGAATGCGATCAAAATTAAACGTTAAAGTTTAAGAATAGAAGTAGAGATAATTAAACGAAAAACAACAGACAGAAAGGAAGTACAGTATGCAGGCAATCATTCTGGCTGGCGGACTGGGGACGCGGCTTCGCAGTGTGGTAAGCGACCGTCCGAAACCGATGGCGCTGGTTGAGGGTAAGCCGTTTCTGGAGTATGTGCTTCAGGGGCTGAAAAAGAGCGGAATTGACGATATTATTTTTGCCGTTGGTTATAAGGGCGGCATGGTGGAAGAATATTTTGGAGACGGAGCGCGGTTTGGCATCCGGGCGCGGTATGCGTATGAGGAAGAGCTGCTCGGCACGGCGGGCGCGATCAAGAATGCCGGGAAATATGTGACGGACGAGCAGTTTTTTGTCCTGAACGGCGATACATTTTATCAGATGGATTTTGGCGATTTGAGCCGGATTCAGCAGGAAAAAAATCTGGAGATGGCGCTGGTTCTGCGTGGCGTGCCGGATATTTCCCGCTATGGGGCGGCACGCCTGACCGACGGGCTGCTGACCGCTTTTAATGAGAAAAACGGCAATACCGGGGCGGGCACGATCAACGGCGGTGTGTACCTGATGAAGCGGGCGCTGCTGGATGAGATTCCGGAGGGAAAAGTTTCGCTGGAAAATGAGTGTATCCCCAGGTGGATGCAGGAGGGAAGACGTCTCGGCGGCATCGTAAATGACGGCTATTTTATTGATATCGGTGTGCCGGAGGATTATTTCCGGTTTCAGGAGGACGTAAGAAAAGGAGACATTACATGGTAATCAGAGGAAGAGCGCCGCTGCGCGTGAGCTTTGGCGGCGGCGGTACGGATGTAGAACCATTCTGTGTAGAACAGGGCGGTGCCATTATCGGAAGTACCATCAATAAATATGCATATTGTTCGATCATTCCGAGAGATGATGACCAGATCACGGTTCATTCCCTGGATTTTGATATGACAGTCAAGTACAATGCGAAGGAAAATTACGTCTGCGATGGACGGCTGGATCTTGTCACGGCAGCGCTGCGGGCGATGGATATTAAGCAGGGCTGTGAGGTTTATTTACAGTGCGATGCTCCGGCTGGTTCGGGACTTGGAACCTCCTCGACCGTCATGGTAAGTCTTCTGACTGCGATGGCGCGCTGGAAAGGAATCACGCTGGATAATTATGCGATGGCGGATCTGGCTTACGGCGTGGAGCGGATCGATCTGGGAATTTCCGGCGGTTATCAGGATCAGTATGCGGCGACCTTCGGCGGCTTTAACTTTATTGAATTTCACGGACGCAACAACGTCGTGGTAAACCCGCTCCGTATCCGCCGCGATATTATCAATGAGCTGCAGTATAACCTGTTGTTATGCTACACGGGCAATATCCATGTATCCGCGAATATTATCAAGGATCAGGTAAGCAACTATAAGAAACCGGACGCATTTCAGGCGATGTGTGAGGTAAAGGCGCTTTCCTATGCGATGAAGGACGAGCTTTTAAAGGGAAATCTCCACAATTTCGGCCGCCTTCTGGACTACGGCTGGGAGAGCAAGAAGCGGATGAGCAGCAAGATCACGAATCCACAGATTGATATGCTCTATGACGAGGCGAAAAAAGCGGGCGCTCTCGGCGGAAAGCTTCTGGGCGCTGGCGGAGGCGGCTTCCTTCTTGTGTACTGCCCATACAACGTCAAACATCAGGTGGCGCACCGTCTGGAAGCGGCAGGCGGACAGCTGATGGACTGGAATTTCGAACTGCGCGGCGCACAGAGCTGGATCTGCGATGAAGACCGCTGGGACTACCGCGATATTCAGGTGCAGATGCCGGATAAGGAGTATACATTCCATGTGTAAAAATAACTGTAAAGTAGTATTCCTTGACCGTGATGGCACGATGAACGTGGAGGTCAATTATCTTCATCGAAAAGAAGATTTGAAGCTGATTGACGGCACCGCAGAGGCAGTCCGTCTCCTGAACGAGGCCGGATATAAGGTGATCGTCATTACCAACCAGGCGGGCGTGGCGAGGGGTTACTATACCGAGGCGGATGTAAAAATCCTTCATGATTATATGAATGAGGTGCTGGGGCGTGACGGAGCACACGTAGATGCGTTCTACTATTGCCCGCACCACCCGGAGCATGGGATTGGACTTTATAAGAAAAAATGCCATTGCCGCAAGCCGGAGACAGGAATGTTTGAGATGGCAGAGCGCGATCTGCGGGGGGCATTGATAAAGCACATTCCTATATGATCGGGGACAAGCGCATCGACGCGCAGGCAGGAAAAAACTTCGGCGTGACCGGAGTCCTTGTAGGAACCGGCTATGGGGCAAAAGAACATGCGGAAGATAGGGCGGCTGGACTTATAAAAGAGGACGGAAGCTGCCCGGTGGGCGGTTATGACGCGTATGTCGATACGCTGCTGGATGCGGTGCGCGGGATTTTAGACGGGCGTATATAGAATGCTGCTCACAAAAAGATTCCGGGAGTACATAAACTAGAAAGAGAGGAACCATCGACATGCAGAATCAGAGAAAAAACGGACGACCAGACGCAGCCGTGCGCATGGCTGGTCTTTTTCTGGTGCTGTTCTGCGTGGCGGCGGTTCTGATTCCGGCGAAAACGCTGTTTACGGGAAATGGTTTTTTCGCAGATTACATTCATTTCACGGAATCGAAGCGGATGTATGTGGAGATTGCGATTCTGGCAGTCTTGATCTTTGGGGGGCTGGCGCTTTTGAAGCGCGGACGCAGCCGGATGTACTGGCTGACGGCGGTTGTGCTGGTGTTTTCCTGGATTCATGTGGTATTTCTGCCGATGGTGGTGTCGGCGATGTATCTGATTAGCCTGTTGGCGATCGGGCGGTTTTTGAGAAAACGGGTGTTTTTCAGGGGAAGGGTCTGGGAGCGGCCTTATTTTTCTTTTTATATGGACTTCCTTTTTGGAACCTCCTTTGCAATCGTTGTGTATTGTCTGCTTTCTACCCTTGGCGTTGGAAAAATCGCCTGGATGCGCCTTATCGTCTATGCTCTGGGTGTGGCGGCGCTGGGCTTTGATTTTTCCTCGATTTCCTGCCAGTGCATCAGGGGATGGCAGACGCTTTCCTGGATGCTGGATGGCAGGGACAAGGTGTCGGTTCAGGTGATTGAGGCAGGGAAACAGGCGTTACTGTTCACAGGTAGGCACTTTTGGAACCGAAAGTGCCGTAGAAAACGTGGTGGCAGCAGGAATTTGCCGTATTTAAATGCGAAGCCACGGCAAATTCCGTTACTGGGCACGTATGCGTGAACAGTAACAAACCCTTTATTTTACGGGA
>NZ_QUEL01000019.1:0-68307 GCF_003478145.1 Clostridium sp. AF29-8BH | reverse complement strand
GTATATACCTTTTGGCCCGGTGGCTCAGCTGGTTAGAGCGCCGCCCTGTCACGGCGGAGGTCGTGGGTTCGAACCCCATCCGGGTCGTTTAGATACGACTATTTCAATTCTTTGAAAAATGAATATGGACTGGTGCAGTATCGTAGATGGGGTCTTAGCTCAGCTGGGAGAGCATCTGCCTTACAAGCAGAGGGTCACAGGTTCGAGCCCTGTAGGCCCCATTGTTACCAATGTTTTATGCCGATGTGGCTCAATTGGCAGAGCAGCTGATTTGTAATCAGCAGGTTATCGGTTCGAGTCCGATCATCGGCTTTTTAAAATGGATGGGTTCCCGAGTGGCCAAAGGGGGCAGACTGTAAATCTGTTGCGTCTCGCTTCGGTGGTTCGAATCCACCTCCATCCATTATTATTTTTACAATAATGGTTGTATTTTTCCAGAAATTGTATATAATAATAGAGTAAGAATTAGCGCGGGGTGGAGCAGTCTGGAAGCTCGTCGGGCTCATAACCCGAAGGTCGCAGGTTCAAATCCTGCCCCCGCAATTTTTTTTATGCAATGAGAAGTGCGGTCTTCAAAATATAGGAGTCAAAAATATGCTTGCATATTCTTTGACGGATAGATTTTGAAGAACATACGGCGAATGCCGTAAGCGAAAAAACGAAGTTTTTGAACTGAGCACTTCGGACTAAAAAAAGCGACAAGCAAACTTTTAATCCGCATAAAACCAAATAACCATTACGCCCAGATAGCTCAGTTGGTAGAGCAGAGGACTGAAAATCCTCGTGTCACTGGTTCGATTCCGGTTCTGGGCATATGGGGTATTAGCTCAGTCGGTAGAGCACTTGACTTTTAATCAAGTTGTCCGGGGTTCGAATCCCCGATGCCTCATGAAGATGAGAAGCCGTCACACTGGAGACAGTGTGGCGGTTTTTTGTGTAATAGCGAATTCCAAGGAATTTCCTATTACACAAAAAGGCACTAACGTGCCAATGATGCGCACTCACGCGAAGAAGAAATAGGAAATTTCGTTTAACATTCATGTTAAGTAAAAAAGCCATTCAGACAGGAGTCTTTCTTGAATATATAATTTCTTGTTTTCGGATATGGCAGCTGTTATAATTGATTGAAAACAGAAGCAAATAGAAAACCAAAATGGAAGTAAGAATAGAAATAGGCAAATGCAGAAATTTTAAAATGGAGAAGAAAAATGGAGCCAAACAAGATGAAACAGAAACGCCGGAAATATTTATATGCAGCGGTGGCGCTTGGCATGACGTTCCTTTTGAACTTGAGCGGATGCAGCCGCCGGTTCACGAACTATCCGGAGACAGCCGGAACGGTAGCAATCGTGGACAGTACAGAGCGGGAGGCTGTCCGAGATGAAAATGGAGAAAATCCAGATCAGCCGATTGATTTAGATAACCTGGGGGAACAGCAGTCGGCGGCAGAAATGGAAGCGTTAGCTGCGGCGGAGGCGGCGGAGCGGGCGTGGAGGAGCCGTATCTGGACGGGGGAGAGCTTCGGCTTTTAGCGTGTGCGGATATCTGGCAGAACCTCTCCTGCGTTATGAAGACGAAGGAAGGCGCGGTGATCGTGGTAGACGGCGGTCGTGATGTCGATGCACCGCATTTGATTGAGGTTATTCAGGAGTTGGGCGGTCATGTGGATGCATGGCTTTTAACTCATCCGCACAGCGATCATGTGGGGGCGATCACGGAGATTTTAAACATGGATCCGATGCCGATCTCGATCGGTAAGGTGTATTATTCATTTCTGAATAAAGAATTTTTAGGTCAGGAGCAGGTTTCAAGACGGGATTCAGATTTGGAGTGTTATGATCGGATCACGGAAGCGATTGCGAAACTGCCGGAAGCAGAAAAATGCGGGACGCTTACGAAAGGGCAGAAGATTTCAGTGGCGGGCGCGGAGATCACAGTGATGAACGAGCCATTTGCCTGCACGGAAAATAGTTTTAATAACAGCTCGGTCGCGTACCGCGTGGATATGGGCGGAAAACGGATCCTGTTTTTGGGCGATATGGGCTGGCAGGCAGGGGAAGATTTTCTTACCAATCATACGCAGGAGGAACTGAAATCGGATGTGCTACAGATGGCGCACCATGGGCAGAGAGGTGTGGAAGAGGAGCTCTACCAGGAGATTTCACCGGAGGTCTGCTTATGGCCGACGCCGGACTGGCTCTGGGATAATGTGCAGGATGGTGTCGCGGGCGCTGGTTCGTATAAGACGCCGATTGTCCGTGGATGGATGGTAACATTAGGTGTGAAGAAAAATCTTTGTGTCAAGGATGGCGATCAGATACTGCGGTAGTTTTTTATAAAAGATTAAAATAAAATTTTAAAAAGTTGTTTTCAGGGAAATGAAATGCTTTTGGGATGCGGTGCAGCGGATAGAAATAAGACATGAACGAAAAAAGAGAGAAACAGAAGGAAGAAGAAAAAGTGAATAAAGACAGGAAAATGCAGTCGGAAACAATCATCCTACGTCCGGAAGTGCCGCTTTTAGAACGTTTATCCACCTATGCGGCGTCGGATGCCTACCCGTTCCACATGCCGGGCCACAAACGCCAGGTGAAAATGGGGATAACTTCCGTTCCGAATCCATTTTCGGTGGATATCACGGAGATTGATGGATTTGACAACCTGCATCATGCGGAAGATATTTTGAAAGAGTCGATGAATTCGGCGGCTGCGGTGTACGGAGCAGACCGGAGCTGGTATCTGGTGAATGGCAGTACGTGCGGGATTCTGGCGGCGATCGCGGCTGCGGTGAAGCGGGGGAAAAAATCCTCATGGCTCGAAATTCCCACAAATCGGCGTATCACGCGGTGGTTTTAAACCAGCTGGAACCGGTATATTTATATCCGGAGGAGGTGCCGGAGTTTCAGATTCCGGGAGGGATCGAGCCAGAGCAGGTGGAACGAGCACTTTTGGAGCATCCGGAGATCCGGGCTGTGTTTGTGACTTCCCCGACCTATGAGGGGATCGTGTCGGATATCCAGGGGATTGCAGCGACGGCGCACCGGCATGGAGCGGCGCTGATTGTGGATGAGGCGCACGGCGCGCATCTGCCGTTTGGGGATGGACTATTTCCCGGATGGGGCGTTACAGGAGGGGGCGGACCTGGTGATCCAGAGTCTTCACAAGACGCTTCCATCTCTGACACAGACGGCGATTCTGCATCTGAAAAGCCAGATTCTGGATGCGAAGAAGGTGGAACAGTATTTATCGGTTTACCAGAGTTCCAGCCCGTCGTATATTCTGATTGCGTCGATGGAGAACTGCGTCCGGTATATGGCAGAAAAAGGAGCCGGGGAGATGGCGCGGTATGGCGCGCGATTGCGGGAACTCCGGGAAAAATTGGCGAAGCTAAAACATTTCCGGCTTCTGAAAGAGGAAATCTGTGGTGCGGCAGGTGTGTATGGATATGATCCGTCAAAACTGGTGCTATTTCCAGATTTTATGACGGGAACCAGACTGGCAGAGGTTTTGCGGACAGAGTACCATCTGGAGGCGGAGATGTCGAGCGGGCGGTATGTGCTTCTGATGACTTCGTTTATGGATACGGAGGAAGGATTTTCGCGTCTGGAGCGGGCACTTTTGGAGCTGGATGCGCGGGTGGAAAAGCTGGAGGCGGAAAGTGTTGGGCTGAAAGATGCAAAACAAGGCAGGCAGAAACCGTTTTCGGGAGCACAATCGAATCAGAAACCGAACCAAGAAAATGATTCAGAAAACTATCCACAGCAGATGTGTCTCCCCTGGCAGGCATGGCATGGGGATGGCATGCTGGTGCCGCTTGAGGAGGCGGAAGGAAGGGCGGCGCGGACCTGCGTTACTATTTATCCGCCGGGGGTGCCGATGCTGATGCCGGGAGAGCGGATTGGAACAAGGGAGATCGCGCGGATCCGTGAGGATTGGAAGCTGGGACTTACGGTGGAAGGAATTTGTGAAAAATCAGACAAATTGAATTTGTGGATAGAGGTTGTTATTTAGCAGGTTCGCACATTTGCCATAAGAAACAGAGAAAAATCGGATTTATATATACGATGGAATGCGTGTGAAAATACTGGCTGGAAAGGCATAATAGGAAGATGGGACATATATTTTACGTGATGGGAAAGAGCGCGTCCGGGAAGGACACGATCTATAAGATATTGAGAGAGCGGCTGCCGCAGATCCGGACGGTGGTGCCGTATACGACCAGACCGATCCGGGCAGGCGAGCGGGACGGTGTGGAGTATTATTTTGTGACCGGAAAAAGGCTTGCGGATTTGGAGAAACAGGGAAAGATCATTGAAAAGAGAACCTACCAGACTGTTTATGGACCGTGGAGTTATGCAACGGTGGACGATGGGCAGATCGATCTGGGATCGCATGATTATTTCATGATCGGGACGCTGGAATCGTATGAGGGGACGCGGAATTATTTCGGTGCGGATGTGCTGGTGCCGCTTTATATTGAGGTGGAGGACGGTGAACGCCTTCAGCGTGCGCTTGACCGGGAACGGCAGCAGACAGAGCCAAAGTATGCGGAGCTGTGCCGCCGTTTCCTGGCGGATGAGGCAGATTTCAGTGCCGAAAATATGGAAAAATGTGGGATCCGGGCGGAAAACCGGTTTGAAAACCGCGAGCTGGAAGCGTGTGTGGATACGTTGGTAAGGGAAATCGGGCTCAGGGATTGGCACTTTTGGAACCGAAAGTGCCGTAAGAAAACGTGGTGGCAGCAGGAATTTGCCGTATTTAAATGCGAAGCCACGGCAAATTCCGTTACTGGGCACGTATGCGTGAACAGTAACAAATTCGGAATTTCATCGCACTAGGCAGAGGGTAAATCTTGTGTTATACTAAGATGATAGAGTTTTACAAATAATAAAAGAAGGGCATGATAGAAGGGATCCCAACCGATCCATACGATTGAAACGATTTTAGAATTAAAATCCATAGTCCAGCCCTGAAAGGAGCATCAAGATGGCAGGTTTTCACGATATTATTGGACATGAGAAGATAAAAGAGCACCTTCAGAAGGCGATCGGGTATCAGAGAGTTTCACATGCTTACATATTGTCGGGCGAGGAAGGAATGGGACGCAAGACGATCGCGAAGGCATTTGCCATGACGCTTTTGTGCGAGAAACATGGGACGGAGCCGTGCATGGAATGCCATTCCTGTAAGCAGTTTTTGTCGGGCAACCATCCGGATGTGATCTGGGTGACACATGAGAAACCGGCGAGCATTGGTGTCGATGATGTCCGGATTCAGATCAATGATACGGTTTCGATCCGCCCGTACAGCAGTCCATATAAGATATATCTGGTCGATGAGGCGGAGAAAATGACGGTGCAGGCGCAGAACGCTCTTTTAAAGACGATTGAGGAGCCGCCGGCCTATGCGGTGCTGGTGCTTATCACGACGAACCCGGAGGTATTTCTGCCGACGATCCTGTCCCGCTGTATCCAGTTGAAACTTCGTCCGCTCAAGGATTCGGTGGTAAGCGATTACCTGACGGAGAAAATGGGCGTTTCGGATGGTCAGGCAGATATTTATGCGGCGTTTGCGAGAGGAAATTTAGGAAAAGCGATTCATCTCGCCTCTTCGGAGGAGTTTGCACTTTTGTACCGAGAGGTGCTGACGCTGCTTAAAAATATCAAGGACATGGATATTCCGATGCTTCTGGATTATATCCGCAAGCTGCAGGAGGACAATCTGGATCTGTATGAGTGCCTGGATTTCATGCAGCTCTGGTACAGGGATATTCTGATGTTTAAGGTCACAAAGGACATGAATTCGCTGATCTTTAAGGAGGAGTATTCAGCGGTCAGCAGTTGCTGCCAGAAGAGTTCCTATGAGGGGCTGGAAGAGATATTGAGTGCGATTGAAAAGGCAAAAGTCCGGCTGAATGCTAACGTCAACACCGATTTGGCGCTGGAGCTGATGCTTTTGACGATGAAGGAGAATTAAATTTATGATAAAGGTAATCGGAGTCCGGTTCCGCAAGGCCGGAAAGGTATATTACTTCGATCCGGCGCAGATGGAAATCAAGATGGGCGACCATGTGATCGTGGAGACCGCCCGCGGAATCGAGTTCGGAGAGGTGGTTCTTGGCGTCCGCGAGGTGGATGAGAAGAAGGTGATCCAGCCGCTGAAATCGGTCATTCGTATGGCGACGAAGAATGACGAGGAGCTGGAACGGAAGAATAAAGAAAAAGAGCATGAGGCATTCCAGATCTGTCAGGAAAAGATCCGCAAGCATGAATTGCAGATGAAGCTGATCGATGCAGAATACACCTTTGATAACAATAAGCTGCTGTTTTATTTTACGGCGGATGGAAGAATCGATTTCCGTGAGCTTGTCAAGGATCTGGCGGCGGTCTTTAAGACGCGGATCGAGCTGCGCCAGATTGGCGTCCGGGATGAGACGAAGATTTTGGGTGGCGTCGGTATCTGTGGTCGTCCGCTCTGTTGTCATTCATATTTATCGGAGTTTATTCCGGTTTCAATCAAGATGGCAAAAGAGCAGAACCTGTCCTTAAATCCGACGAAGATTTCGGGTGTGTGCGGTCGTCTGATGTGCTGCCTGAAATACGAGGAAGAGACGTATGAGGATCTGAACAGCCATCTGCCGAGTGTCGGCGATTACGTCACAACGGATGACGGGCTGAAAGGCGAGGTTCACAGTGTCAGCGTCCTGCGCCAGCAGGTAAAGGTGGTTGTGACGGTAGGACGGGATGAGAAGGAGATCCGTGATTACCGTGTGGATCAGCTCAAGTTTAAGCCGAAGCGCCGCCGTGACAGGGGAAATGTCAACGATGCGGAGCTGAAAGCGCTGGAGGCACTGGAGAAAAAGGAAGGAAAGTCGAAGCTGGATGATAATTAAAGAGGGCGAGCGGATCGATGAACTGCAGCGGAACGGATACCGGATCATCCAGAAGACGAACGGGTTCTGTTTTGGCATGGACGCGGTGCTTTTGTCCGGGTTTGCATCGGTGAAGCCGGGCGAGAAAGCGCTTGATCTGGGAACGGGAACTGGTATTATCCCGATTCTTCTGGAGGCAAAGACGGAAGGAAGCCATTTTACAGGTCTGGAAATCCAGGCGGAGATGGCGGAGATGGCGTCCCGGAGTGTGGCGCTCAACAGGCTGGAAGAGAAGGTTTCGATCGTGCAGGGCGATATCAAGGAGGTTCCGACGCTGTTTGAGAAGGCATCCTTTGATGTGGTAACGACGAACCCGCCGTACATGAACGACAGCCACGGGCTGAAAAATCCCGATCTTCCCAAGGCGATTGCCCGCCATGAGGTTCTCTGCAATCTGGAGGATGTCGTGCGCGCGGCAGCTTCGGCACTTCGTCCCGGCGGACGACTCTATATGGTGCACCGTCCGAGACGGCTCATTGAGATTCTGATGGCGATGAAAAGTCAGAAATTGGAGCCGAAGCGGATGAAATTTGTCCATCCGTTTGCAGATAAAGAGGCAAATATGGTTCTCATCGAGGCGGTGCGCGGCGGCGGCGCGCTGATGACAGTGGAAAAGCCGATCATTGTGTACAAAGAGCCGGGCGTGTATACGGATGAGATTTATGATATTTACGGGTATTAATGGAATAGGAGAACGATGGAAGGAACATTATATTTGTGTGCCACGCCGATCGGCAACCTGGATGACATCACATTCCGGGTGCTGGAGACGTTAAAGCAGGTGGATCTGATTGCGGCGGAGGACACGCGGCACAGTATTAAGCTTCTGAATCATTTGATATTCATACACCGATGACGAGCTACCATGAGTACAATAAGGTCGAGAAGGCGCGTGTGCTGGTGGAGAAGCTGAAATCGGGCATGAATATTGCCTGCATCACGGACGCCGGGACGCCGGGTATTTCGGATCCGGGCGAGGAGCTGGTGCGCCAGTGCTGTGAGGCGGGAATTAAAGTAACCGCACTTCCGGGAGCGGTGGCGTGTGTTACGGCGCTGATTATTTCGGGACTTCCGACGAGACGGTTCTGTTTTGAGGCATTTCTTCCGACGGACAAGAAGGAGCACCAGCGGGTGCTTGCAGAGCTTCAGAATGAGACGCGCACGATTGTGCTTTACGAGGCGCCGCACCACCTTCTGCGGACGCTCACGGAGCTTTACGAGGCGCTGGGGGATAGAAAGGCGTCTATCTGCCGGGAGCTGACGAAGAAATACGAGACGGCGTTCCGGACGACGCTTTCGCAGGCGGTGGCGTATTATACGGAAAATGAGCCGAAGGGCGAGTGCGTGATCGTCATCGAGGGCAAATCCGTCCAGGAGATCGAGGCGGAGGATCAGGCGCGCTGGCAGCAGATGTCCCTGGAAGAGCATATGGAACATTATGAATCACAGGGAAACAGCCGCAAGGAAGCGATGAAGCTGGTGGCGAAGGACCGCGGGGTTTCGAAGCGGGATGTGTACCAGGCGCTGCTGGAGGCGGAAGAGGCGTAGACACAAACGGAAAGCTGAAAAATGGGTAAGTGGAGTGGCGTTGGTGGAATGCCGGGGCGCTCCGGTTTGTGCAGATAAAAGAAAAATAGAATAAGATTTGAGAAAAGAACAAACTGTACTGATTAAAATATTTAAAAGTGTATATTTTAATCAGTACAGTTTTTGCTATAATTCCTACTAAGTTGATGCGGAAATGAATGTAAAAATACAGAATGTCAGTGAATTGTTTTTCGCAAGGCAGAATAGAAAGGCAGAAGAGGCGCTTGCCTGTGAATGATTCAGTGGATTCGGGTATTGATTGCAAGGATCGTAAGGACGCTTGGCTTACAAAGAAAAATCATATTCAACCACGGGAGGAATAAAAATGGCAGAGAATCGTTATGAACTGAATAAACAGCTGGCACAGATGTTAAAGGGCGGCGTTATCATGGATGTCACAACCCCGGAGCAGGCGAAGATCGCGGAGGCGGCAGGCGCGTGTGCGGTTATGGCGCTGGAGCGGATTCCGGCGGATATCCGGGCAGCGGGCGGTGTGTCCCGTATGAGTGACCCGAAGATGATTCGCGGCATTCAGGAGGCAGTTTCGATTCCAGTTATGGCGAAGTGCCGGATCGGTCATTTTGTGGAGGCGCAGATTCTGGAAGCGATCGAGATTGATTATATCGATGAGAGCGAGGTATTATCTCCGGCGGATGATGTGTACCATATTGACAAGACACAGTTCAAGGTTCCGTTTGTCTGCGGTGCGAGAGACCTGGGAGAGGCGCTGCGCCGGATCGAGGAAGGTGCTTCGATGATCCGTACCAAGGGCGAGCCGGGAACGGGCGATGTCGTACAGGCAGTCCGCCATATGCGTGCGATGAATTCGGAGATCCGCCGGGTTCAGAATCTGCGTGAGGATGAGCTTTACGAGGCAGCAAAACAGTTAAAAGTTCCGGTTCATCTGCTCCGCTATGTACATGACAATGGACGTCTCCCGGTTGTCAATTTCGCGGCAGGCGGCGTGGCTACCCCGGCGGATGCGGCTCTGATGATGCAGCTGGGCGCAGAGGGAGTCTTTGTTGGATCTGGTATCTTCAAGTCAGGCAATCCGGAGAAACGTGCGTCGGCGATCGTGCAGGCAGTAACGAATTACAAGGATGCAAAATTACTTGCTGCGATTTCTGAGGATCTGGGCGAGGCGATGGTTGGTATCAATGAGAATGAGATTGCGATTTTGATGGCAGAGCGGGGACAGTAAGATGGAGAAAAAACAGATAGGCGTGCTGGCGGTGCAGGGCGCGTTTGCCGAACACATTGCCATGGTACGGAGACTGGGCGCAGAGGCGTTTGAGATCCGGCAGCTTCCGGATCTGGAGCGGCCGATGGACGGACTGATTCTGCCGGGCGGCGAGAGTACCGCGATGCGTAAGCTCCTGGATGAGCTGGGGCTTTATGAGCCGCTTCGGGCAAAGATTGCGGCAGGGCTTCCGGTGTATGGAACGTGCGCGGGGCTTCTGCTTCTGGCCAAGGAGATCGAGGGCGGAACGCCGTGCTTTGCGACGATGGATGTGTCGGCGGTGCGGAATGCCTACGGGCGTCAGCTCGGAAGTTTTTACACGGAGGCTGAATTTGCCGGTCTGGGGACGATTCCGATGACTTTTATCCGCGCGCCGTACATCGCTTCGCTTCAGGAAAATGTTAAGGTGCTGGCGACAGTGGACGGAAAGATAGTCGCAGCCAGACAGGGAAACCAGTTTGCGACGGCATTTCATCCGGAATTGAATGAGGATGTGACGGTGCACCGGTATTTTCTAGAGGAAGTCTGCAAAGGAAATTAAGAGTGTAATTTGGTAGAAATTAGCGTGTGGTTGATGAAAAGTGAAACCTACTGGTAAGGGGAGCGAGAACTGCAGCCATTTAAAGCGGTCAGAATGGATGATATATTTCTGAAATGTGGGAAGATGTCATTGATTCTGACCGTTTTTTTATCTCAGTCGAGAAGACTCCCACCTCTTCAGGTGGTGAGTAATAGCAAATTTGTCTCAGTGGGAGTCCATTCTCCGATTGAGATAAACGCTCCGCGAGGATGCGCAGTGATTCTGTAAAGAATATGTCAGCTTCGCTGACCAGAATCACGCGCCAAGTCTCACGGACGTTCGACTTGAATTGTTTGGAAGGTGCGTTCTGTGAAAAAACAAAAAATGTACCTTGATAGGTTTTTGCGCTGAGGAAGGAAAACGCCCAGGAAAATGGCGGACTGCATGGAATTCCTATTGACAAAGTAGGAATTTCGCATTACAATCACTGATAAACCAATTAAAACAATATGAAATAAGAAAATTATATAAAAAACAAATTTGCTGATATAGCAAATAGACACAGGAGGATGACATCGTGGCTTATCAGATAGAGACAACTTGTATTTGCGGAGATCCGGAAACTTCTAAAAACCATTCTTTTGGCGCTGTTTCAGTGCCGATTTACCAGACGGCGACTTTTGCCCACCCGGGTATTGGGGAATCGACCGGTCATAATTATACGCGTGAGAGCAACCCGACCAGAGACGAGCTGGAAAAGACTGTTTCGGCGCTGGAAGGAGCGGTTGATACCGTTGCCTGCACATCCGGTATGGCGGCGATCTCGCTGATGATGGAGCTGTTTGACAGTGGCAGCCATTTTGTATGTACCGAGGATCTGTATGGCGGTTCCGTCCGTATTTTTGAGGCACTGGAAAAGAAGCGCGGTTTTTCATTTTCCTATATAAATACAGCCGATGTGGAGGCGGTTGAGAAGGCGATCACGGATCAGACGAAGGCACTCTACATCGAGACACCGAGCAACCCGACGATGCAGGTGACCGATCTGGCGGAAATGAGCCGTCTGGCGACGAAGCACGGACTGCTTCTGATCGTGGACAATACCTTCCTGTCCCCGTATCTGCAGAATCCGATCGCCCAGGGCGCGGATCTGGTTGTCCACAGTGGCACGAAGTTTTTAGGCGGTCACAATGATACGCTGGCTGGATTTTTATGTACGCCGATCAAGGCGCTGGCAGAGCAGATTCGATATCTGTTCAAGACGATCGGAAGCGGACTTTCTCCGTTTGATTCCTTCTTAGTTCTGCGCGGCATCAAGACTCTGTCGGTGCGCGTGGAGCGGCAGCAGGAAAATGCGATGAAGATCGCAGACTGGCTGAAAGAGCAGAAAAAGGTAACGGATGTCTACTATGTAGGACTTCCGGAACATCCGGGTTATGAGATCAACCAAAAACAGAGCCGCGGCGCGGGCAGCATGATTTCGTTCCGCACTGATACAGAGGAGACGGCGAGAAAGGTGCTGGAGCGCGTGAAGCTTATTTCCTATGCGGAGAGTCTGGGCGGCGTGGAGTCCCTGATTACCTATCCGATGCTGCAGACACACGGCGATGTACCGGTTGAGATCCGGGAACGTCTTGGAATTACAGAGACATTTTTACGTCTGTCTGTCGGTATTGAAAATGTGGATGATCTGATTGCGGATCTGGAGCAGGCATTAGCGTAAAAAGAGGGTAACTGTTCAGTAGGTCTGCGCATTTACTGCGCTGACCGTACGAAAACATGGGCCAGCAGGCAAAAATCCCATTGCCGTAGGCAATTTTTAATGGATTTTTGCGCGTGACTGTGAAGGTACTGAACAGTTACAAAAGAGGATAGATATGTTTGGTATCGGTTTTGCATGGGCAGTGGGATATGGGCATGGATGACAGGATGCCAGAGTGAAAACCGTTCATTGACAGGAACGATGGATTGGGAGGAAAATGCATGAAATACGATTTTGACAAAGTGGTGGACCGGCATGGTACCAACTGTTTAAAATATGATTTTGCCATCGAGCGAGGAAAACCAGCGGATATTTTACCGCTTTGGGTGGCTGATATGGATTTTCAGACGGCTCCGGCGATTTTAGAGCGGCTGGAAGAGACAGTAAAACATGGTATTTTCGGCTACAGTGATGGAAAAGAGGGCTATTTTGCGGCAGTCCAGAACTGGTACCGGGAGCGCTTTGGCTGGGAGACGAAACCGGAGTGGCTGGTGAAGACACCGGGCGTTGTATTCGCGCTGGCGGCGGCTGTCCGGGCGTATACAAAGGAAGGTGACGGCGTACTGCTTCAGCAGCCGGTGTACTATCCGTTTTCGGAAGTAATTACGGACAATGGGCGTAAGATTGTCAACAGCCCGCTGAAAATCACGGATGGCTATTACACGATGGATTTTGACGACCTGGAAACGAAGATCGTGGAAAATAAGGTCAAATTGTTCCTGCTTTGCAGTCCGCACAACCCGGTCGGACGTGTCTGGAGCGAGGAAGAACTGCGCCGGGTTGGCGAGATTTGCCTGCGTCACGGTGTGCTCGTGGTCAGCGATGAGATCCACAGTGATTTTACCCGCGAGGGACATCCACACACAGTATTTGCGAAGCTGGGTGCAGAGTTTGAGCAGAACTGCCTGATCTGCACGGCACCATCCAAGACGTTCAATCTGGCGGGACTGCAGATTTCCAATATCTTTGTGCCGAACCCAGAGCTTCGGAAGAAACTCTTAAAGGAGATCGCGGCGGCAGGCTACAGCCAGGTCGGTCTGATGGGACTGGTAGCATGCCAGGCGGCGTATGAAGAGGGAGCGGAGTGGCTTGCACAGCTAAAAGCGTATCTGGAGGAGAACCGGAAGTTTGTGAAGGCGTATCTGGAAGAGCATCTGCCGGAAATCCGTCTGATCGAGCCGGAGGGAACCTACCTTCTGTGGCTGGATTTTAAGGCGCTTCATTTGAATGAAAAAGAGCTGGAACATCTGATCGTGGACAAGGCACATCTGTGGCTGGACAGCGGCGCGATGTTCGGACCGGACGGCGAGGGCTTCGAGCGGATCAATATCGCATGCCCGCGGGCGACGGTGGAGAAAGCGCTGAAGCAGCTGGAAGCGGCGATCCGCGGATAAAATTGATTGGGTCACGAATCAGAACCCGTATAAATAAAACCTGCCGCAGGCAGACTGTATCCCCCCATATAAACAGTCTGTCTGCGGCAGGTTTTTTGACTTCATAGGAACATTATTTTATGAGAACCGGAACACTGCAGTTCCATACGCCGGAAGCGGGTACGCGAAGGAGTATGGCTGTCCGTCACATTCGCTCTTGATGGAGCGGTAATGGCTGATCTTATCGCCGCGCTTGTAGTAGCCGTGTTCCTGGTCAAGCAGCAGCGTGTAGGTGCCGCGTTTCGGAACACCGATGCGGTAATCGTCGCGGTCTACCGGGGTGAAGTTGCAGATGAAGAGAAGATTCTTTTTCTGTGTTTCATCGCGGCGGATAAAGCTGAAAATACTGCGGTCTCCGTCGTTGGCGTTGATCCACTGGAAGCCGTCATACTCCTCGTCCAGGCGGTAGAGCGCCGGATATTTGTGGTAGAGCGTCAAAAGCCCTTTCACATAATTCTGGAGGTCGGCATGGAACGGCTCTTTCGTAAGGTACCAGTCGAGGGAGACTTTTTCATCCCATTCATGGAACTGACCGAAATCCTGTCCCATGAAGAGAAGTTTCTTGCCCGGATGTCCGAGCATGAAAGTGTAGCCGACTTTCAGGTTGGCAAATTTATCCTCGTATTCGCCCGGCATTTTGTTGATCATCGAGCATTTGAGGTGGACGACCTCGTCGTGCGAGAGCACCAGAATGAAGTTTTCGCTGGTGCAGTAGGTGATGCCGAAGGTCATTTTGTTGTGGTTAAATTTACGGAAATACGGGTCGAGCTTCATGTATTCGAGGAAGTCATGCATCCAGCCCATATTCCATTTGAAGGTAAATCCAAGACCGTCCTCCTCCGGGCTCTTGGTAACGTTCGGCCAGGCGGTGGATTCCTCGGCAATGATGATGGCGCCGTCCTTCCGGCCGCGGATCACGCTGTTTAAATGTTTGAAAAACTCGATGGCTTCGAGGTTTTTGTTGTCGCCATATTTATTTGGTACCCACTGTCCGTCCTGGCGCCCATAGTCTAAGTAAAGCATGGAAGCGACGGCGTCCACGCGCAGACCATCGATGTGGTATTCATCGAGCCAGTAGAGCGCGTTGGCGATCAGAAAATTGGATACCTCGTTTTTGGCATAATCGAAGACCTTGGTACCCCAGTCCGGGTGCTCGCCTTTGCGCGGGTCGGCGTACTCATAGAGCGCCTGTCCGTCGAAATCGGCAAGTCCGTGTGCATCCTTCGGAAAATGCGCCGGAACCCAGTCTAGGATGACACCGATGCCTTTTTTATGTAAGTAATTGACGAAATACATAAATTCCGCCGGGGTTCCGTAGCGGGAGGTCGGGGCAAAATAGCCGGTTACCTGATAGCCCCAGGAGCCGTCATACGGATGTTCGGCGATTCCCATGAGCTCTACATGGGTGTAGCCCATTTCCAGGACATAGTCAGCCAGCTCATGCGCGGCTTCCATGTAAGTGTAGTAACCGTCCTTTTCCGGGCGATTTTTCTTTTTCCAGGATCCTAAGTGAACTTCGTAGATAGAGATTGGCGCCTTGACCGGATCGGTGCCCGCGCGCGATTCCATCCATTTGGAATCGTTCCATTTGAAGCCGCGGATATCGGCGGTCACGGAAGCGGTTCCCGGACGGTATTCTGCCGAAAATGCATATGGATCTGCCTTAAATAAAATCGTTCCCGTGTGCGTGGTGATGGCGAATTTGTAGAGCTGTCCCACGCCAAGTCCCGGTACGAAGAGCTCGTAAATGCCGCTGTCTGCGACCGGCTTCATCGGGGTTGCATCCGGATTCCAGGCGTTGAAGTCGCCGACCAGGCTGACGGCGGCTGCGTGCGGCGCCCAGACCGCGAAATAGTAGCCGTCCTGTCCGCGATATGTATAAGGGTGTGCGCCCAGCTTGTGGTAGAGCTGGTAGTGGCGGCCTTCTCCGAAGAGATACCGGTCAAGCTCGCCGATCACGCCGAGTCCTTCTGTCTTTGGTTTTTTCGATGTGGTTCGTTTAGTAGTGGAAGCTGCTTTTTTCATAAGGTTACCCCTCCGTGATTCCGAGAATAACAGCGCTGTTACCCTCTAATTCTATCTGAATTTTGTTTGTATTCTTATCGATCAAAAACGATTTTCCGGTAATCAGATCCGTAGCTTGTTCCGCTGTCGTGTGGAATGGAAGTGGAACTTGTAAATAAGCGGCGTTGTCATCGTTGTTGGCAGCGGTAAGGATCGCCTGGTGGTCACCGTGTCTGGCAAATGCGTACTGCCGGTTTGTCAGCAGAAGTTCCTGATAACGCCCACCGTGAAGCGCCGGTTCGGCGGCATGGATGGCGGCGAGTTTCTGGATCAGAAGTGTAAGCGGTGTCACGGTGCCTGCGTTGGTATCTGTGTTTGAGTCTGTGGTGCTTGAAGTGGTCTGGCAGCAGGTGTTTGCGCCTGCGTGTATGTTTGTGCCTGTGGCGCTCGAAAAGCTCTGGCAGTTGCCATCTGTGCGGATGCCTGTGTTTTGTCCGTCGCTGGTCTGCATTTCTTCTGCAAGCGGTCTCGGCGGCAGGATTCTCGGACGGAGTTCCGTATCAGAGTTGTGTCCGCGGCGTCCCTGAATGCCCCATTCACTTCCATAATAGATGGATGGAATGCCCGGAAGAGTGAACAGCAGCGTGTAAAGCGGCGCAAGATGTGCCGGATTTAACAGTTTGCTTGCGATCCGGTCTTCGACGTGGTTGTCCACAAAGGTGTAGAGATCCCGCCCCACCGCTTCGAGGCGGCGGACATTGTGTGCCAGTTCGAAATAATTGTGGTCGTTGTGAGCGGAATAGATACTTTTGTGCATCTCGTAGTTGGTGACGGAATGAAGCATCTGCGGATTGACCCAGCGGGCGTATTCGCCGTGGATGACTTCGCCCATCAGCCAGAATTCCGGCTTGATTTTATTTGCCAGCCGGCGCAGTTCCTGCATAAATTCAAAGGAAAGATCGCCCGCGCAGTCGAGACGGATACCGTCGATGTCAAATTCCTGCACCCAGAAACGGACAGTGTCAAGCAGATAGTTCCGCACTTCCGGGTTTTTGTGGTTTAAGCAGGGAAGCTCCCAGATGCCGTGCCAGGATTCGTAGCTGAAGGAATCGCCGAGCGGGCTGCCCCAGCCGAAATTGACGTTCCTGTACCATCTGGTGTAAGGGGACTGGTCACGGTGCGCCTGCAGGTCGCGGAAGGCGAAAAATTCGCGACCGGTGTGGTTGAACACGCCGTCCACGACGACGCGGATGCCATGCTCATGGCAGCAGTCCACGAAAGATCGGAAGGAGACGTTGGTTCCCAGCCGCCGGTCGATGAGCCGGAAATCGCGGGTATCATAGCCGTGCGTGGATGATTCAAACAGCGGTCCAATATAGATTGCGGAAATATGCAGACTCTCTAAATAGGGAATCCACAGCATCAGTTCGTCCATGCGAGAATCGGCGGAAACGTCCCTGTTTGTGCCATCCGCTGCCCCATCGGAGACGGGATAGGGATTGGCAAACGGCGATCCGGTCATTCCCAGAGGATACATATGGTAAAAGGTGGCTTTGTCGTACCAAGCTGTCATGAGAAAAGTCCTCCTTGTGTCGGTTAAATGGTATTTTCCTGTTGTTTAATATGTCGTAAAAGGAACTGATACCGGAGGTGTGCGGCTTTCAGTTCGTAGATATAGCAGTCAATCAGAGTCGGATCGACGACCTCTTCAAAATGGTTGAAAACGGTGTTGATCGTGCTCATGGTCTGTCGCAGTTCTGTCAGCAGCTCCGGGTCAGGGTGAGCGGAAAAAATGTCCGTGCTGGTGATACCGGAGCAGTGGGTGCGGTTGTGCTTCATGGTTTGATGCTCTCTTTCTGAATCCTATAAATTGGTACAACGATCAGTATATTCAGAAAATGGAAAGATATGCATCCTGGTTCAGGCGTTCATGGAAAGCACGGATTCCAGCAGATGTCCGAGCTGCATCAATTTCCGGGTGCTGTCTTCGATTGAGAGATAATAATAATTGCAGGTTCCCTCCCGGTGGACATCGATCAGCCCGGCTGTCTTTAAGATCTTCAAATGGTGGGAAACTGCCGGGCGCGACAGGCTGGTCCGTTCGGTGATCTCCCGGACATTTAAGCCGTGCGGACGGGGCTGATTGGGCAGGCTGATTGGACGGTCATCGTTTTTATCCGGCTGATTTGTGTTCATAGGGTTGTTTTTTTTGCGTCCCGTGAGGGCTTCGTCCGTCAGCGCTTCGATGATCGTCAGCCGTATTTCATCGCCCAGTGCGATAAAAAGAGGCATACAGGTATGAAAATGCTGTTTAAGTTCTGTTCCTTTTTTCATCGCGGCTCCTCCTTCTATAATGGTTTAAAAATTTAAACTAATAGTATTTTACCATTTTTTGTTTCGTCAGTCAATGGAAAGGAAAATGCTGGAATGGGTATTTATAGATAAAAAATAAAGAGATATTTTGGCAATTATTTTCAAATAACGAAATTGTCTAGCTAAAATAATGGGTTCAGATGCACAAAGTTTTTGAGATGTTTTTGGCGCATATTTCGGGTGTTTTGGGATTGACTTTTGACCAAAAACTGTTCATAATGGAGGAACATTCATGGATGGGTTCTTCCATCTGTCACGGGAATCCGGATTTCCCGTTGATCTATTATTAAGATTCTAAAAGTTAAGTTCAGAGAAATGTTCGATAATTTTTCAGGAATGTTTGAAGTGCATACAGGAAATGAATGGAAAAAGGTGGCGGTAAAAGCTGGCACAGGACTGGCAGCTATCGTTTGCGGCAGGAGTTTTGAAAAGAGGACATACTGTGCAGAAATTGTTCGTTTCATGTATGCGAAAGAGAAGGAGGGGATGGATTGACCTTTTTGCTGCTGTTGTTTACTGGCGGCTGTGCGTTTTGGGATTTGAAAAAACGCCGTATTCCCAATGGGATGCTTCTGCTTGGCGGTCTGTTGTTCCTTTTGATTCGGTTTGGTCTGGGGATGAAGATGGGATATACGGCCGGATGGGGCGGGCGGCTGCCGGGATATGGGGCGGCGCTTATGATGGGGATTGGCGAGACTTGTGGATATTTGATTCGTGTCGGGAGTTTACTGATTGTCCTGTTCCCTCTGTATCTGTTTCGCATGATAGGTGCGGGGGACATCAAAATGGCAGCCGTCCTGTTTGGTGCCGCCGGGCTGCGGCAGGGCGGGCGGATTTTCCTGTGCGGGCTGGCAGCTGCCGGAATATGGTCACTTGTATTACTTATCCGGCGTGGGATTGCCAGGCAGCGGCTTACATATCTTGTGTTTTATTTGTATCGGTCCGCGCTTGGGGGAAGCGTCGAGCCGTACTATCTGGAAGCGCGGGATGGAAAAGAGGCATCTTTTTGTCTGGCACCGTGCCTGTTTTTGGGAGTGATTGGGGCGGAGCTGATTCGGTATCTGTAGGGGAAATGGCTTGTGATTAGGGAGGTGGCGGTGCGATGAAGCATATTCTGGCGGTGTATGATGTGGATCCGGTCTATGCGGCGCGGTTTGCAGAGGTAGTTAACCAGAAGGAAAAAATACCGTTTGAGGTGGTGGCGTTCAGCTCGATCGAGCGGCTGCGGGCATTTGCGGCAGAACATCCGGTAAAGCTTCTGTTGTTGGGCGAGCATGTTCCGGCGGAAGAAAAGGAGTCCATCCGGGCGGAAAAGGTTATTCTTTTATCGGATAATGGGGGAAAACCGGTCAGTCCGTCAGTTCCCTGTGTCTACAAATACCAGTCCAGCGATGCGATTGTGCGCGACGTGATGACCTGGTATGGGGAAAGCCCGGGGGAGCTGCCGGAGGTGTCCGGGCGGGGGCTGGCGAAGGTCTTGGGAGTGTATTCGCCGGTTGGACGGTGTTTAAAGACCTCGTTTGCCCTGACAATGGGAAAACTTTTGGCACAGGAGGAGCGGGTGCTGTATCTGAACCTGGAGGAATTTTCCGGTCTGTCGGTTTTGATGAAAGAAGAATATAAGAGTGATTTGTCGGATCTGTTGTATTTTTACAACGGTGGAAGCTATAATTCGCTTCGTTTGAGCAGCGTTGTCCACACGATGGGGGAGCTGGACTATATTCCGCCGGTGCGCTATCCGGAGGATCTGGATCAGGCGGGAGAGGAGGCAATCGCAGGGCTTATACGGCAATTGCCGGGGAGAGTGCGTATGATACGCTGGTAGTGGATATAGGAAGCGGGCGCAGGACGGCGCTTTCGGTAATGAAGCTGTGCCGGGTAATTTATATGCCGATCCGGGAAGATCCGGTGTCTTTGGCAAAGCTTAAGGAGCTGGAGCAGTATTTTTCACAGACAGGAAATGGCATGCTAAGGGAACGTATTAAACGCCTGAAGCTTCCGTATCACGGCAGTTTTGGACGGGGCGATTATATTGACCAGCTCTTATGGGGAGAACTGGGTGATTATGTACGGCAGCTGCTGCGGGGAAGCAGTGTGGGCGGATAATGTTCATTGTGGGTTAAATTAGAAGGGGCAAAGTCTTTTGACAGGGATAAATTGAGCGGGATTTTGCCAGTCATTCTAAAGAGTAAACGGTTGTGAGAGAAACAACTGGCAGGGGGAAGTATGCAGGAGCAGAAAATGGTTTTGAGGCAGCGTCTGATGGAGCAGATGGAGAGCCGTATGCAGGTGGAGGATGAGGAGCTGCGCGACCTGATCGACATGGCGATTCTGGAAGCGGCAGAAGGGGCGTATCTGCCGTTAAAAGAGCGGCTTTGTTTGAGAAAAGAGCTGTTTGATTCATTCAGACGGCTGGATATTTTGCAGGAGCTGGTCGATGATCCGACGATCACGGAGATCATGGTAAATGGCACGGAGCACATTTTTGTCGAGCGGCAGGGGCGTGTGGAAGAGTTAGAAAAGCACTTTGATTCGGTAGGGCAGCTAGAGGATCTGATTCAGCAGATTGTAAGCCGTGTCAACCGGACGGTCAATCTGGCATCCCCGATTGCGGATGCGAGACTGGAAGATGGTTCTCGTGTCCACGTGGTGCTGGCACCGGTGGCGTTAAATGGGCCGATTTTAACGATCCGGAAGTTCCCGGAACCGATCACGATGGAACGCCTGATTGAGTTAAAAAGTATCAGCCGGGAGGCAGCGGCATTTTTGCAGAAAGCGGTCGAGCGGGGACTCAATATTTTTATCAGCGGCGGAACCGGATCGGGAAAAACGACGATCTTAAACGCCATGTCCGGCTATATTCCACAGGAGGACCGTGTCATTACGATCGAGGATTCGGCAGAACTTCAAATCCGCCATGTAACGAATCTTGTTAGCCTGGAAACAAGGGTAGAAAACCGGGATGGTTCGCAGGAGATTTCCATGCGCGATCTGATCCGGGCGAGTCTCCGAATGCGTCCGGACCGCATCATCGTTGGGGAGGTCCGGGGCGGCGAGGCGCTGGAAATGCTGCAGGCGATGAATACGGGGCACGATGGCTCGCTCTCAACCGGACATGCAAACAGCGCCAAAGATATGCTCTCAAGACTGGAAACGATGGTTCTGATGGCAGCAGAGCTGCCGCTTGCGGCGGTCCGGAGCCAGATCGGTTCAGCGCTCGATCTGATGGTCCATGTCGGGCGGATGCGGGACCGGAGCCGGAAGGTGCTGGAGATCACGGAGGTGATAGGCTATGAAAATGGGAAAATCCGCCTTTCTCCCATCTATCAGTTTCAGGAAAGCGGGGAGACTGCTTCCGGACAGGTGGAAGGAGCACTTGTCCAGGTTGGCAGATTTGAAGGGCGGCGCAGATTCGCGGGAGGAAGTGCTTTCTGATTACCGGGTTTACCACCTGACGGGGCAGGAGTGGATACGTTACCTTCTGGAGGGAACAGCGGTGTGCGCCGTGACGGCGTATGTATTCTACCGTTCATTTCTGGCGTTCGTTCTGATGCTTCCGGCGGGGATGCTGCGGCCGTTTTTTAAGAGGCGGGAGCTCTGCCGCCGGAGAAAAGAGGAGCTGCGGCTCCAGTTTAAGGAAGCGATTCAGATCGTGGCTTCGGCGCTGGCTGCAGGCTATTCAGTGGAAAATGCGTTTATTGCGAGCGTGCGCGATCTGGAAGAACAATACGGAAAAGAAGGGATGATTACCCGTGAGTTTTCATATCTGGCAAGCCAGCTTAAAATGAACCGGACCGTGGAGGCGCTGCTTTCTTCCTTTGCGAAGAGGAGCGGTCTGGATGAGGTGGAAAATTTCTCTGTTATTTTTACTGTATCCAAACGGAGCCGGGGCGAGCTGGCAAGCGTGGTTCACCATGTCGTTCACGTGATTTCGGATCGCATTCAGGTGCGGGAGGAAATTCTCACGATGACGGCAGAAAAGCAGTTTGAACAGAGAATTATGAACCTGATGCCGTACCTGATCGTGCTCTACGTGGATTTGTCATCGCCGGGCTTTTTCTCACAGATGTATGAGACAGCGGTGGGGCGGGTGGTGATGACCGGGTGTCTGGTGGTCTATCTGCTGGCATGGAGGGTATCGGGGAAAATTCTTCAGATTGAGGTGTGAAACAGCATGGGAAAAATGGGGAAAAAGCAGGTTTTATGCATTCTTTTGGGGATAATTCTGGCAGTTGCGGGATATCTGGTGGAAAAACGGGATGGGGCGCTGGAAGATGGGAACCGGCTGAACCGCTATGCATACGGAGAAGGGGAACGGCAGCAGGAAGTGTGGGTGCGCGGACTGTGCGAGAAGGAGATTCCGGTGGAGATTTCGCTCGGAGAGCGGGAATATGCGGAAGAGAATGCAAAAAAAGTATTGCTGGAGGCGGGAGGTAAACTGGCGGATTTAATTCGGGGAAACAATCTGTCCCTGCAGGAGGTAAGGGAAGATCTACATCTCGTCGGCTGGCTGGAAGAAGAGGGCATCCGGGTCCGCTGGACACCGGAGGATGCGGAATGGATTCAGACGGATGGGACAGTTTTAAATGAAGAATGCCCGGAGAAGGGGATTCAGACAGAACTGACCGCATCCCTGCAGGCGGGGGTATTCAGCCGGGAGTACCGGTTCCCGGTCACGCTATATCCGCCGCTTCGGACGAAGCAGCAGGAAAAAGAGGCAGGTTTTAAGCGGCTGTTAAAGCAAATGGATGAGGCGCAGAGAACGGAAGGGCAGCTGGTTCTGCCAAAGATGTATGAGGGGAAGAATTTATCTTACCGGGTGCGCGGAGACAGGGAATATCTGCTGTTTCCGGTGCTGGGGATTGCGGCGGCAATTCTGCTTCCTCTTTATGAAAAACAGAAGGAGAGTGAGGCGAAAAAGAAGAAAAAGCGGGAGCTGATGGAAGATTATCCGGAGATTGTGTCAAAGCTGACTGTATTTTCCGGGGCGGGGCTTCCGGTCCGCCGGGCATGGGAGCGGATTGTGCTGGAATACGAGGCGGCATGCCGGGCGGGAATACAGACGGAGCGGGCGGCATACCGGGAAATGGCAGCGGCATATCACCGGATGCAGCGCGGTGTCCCGGAACTACAGGCATATGCGGAATTTGGTGCGGGCTGCCGCCTGAGACCGTACCGGAAGCTTTCCGGGCTTTTGGAGCAGAATGTCAGAAATGGGGCAGAAGGACTTCGAAAGGCGCTGGAGACAGAGATGGAGTCGGCGTTTGAAGAAGAGAAAGCACTGGCAAGACGCCGGGGGGAAGAGGCATCCACAAAGCTGATGCTTCCATTGTTTTTGATGTTGATGATTATTATGGTGATGGTTTCAGTCCCGGCGTTTCTGGCGTTTGGGATCTGAAAAATGGGGAGAAAGGAGAAAAAGTATATGGATAAAGCGTATCTGGTAAGAGAAGTAAAATCGTTTCTGATGGACGAGGATGGTGTGGGGGTCATTGAGTTAGTGCTGATTCTGGTGGTGCTGATCGGTCTGGTCATTGTCTTTAAAAAGCAGATTAATACGCTTCTTACAAATATCTTTAAACAGATCAACAGCAAGTCGAAGGAGGTATATTGATCCGGGCAGAACGGCACATTGAAACAGAAAAGGAAGTTTGCGGGGAGATCACAGTTTTCCTGAGTTTGATTCTGACCTGTATCTGTGCGCTGATGGGCGGGCTGTTTGAGTCCGCCAGGGCAGCCGGAAGCGGCTGGTATATGCAGATGGCGCTCAATTCCTCACTGGATTCTCTGATGAGCTGTTATCACCGGGAGATTTGGGATAAATACCGGATTTTTGTGCTGGAATGTGCGGATAAAGAGCGCCTGGCGGCGGAGATGGAGCCGCAGATGGAAACATATCTGGCGGCAGCGCCCTTTTATCCGGTCAGCGGCGGCAAGGTACAGATCGAAGCGATGGATGCGATCACCGGGCATAAGGGGGATTTCTTTGCGAAGGAAGTTACCGATTATATGAAAGTGGGTGTCTGGACGCTGGAAAGTGAGGAGTCTGAACTGCCTGAGATGGAAAAACGGATGACGGAAGCAAGGGCGGTTCATGGGATTGCGGAAGGATATCAGGAAAATGGCAGAAAAGTGCTGCGTCTGGAAGAGTCGATCGAGGCGATCGGAGCCTGCCTGCAAAAACAGGAGAAACATCTGGAGGAGATGGAGGCAGCGGTCCGCCAGGCGGATGGAAGCTCGTTCTTTCAATTGGCGGAAAGCTTAGAGAAAGAATTAAAGCAGATTCCGGGGCTGGTTGCGGCGTATGAAAAACAGGCGGACCGGCTTGCGAAAGAATTGCAGGGATCGGAGCAGGGGGCGCAGGAAGCCCAGCCGGATCTGGAAGAAGGCTCCTGGGGCATGGTACAGGAGGAGATGCGGGGGTATCGTTCGTATTTGGATGCGGATGGAGCGCGCCGCCAGGAGGTAAAAAAGACAGAAGAGACGGCTCAAGGAAATGAAGAGGTGGTTGCAGAAGCAGTCCGGAAAGGGAAGGAGATACAGGATTATATCGATGATTGGGAGCCTGACGATGAGGACGATGAGCTGGACGAGGAAGCGCTGTGGGCGCCGGTTCTGACGATCACAGCGGGTTTTCAGAAGGATGGACGTTTCCGGGTTCCGGCAGTCCGAGACAAGAAAAAAATGAATGTGCTGGAAGCAGTCAGCCGCCTGTCGGGGACGGATCTGCTGAGTCTTTGTGTGCCGGCGGGAACTGTGATTTCAGAAAACTGGATTTCGACCGCGGCATTTCCGTCGGCGTTGTATGCAGGCGGAGAGAGCGGAAAGCGGGGGACGACTGGGGATGTCTGGACAGCGGGGCTTGAACGGGCTCTTTTAGATGCGTATGCGGCGCATTTTTTTACCCGGTTCGGGCAGGAAAAGACGGGAAGTGTCCATTATGAGCAGGAATATCTCTTACAGGGAAATGCGTCGGAGCGGGAAAATTTAAAACGCACCGTCAATGAACTTCTGGCTGTGCGCGAGGCGGTGAATCTGGCAGCTTTATATGCGGATTCTGAAAAACGGTCGGAGGCGGAAGCATTGGCGCTGGCAATCACGGGGCTGGCGGGAATCACACCGATCACGGCGGCGGCATCCTTCTTTATCATGACAGTCTGGGCGTTTGCAGAGTCGGTGGCAGATGTGAAGGTTCTGCTGGCTGGCGGAAAAATTCCTTTTTTCAAACAGCTGGGGGAGTGGCAGATTTCGCTTTCTGCTCTGACGGAAAAGGGCGCGTCCATCTTTCTGGAAACGGGGACGGATCCTTCATTGAAAAACGGGACAGACGACAGAGGGCTGGACTACCAGGACTGGCTGAAACTCTTTTTTCTGATACAGGGAAAGAGCCGTTTCTGTTACCGGATGATGGATATGATTCAGAACCGCATTTCAGAAAAAGAGCCGGGATTTCGGATGGATCAGTGCCAGTATGGGGTAAGTGTGTCCTATGCGGCACAGGGAACGTTGATACCGCTTCGTAGAACGTCCCAGAAGGAATATTAAACACAATTACAGGGGAGTGGAGGACAGTGTCCTTTTTCAGGAGATGATGCAAGTGAATGTGCCTCTCCAAGTACATAAAGAAAGCCAGTAAAAAAGATGATGACAACTAACCTAACAAAACGAATAAATGAAAGTATCTGTGCGGTCGGGATACCCGTCCTTCGGCGGCATAGAGCCCAAGTAACAAAACGACCCTGGAAAAGGGCATTGTCCTCTGCTTCCCTGTGTGCGAGCCTGACGATTGAGGCGGCGCTTAGTCTGACATTGTTTATGTTTACGGTGATTCTCCTGTCAGTTCCGATGGAAATACTGGATACTCAGAGAAAGGTGCAGACGGTGCTGGAAGTGACGGGGCGGGAACTGGGATGGCAGGTGTATCGTACATCCCATACGGTGCATCCGGCAGAAATGGAGGCGGGAAAAGCGGCAGAGGCAGGAGAAAAGGGAACGGGGGGCTGGTCAGAACTTCCGTCCGGGCTTATCCTGCAGGGATATTTAAAGGAGAAGATTCAGACAGCGGGTGGAAACAAAGTGTCCAATATCCAGTGTGGCGCCAGCCGCGTATCGGAAGATGGAGAATGGATTGACCTGCGCGCCTCCTATCAGGTGCGGTTGCCGTTCTCGGTATTTGCGCTTGACCATGTGACGCTTACTTCCCGGAGCCGGAAGCGGGGATGGATTGGGGCGGAAGGCGGGTATTTCTCAGAGAAAAACGATTCAGAACCGGAGGGAAAATGGGTCTATGTGGGGCGGGACAGTACGCGCTACCATCTCTCGCCTTCGTGCCATTATATATCGAATCAGATCACCGCGGCTGCGTATGCAGATGTAATTTCGGGGGTGCTTAGAAACAGCGGGGGATGCCGTTATAAGGCTTGCAGATACTGTGGAAAGACGGTGTCGGCGGGAGGTCTGGTGTATATTCTTCCGTCCGGCGAGGTTTACCATGGAAAGCAGGACTGTTCGTCATTGGCATATTATGTGCAGAAGGTGCGGCGATCAGAGGTGGAATATATGGGTGTGTGTTCATACTGTGGAAGTGGATAGGTGCGGATGGCGGAAAGAATCAAGGAGGGGTGAGAGGGCGGAGTGATGGAAAACAGTGCAGGGATAAGTTTCATGGGATTTACGCGGATGGATTTGGAAAGTGCAGTATGTTTCCTCTGTGCGGTTGTTTTTTCCCTTTTTCTGATGGTCTTTTCCTGGCAGGATCTTCATAGAAAACGGATACGTGTAAGCTGGCTATATGGATTTGGAACGGCAGGAATGGCGCTTACGATGATACGGTGTGTGCTGTCGGTTATAAAAGATGGATGGGATTGGAAAAAAAGTGTGTTGCAGATAACGGTATGGCTTTTGGGAATGCTGCCGGGGATTTTTTTGTTCTGGATGGAGCGGCAGACGAAAGGTGCGGTCGGACTGGGAGATGGCTGCTTTTTTCTGATCACTGGGTGTTATCTGGGGGGATGGCGGACGCTTGAACTTTTGATGGGAGCTGTATTTGTGAGCAGTCTGGCAGGAGGTGTCTGGATGCTTACGGCACTGCTTGGCGGAAAGGGGAATGGTCTATGGGAGAAAATGCGGAAAAAGAAGCTGCCATTTCTGCCGTGTGTGCTTCCGGTGTGGATTTGGATGCTGATAGCATCTCTTGGATGAAGCGGGAGGTTTCTGCCAGTTATACGGTGGAAGCCTCGTTTGTGATGGCGGTTGCATTCTTTTTTATCGCGGCACTGTTAAATGGGGTGTTTGAGGTGCATGGCAGGATTACGGGGCGTTTTGTCCTGCAGGAGGCGATGGAACGGTGCCTGTATCGGGAGGAAAAAACGTTGCGGGGAGATGGAATGACAGTGGGGGAGATAAGCAGCAGAGCTGGACAGCGCCTGCGTGGATTCTTCCGGTGCGGAGATGCAGTTTTGACGATCCGGGAAGATGGGGGAGACTTGGACGGAAGGGTAAAGAGCAGTACAGAGACGGAGATATCCCTGCGCGGACAGGAGCCGGAGCGGGCGATCCGTTTGCTGACAGTGTTGGAAAATGCAGAGTGATGGAGGATACGGGATGGAGATTCGGTATAGCCGGGAAATGAATCATAATTATATGATAATCGAAGCGCCGGAGAAAGAAACGGGCTATGCGGTACAGATGCTGTCGGCGAATGCCATCGAAGGGCTTTTGAAGTTCCGGGTCCGCCAGACGGAGGAGGCGAGAGAATATTATTATGAGATAACGTCGAGACAGCCGCTTAGACGGGTGTTGGAAAAACGGACCTTGTCGGGACAAGAACTCCGGTCGATTCTGCTTGGTGTGCTGGCGGTTCTGAAGCGGGTGGAAGAGTACCTGTTAAAAGAGGAACAGCTTTTGCTGGATCCGGAATACCTGTATCTGGAACCCGATCATTTTACTGTGGAATTATGTCTGGTTCCGGGGCATCGGGAAGAGGCGCCGCAGGCGCTCTCAAAACTGCTGGGGTATCTTCTGGAACGTGCGGATCATCAGGATCGGGAGGCTGTTGTATTAGCTTATAATCTGTACCAGATTAGTCTGCGGGAGAATTACGGAACGGCAGATCTGCTGCGCCAGCTTTCGGGGGAAGATCGGATCTTTTCGGCAGAAAAACGAAACGAGGATGAGGGGGATCCTGAGACGGCGGGAGTGTGGGCGGATCGGCAGGAGTGGCTTGAAGCGGAGCAAAATCGGAGGGATACGTTGGAATCTCGATCAGGGAAAATGGCTTCTGACACTCAAACGCCAGCCAGGAAGGATTGGAAATATAGGCAGGAAGCGTTGTATCAGGAGAAAACGATGAAAAAGAACCTGGAGTCGGTAGAGAACTCAGATGAAGTGGGGGAAAAGTCTGAAAGGGCAGGTGGAAAACAAAAGGGACAATGGCAGAACAGGTGGATAAAGGTACTTGGAAGCGCGGTGGCAGCTGGCATTGTGTATTGGTACGTGACGGGAGAAATGGATGTATGGCTGTATGCAATCAGTAGCGGCATCGGGGGAATCGTGTTTTTGAGGGAGATGTTGGCAGCCCGCAGAAAATGGCAGGTATATGGTGGCAGGAAGAAAAATCGAGGTCAGGGAGAGGATAGAGAGGAAAGCACGGAAGTGGATCAGGCGGATGAAGCTGGACGAGGTGGAAAAAGCAGTCGTGTGCGGAATGGTGAGAGGAAAGTGATCCAGAAAAAGAAAGAACGGTCTGGGATAGAAGGAACTCTATCATATCAAGACTGGCAGCAGACAACGCCTGAAAACCGCTGGCAGGTCTATCCGGAGAGTGAAGAAGCTTATCGGCAGGAACTTCGAAGAGAAGAAGAAGCACAGATAGAGCGGGCGAGAGAAGCGGGGACTACGCTTCTGTCTGCCTCAAAGAATGGGGAAGGAACGGTGCGCTTAGAGCCGGTGGAAGCCGGAGGAACAGTGATTCAGATTTCCTATATTCCATTTACACTTGGAAAACATCCGGGGCTGTCGGACGCATGTATTGACCGTCCGACCGTCAGCCGTCTTCATGCGCGGATCGATCAGAAGGAGGGCGTATACATTCTAACAGATCTCAATTCAACCAATGGAACATCGGTCAATGGCTATCCGCTTCAGGCAAATGAAACAGTCAGTTTGGGGAATGGGGATTCCATTTATTTGGCGGATGTCGGATATAAATTTTGGGAACACCGATAAATTATCTGAAAATATAAAATAATAACCAAAAACACGAAATTGATGTGAATTATTTTGCAAGTACATCAATTTCGCGTTTCTGCAAATTTACATAGAACAAGCCATGGGGATATGCTATAATAAAGGCACTTGACATGGAAGTTTCAAGCCAAGTGACAAAAGAAAATACCGCTTTTCCAGTGAATGGAGAAGCATAGAGAGAAGGAGAGACCGACATGACAGACAAAGAATGTATTTTTTGTAAGATCGCTGGCGGAGAGATTCCATCCTCAACGGTTTATGAAGATGAAGATTTTCGTGTGATTCTGGATTTAGGACCGGCATCGAAGGGACATGCGCTGATTCTGCCGAAGCAGCATTTCAAAGATTTATGTGAGCTGGATCCGGCGATTGCGGCAAAAGCTCTTCCATTAGCTGGAAAGATTGGTGCGGCGATGAAGAAAGCACTGGGCTGCACGGGGTTCAATGTGGTTCAGAACAATGGCATATCCGCAGGACAGACAGTTTTTCATTTCCATGTACACATTATTCCGAGATATGAAAATGGACCGGATATGGTGACATGGGCGCCAGGAAAAGCAACGCCGGAAGAGCTGGCAGAAATTAGTAGCTCCATCCGCGAAGAACTGACGCGATAGGAGTTTGGATATGCACCATGAGAATGAAAAAATGGCGCTTTTTGAAGCGCTTTACAGAGAGTACCTGGTACCGCTGAAGAAATATGCGTATAGAATTGGAGTAGGGTACGATGACATTGAGGATATGGTGCATGAAGCTTTCATTGAATATTACAAGCGCTATTCGTTAGATCTGGATCATAAAGTAAAGTTGGTTTTACTGATCCGCATTTTACGGAGCAAGTGGATCGATAATCGGAGGCAGATGCGGCGCCGCGAGATGCTGCATCTGGAAGATCCGGATGCGGAAGAAGAGATTATGAACCTTCTTTTGGAAGGGGAGATAGGAATTCAGCTTCTGGATCAGGAGGTTATCGATAGGGATATCTATTGGAACGTATGGAAGATTGTCAAATCTATGAAGAAGGACTGGCGGGATGTTTTGATTCTCCGTGTTCTGGAGGGATTGACGGCGGAAGAAGCCTGTGCGGTTTTGAAAATCAAATCAACGGTATGCTGTACACGTCTTTACAGGGCAAAAGCAGAACTGCAGAAGCGCGTGTTGAGGGCAAAGCTGTTTGATATTTAAAAATCACATCGAAGCAGAGCCGTTTCGAATCTGTCCGATGTGATGATAAGCTTACATATTCAGTGTTTTAGTCTTGTACTATACAAACGTAGCAATGTTACTAACTGCGTGTGCAATCATGAATCAGCCCCATGATGGTTTTGACAGCATTGTTTAAGTGGCTTTCAGACATTTTATCAATGAACTGCTGGCGATTTTTATAGGTCTCTTCGATTGCCTGGCTGAGAGTATCTGCGGTTAAAACTTCTTCTTCCAGAACGGTGCTGAATCCCTGTTTTGCAAAGGAGTTGGCATTTAAGATCTGGTCGCCGCGGCTGGCAGCAGCCGACAGAGGGATCAAAATGTTCGGTTTGCGGAGTGCCAGAATTTCGCAGATGGAATTTGCGCCCGCGCGGGAGATGATCAGATCTGCCGCTGCAAAGAGATGGCGGAGTGGTTTATCCACATACTCATACTGAACATATCCTTCGGTGCCGATGAGAGACTCATCCAGATTGCCTTTTCCGCAGATATGTATTACCTGATAGGTTTTCAGAAGCTGCGGAAGAATGCCGCGGACAGCCTGATTGACCGTGACGGAGCCGAGGCTTCCGCCGATGATCAGGATTACTGGGCGATCGGCAGAAAGATGGGCGTACTGGAGTCCCGCCAGACGATCCCCGTGCAGAAGCTCTTCACGGATCGGGGAACCGGTCAGAACCGCCTTATCTTCCGGAAGATATTTAAGTGTTTCCGGAAAGTTGCAGCATACCTTGGAAGCGGCTGGAATACAGATTTTATTTGCCAGTCCTGGGGTCATATCGGATTCATGGATGATGACAGGCACTTTATAATGCTTGGCAGCCAGAACGACCGGAACAGCGACAAAACCGCCTTTGGAAAAGACGATATCCGGTTTGTATTTTTTCATAAGCTTGCGAGCCTCAAAGTATCCTTTCAGAACGCGAAGCGGATCTGAAAAATTCTTAAGGTCAAAATAACGGCGCAGTTTTCCCGATGAGATTCCATCGTAAGGGATGCTGGCTGCCTCGATCAGGCGGCGCTCAATGCCGTTATAAGAACCAATATAGTGAATCTCAAAGTCTTCCTCGCGCAGTGCCGGAAGCAGGGCGAGATTCGGTGTAACATGACCTGCAGTACCACCGCCGGTCAGAATGATTTTTTTCATAGTAGTTTCCTCCACACATCAGCCGCTGGTTACGGTGTGAGGGGACAACCATAACCTGAAAACAACTGTTTTTATGCTTTATCATACCCGCAAAGGGTTACATTTAGTATAGTAAACGGAAAAAAAGAAAAGTCAACCTAAAAGTTAGGACGAGGACAGATAGGAGGGATAAAAAGTGAGCAGAAGCCGGCGCGGAAAAAAAGCTGGAGAAGATGCAGAGCGCCTGCTGCAGGAAGCGTTTGGAGTCAGCGAAGATCAGCTGTTGAAGGATTTTATCCTTGCACAGACGGAAGTAAAAGACAGCGACATACCTCCAGAACCAGAAGACGGCTTTGAGAGGTTGATGGCAAAGTTAGAAGCGGAGGTGGGAACAAGCCCGGAAAGTGAAAAAGAATCATCCAGTGAGAACATTGTCAAACTGCACGAAGAAGCTCGCAAACCACGCCGGTTGAAAACGATTGTGAAAGTTTCTGTAGCTGCCGCCGCTATCGCAGTGATGGTTGTGGCGATGGGGATTTCGGCTGGGGCGAAGAGGGAGTATCGGTATGTGGTGCGGGAACGGGATAGTGTGCGGAGTGATATTGTTTTAAATAATGTCAAGGCAATTTCCGGAGAGGATGAACTAGATAAAGTATATACAGAGATAGCTAGAAAAACAAAAATTCAAGTCATGAAATTAGCTTATATACCTAAAAATTTGGAATATGTGAAAGCTGATATAGAAGAAACAAGATCAGTTATGTATTTTAAATATGGGGAATATAAAGTGAAATTGGTGCAACAAACAGGAGATGTTGGAAATTCGGTAAGTGTTGTATCAGATAGAAAAAAAGAAAAAAGTGTCTATAAATGAATTTTTGAGAGCAAATATTATTATAAACAAAGCTATCATAGATACAGGAAAGATAGAGTATAGTTCTTATTATGAAACAGGAGATGCTTATTACCAGATTTCTGGAGTAATGCCACAGAAAGAATTTTGTAAAATAGTTAAAAACCTTTGTTTGGAAGGAAATTAGGGAGGATTTATGAGAAGAAAAATTTATACATTAATTTGCGCTGGATTTATTATGGCAATGGCAGCGATACAGGTTCAGGCGGGTGAAATAAAAAATATTGATGGTTTTTCGATTGAAGTAGCTGATTATAATACGACTAGGTTGTTGGATGAAAATTCTGCGGAGGGAGTAGCTGTAGGAATAGAACCGAGGGGAAGCATTATTGATACCGCAACAACACGTATTAGCAATTTGGGGAAAGGTGATATTGGTATCATTATTGAAACATTAGCTCATATAGAGTGTGATAAAATCAAAAATATTGCAATACTGCAAAGACAAGAGGACGGTAAATGGGTGGAGGTTTCAAGATATATATATGATGCCAAAAAAGAAGATTTTCCAACAGAAGATTTATCAGGAATGACAAATGAATTTACTGTGAAAAATCAAAAGACGGGTTATTATTATAGAGTAGTTGGCGTTCATTATGTAGAGTCAAATGGAAAGGGACAGTCCTTTATGACAAAAACAGAGGGAATCAAAATCACTGAATACGGCGACTAATTCTAAACGGGGACAGTGTTACTAAATCTATATTTGCAACACGAAATGGTATGAAAAAAGCGATCACATAAATACCCCCACCTGCAACCATCCAGGAATTTTTGGATTCAAAATTCCAGATGTTTTCAGGTGGGGGTTTAAAATGGTTTTTCACTATGTCGGCGGGTCTGAAAGAATCTACCAAAAGATACTTATTTCACGTTCGCCTTATACTCCTTCAACGCCTGTGCCAGCTGATCCGGGCAGGAAGTTGGGCGGAAGCCGCACTGGATGCCTTCGATGCGGGAGATTGCCTCGTCAATATCCATGCCATCGATCAGGCGGGCAACGCCCTGTGTGTTGCCGGAGCAGCCGCCGACGAACTGCACATTCTTTACTTTATTATCTTCTACTTCAAAATTAATCTCACGGGAACAGACTCCCTTTGTCTTGTATGTCATGATAAAACCTCCTCAAATGGTAAAATGGTATGAGTTTTAATCTGCTGTGGCGGGAATCCACCGCAGTAAAATGATTATAGTCTGTCAGCAAAGGTGTTGTCAAGATAACAAAAATCCAGTATACTTTTTGAGAAGATACGGTGTTATTGTTTACAGGTAGGAATTTTCTGAACTGAAAATTCCGTACGATACTGTTCTGGCAGTGGATTTTGCTGATTTGGAATGCGAAGCATCAGCAAAATTCTGTTACAGTTTGCACAACGTGTGAACTGTGAAGATACGGTCGCGTTAAAAAGGATAGAAGGATGAATGATAGAAAAAACAGGAGGACAAACAGATGTTAGGAATCATCGGAGCGATGGATGAAGAGGTGGCTCAGATCAAGGAGAAAATGACAGATGTCACCGTGACAAGTGTAGCCGGTATGGATTTTTATCAGGGCAAACTGGGCGGAAAGGACGCGGTTGTGGTTCGCTCTGGTATCGGCAAGGTAAATGCGGGTATGTGCAGTCAGATTCTGGCGGATCGGTTCCATATCAGTGCGATTGTGAACACAGGTATCGCCGGTTCCCTGCGCGCGGAGATTAACATTGGCGATATCGTTGTATCGACGGATGCGGTGCAGCATGATATGGATGCGAGCGGATTCGGATATCGGATCGGACAGATTCCGCGTGTAGATACCTTTGCATTTGAGGCGGATGAGAAGCTGCGCGAGCTGGCGATTGAGTGCAACCAGAAGGTAAATCCGGAGATTCAGGCATTTCCGGGACGCGTGGTAAGCGGAGATCAGTTTATCTCGGATAAGGCAAAAAAGGAGTGGCTGATCGGGCAGTTTAGCGCAAGCTGTACCGAGATGGAAGGCGCAGCGATTGCACAGGCGGCATATTTAAACGGAATCCCGTTCCTGATCATCCGTGCCATTTCGGATAAGGCAGATGACAGTGCGGGTATGGACTATGCGGCATTTGAAGCGCAGGCGATCAAGCATTCGGTAAACCTCTTATTAGAGATGGCATCTCGTTATGAGGCATAATTAAATTCATAAGCACGAAAATTTGAAAAGAAAAGTTTTGTAGGAAAACAGCAGTTACAGTAATTTTTCTTGGTTTTGGATGAGTAGAATTAATAAAAATTAAATCCTGTTTATCTAATGTGTGAATTATGAATGATATTGCTTGCGTGACATACTCCCTCCACTTAGCTAACGCTGGAAGTGGGGGGCTTCTCGTTCGATTGCCCTATTGGGCAAAGCATAGGCGAGCTATCCCCGTGTGTCCCACGGTTCTGTTATTATGAGCGGAACTGTTTCGTATCTACGCAGTCCCGAACAAAATCTGCGTTTTTTGGGGGAGATCAGGAGATTTTTCTTTCTGTATCAAGTTCAACTCCCGATATTTTCAAGCCTTTTCTTTTGCTTTCGGCTGATTATATTATAACACAGGAACACTCGTTTGTCCATGCCTTTTAGAACGTTTGTTCTCACGTGTTTATTTTCATTTATGTGCACAGATATGTGCAGTTTTAATATGCCAGATATTGCATGATTTTCCCAAAAGGCAATTCATCTCACCACCTAGAGAGGATGGGAGAATTCTTGCAAAGTGTTGTTAAACCCCCATTAAAAATCGAATTAAGGCAGAATTTGACGAACGATTTTCCCCTTTCTCATCTTCACAAAGACTCTTTCGGTGGATATAATAAAGCCACGATGCAGACGGGATTTGACAGGCGCAAAAAACAGAATGTGAAAAGCAAAATGTGAAAAGCAAATTGCAAGAGACAAACTGCGAAGCGCCTAAACCTGACCTGTGGCAAGCCACCCGGAAGTGATCCGGAAGTAGAGAAAGGGGAGCTTTTTTATGCTGGAATTTTTACAAACTGGAAAAGCGCTGTCCGTTCTTGCGGCAATCGGAATGATCGGATTTGTCAGCAAGTTGATTACACGGAGCCTCTACAAAAGATTATTAAAAGAAACTGACAACATGGCGATGACCCGGAACAAGAATCTTCAAAATCTGAAGCAGCGGTTGGAAAATACCTGCCGTTTGGGACAGAACATCGTGAACACGCAGGCATATCTGGACAAGCAGATTGACGGATTTTCATTTTTACATATTTCGCTGGATGCGTGGAACGGCGTGTCAATGGAAATGGTGCTTTTAGGGCTTCTGACCGGAGCAGCGGAGGCATTTCTGGCGTACTGGTATGAGCTGGATGCGAGCTATATTGTGCTGTATGCGTCGGCAGCTGTCATGAGCGGTCTGTTTCTGGCATTTATCGATAGCTGTTTCCAGATTGACCAGAAACAGCAGCGGCTGGAAACGGCGCTTTTGGAGTATGTGGATAATTCGGTGTTCCTTCGGGCGGCACGTGAGAAGGAGACGCGCGGACAGGAAATGTCCGGAGCCTCTGGAGTATCCGGCGGAGTTGCTGGCGTGGACTCGAATGTGCGGGAAATGCCGAAATGGCTGCAGAGTACTCTGCGGGCAGATCGCGGCGTGAGTGGTCGGGATGATGCTGAAACGGATAACCGGGATCTGGGAGAAACGGAGTTTGAAAAAGGAAAATCGCGGACAGCGATGAGAGTGAATCCGTTCCGTGAGCGGGATGCACGGGCACAGAATCTGATGCGGGCAGTTCGCACTGCACCGCGCGAACCGGAGGAACGGGACAAGCATGAGACAGATGGGCATCTTACGGATCGCCGGATGGTATCAGGAAATGAAACGGAAAACAATACGGGTCCCAGGCAGGAAGCGAAGGAGCGTTCCGGCGACAAGGAAATGGAGTATTTGAAGCAGAGCCTCGACCAGATTGCAGCAAGCCGGGATACGCGGAAAACACGAAATGGCGAGGCAAATGCGGGTGACTGGATGAAAGGTTTGAGCCGCGAGGAGGCGCAGGTTCTGGGGGATATTATGAGGGAGTATTTATCGGGGTTGTAAATGATGATTCCAACTGAAAACTGGTTGCACACGGGTGTCCAGATTGCTATAATAAAGATAAGTTAAGTTTTTGACAAAGTAATCACGCCGCCTGCGGACGGCTGAAATGCAAAGGAGAGGAAACATATGGGAAAAGATGTGATCTTTGATTATTCAAAAGCAGCTGCATTTATTCATGAGGAAGAGATCGCCGGTATCAAGGCGGGCGTGCAGGCGGCAAGAGAGACGCTGGTAGAAAAGACCGGCGCGGGCAATGATTTTCTTGGATGGATCGACCTTCCGGTGGACTATGATAAGGAAGAGTTCGGACGCATCAAAAAAGCAGCGGAGAAGATTCAGAAGGATTCCGATGTCCTGCTGGTAATCGGTATCGGCGGTTCGTATCTGGGCGCAAGAGCGGCGATCGAGTTCCTGTCCCATAGTTTTTACAATAATCTTCCGAAAGAAAAAAGAAAAACACCGGAGATTTACTTCGTTGGCAACAGCATCAGCAGCAAATACATCCATGATCTGATGGATTTGGTCGATGGAAAAGATTTCTCTATCAATATTATTTCTAAGTCCGGTACGACAACGGAGCCGGCGATCGCATTCCGTGTATTTAAGGAGATGCTGATTGAGAAATATGGTAAAGAAGAGGCAAACAAGCGAATCTACGCGACGACAGACCGGGCGCGGGGAGCACTCAAGAATCTGGCAAATGAAGAGGGCTATGAGTCCTTCGTGGTTCCGGATGATGTTGGCGGTCGTTTCTCCGTCCTGACGGCAGTCGGTCTGCTTCCGATCGCGGTCAGCGGCGCGGATATAGATGCGTTGATGCAGGGCGCGGCAGACGCGAGAAAGAATGCACTGGAGACTCCGTTTGAGAAGAATTCTGCTCTGTTATATGCGGCGGTCCGCAACATTCTGCTCCGGAAGGGAAAACAGGTCGAGATTGTGGCAAACTATGAGCCGAGCCTGCACTATGTATCGGAGTGGTGGAAACAGCTCTACGGCGAGAGCGAGGGCAAGGATCAGAAAGGTATTTTCCCGGCAGCGGTTGATTTAACGACCGATCTTCATTCGATGGGTCAGTTCATCCAGGACGGCGCGAGAATCATGTTTGAGACAGTTCTGGAAGTGGCTGAATCTCCGGCGGAGATCATTTTGAAGAAAGAAGATGTTGACACGGACGGTATGAACTATCTGGCTGGCAAGAGCGTGGATTTCGTCAACAAGAGTGCGATGAACGGCACGATTCTGGCACATACCGACGGCAGTGTGCCGAACCTGAAAGTGACGATCCCGGCGATGGATGCGTACAGCTTAGGACAGCTCTTCTATTTCTTCGAATTTGCCTGCGGCGTCAGTGGATACCTTCTGGGCGTCAATCCGTTCAACCAGCCGGGCGTAGAGAGCTATAAGAAAAATATGTTTGCATTGCTTGGCAAACCGGGCTATGAGGAAGCGAGAGAGGCGCTGCTTAAGAGACTGTAAGGAGCGGGTCTGTAAAAGAATATGCGTTCTGCGGCGTTCACTCTGGCATGTTCCATGAAGGAAACTGCAGCCCAGATCTACACATAGAAAATGGAACATAGAATAAAAAACGCTTTTATCAGCAAAAACTGATAGAGGCGTTTTTTTATAATATCGGAGTGAGATATTTTATACGGGAACTTTTAAAACCCTTGCCGGAAACGGGAAGGTCTTCACTGGAGGCAAAAGTACCTGCGGTGAAGCGTAGAACCTCATGTGTTTATGCAGATTTAAGAAAGCTTTATGTAGAAGTAAACAATTTAAAAGCGGCATAAACGCAGGCAGATATACAGCGGACTACCTGTAATGTGGAAACCAGCCGTATCCGGCATGGGAAAAGTGCGTATCCGCACAAATTCTAAGTTACTGGCGTATCCGCCGATATTTAGTCTTGCCGTTTAAAACGGCTGAGAAGCATGTGACTTTAGCCATGTGAGGTTCACAATGGGAAGTGCTGCACGATGACACAGTGGCAGTGAATTTTGCCGAAAAGCCCCGCCTTGTCAACTCTTAAAAAAGCTGATATACTGGACATAAGATTGTGAGAAAAGATGTCCGGAGAGAACATCCGGACACGGTAAAAATGAAATTTGACAGCGGGAAAGGAACGGCAGGATGTTTCGTCTTTGGGGAAAAATGATGAAGGAAAACCGGATGCTTAGGGATATTGTGATCAGCAACGGTGATTATACAATGTCGAGAACGGCGATGGTGTTTGACGCGATCGACCAGATTTGCTATGCCTTTGATCTGGGGCATCCGGTCTGGCTGGATAAGACGATCGAGGAGTTCAAACGCCACGATAAGGCGCGTTTTACCCAGGACAACTTTATCGAGAGCATCGATTTCGATTATCTGGAGATACAGGTGCTGGAAGAATAAAGGGCAGGCAGCCGTTACAAAAAGACAAAGACCGGGAGGGGCGAGATGGCACAGGCGATAACGGATGTGAAAACATTTCTGGAAGACGCCAGACAGGCAGTGGTGGAGCTGGCGGAGTTTGAAAAACAGGAGGAGACGCTTGCTCAGGAAGAGAAAAAGCGTCTGCGCGTGCTGGAGACGGAGCGGAAAGCGGTGGCGGATGCCGTGAATTCGACCGTGAAAAAGCGCCGGGATGAGATTGAAAAAAGCTATGACGATGAGCTTGGGAAGCTGCAGGATAAGCTGAAACGCACGCGGACACGCCGCGAAAAGGCGAAAAACCAGGGCATCAAGGAGCGGATTAAGGAAGAAACGCAGGAGCTTCACGCGCACAACCGAGAGCTTGCCGTGCGGATGCGGACGCTGTTCCAGTCGGATCGTGTTCCATTTGTCTGCAAAAGCCCACTGTACTATGCGCTGTATTTCCCGAGGGATTCAAAGAATTTCTGACGGTGTTGATTACCTTTGCGATCTGTTTCCTGTTGATCCCGTGCGGCATCTACAAGCTGCTTCCAGAACAGAAGACTTTATACCTGGCGATGATCTACGGCGTGGATGTGGTTGTTTTTGGCGGACTGTATATCCTGATTGGAAACTGGACGAAGGATCGCCATCTGGCGGCGCTGCAGGAAGGACGTTCGATCCGCAGTCTGATCGCGGCGAACAACCGCAAGATCGCGGTGATCACCTCCTCGATCCGTCGGGATCGCAGTGAAGCGCTCTACGATCTGGAAAAATACGACGATGAGATCTCCCAGATGGAGCAGGATCTGGAGGAGACGGCGAAGAAGAAAAAGGACGCATTAAACACCTTCGAAAATGTGACAAAAACCATCCTGACCGATGAGATCACCAGCAACAGCCGTGCAAAGCTCGAACAACTCAAAGAAGGTCATCAGGAGGTCGAGAGCCGCCTGCACTATACCGAGACGGTAATCAAGGAAAAGAGAATCTTTATCACAGATACCTACGAGTGCTACTTAGGCAAGGAATTTCTGAATCCAGAAAAGTTGGACGCGCTGAAACATATTCTGGATAACAGCACAGCCGTTAATTTAAGCGAGGTCATCGCAGAATACCGCGAACGCGGCGGAAAGTAAACTGTGGAAATTATTTCATAAAAATAAATAATTAGATATAGGAACAACCAGAAAAAAGATGTGACACCGGGCGCTGTAAAGCTGCCTTCTGTCACATCTTTTTTCGTCCGTGTATATATCCTTCAATTTTCGCATAATTTCCTGCCACCCTGCCTATAATAAAGGTAAAACAACCCCTGTCCAACAGGCAGGGAGAAAACAGGACGGTGTGGGAGATGAACAGACGGGGACGCAGCCGGTTCGGTGGCAGTCCGGAGATATATTACTACAATTCAGCCCGCCGGGACGCGGTGGGAGAGTTGGCAGGGCAGTTAAGTGGGCTGATTCAGGAAGAAATGACCCGAAGGCATAAAAAGAAACTGGTTTTCCTCTGCATCGGCACGGATCGCTCGACCGGAGACAGTCTGGGACCGTTGATCGGATATAAACTCAAACAGGAACGGCGGCGCGGTACGCTGGTATTCGGAACACTTGATCGCCCCGTGCACGCGATGAACCTGGAACATTACGTACAGGTTTTAAAAAATGGGTACCCGGATGCGTTGGTGGTGGCGGTCGATGCCTCGGTTGGCGATGAAAACCACGTCGGCTATGTCACGCTGGGGCGTGGGGCTTTAAAGCCGGGGCTTGGCGTCTGCAAGGAGCTTCACGCGGTCGGAGATCTCTTTATCACCGGGATCGTGGCGGGCTGCAGCCATTACGATCCGATGATGCTGCAGAGTATCCGCCTGGCACTCGTCATGCAGCTGGCAGACTGCATCAGCGCGGGGATCGGGCTTGTCGAAAATTTTTGCCTGGATGCTGCCTCCGTTTGACAAATTTTGCATGCAATCGGCGTTATGATAGGCGGAAAGAAATTCATCATACTCCTGAAATTACGGAAAATCATGTTACTGTATTTGAGCAGGTATTTTCAGCACTGAAAATGCTGCACGGTGCAGCAATCAAATCATGGAAGCAAGTACAGACCCGGTTTCAGGAGAATCTATCATAGCGGGGTGAACATATGGGAGAATATTCTGGTTCCCGCGCAGAACTGCCGAAAAATATCCGGCAGATCGGCGAGCGGGATGAGGTGGTCCGGTTGTATGTGGAGGATTATGTAAACACGTATTTGAAACAGGTATATCCATCCGGCGGACCGGGACTCCGGGTCGGGCTGCTGCTCGGAAATTCGGATCCACAGCAGGAGGTTCCGTGCCTCTTTGTGGACGGGGCGCTGGAGATGGAGGAGGTTGTGCCGTCCGGGGAGAAGATTGTCTTTTCGGAGGCGGCATGGAAAAAGGCATACCAGCGGATGGAGGAGACATTTCCGAAAAAGACCGTGCAGGGGTGGTTTATCTGCGGCGCGCGGGGTGTATGTTAAGTCCCCTGACCTACTGGCGGCTGCACAAGCAGTATTTCGGTGGGAAAAACCAGCTTATGTACATAAACAGCGGCGTGGACGGTGAGGCGGCATACTATGTGATGTCGGAGGACGGGTTTTACCGTTTGAAAGGATATCATATATACTACGAGAAAAACCAGATGATGCAGGACTATATGATTCTGCGGAAGGACGCCCGCCGGGTGGAGACAGGCACCGGCGATCGGGTGATCCGCGATTTCCGTAACCGGATGGAAGAGCGGCAGCAGGAGGCGGCGTCGCGTTACGGGACGATCCGGGCGCTGGGGACGCTGTGCGGCGTGCTTTCGGTCGCGGTGCTTGCCGGCGGCGTGGTGCTTTTCGGCAATTACCAGAAAATGCGCGAGATGGAGAGTGTGCTGGTATCCGTCCTTCCGGATGGTGTGCGGGGCACTGCGGACGGGAAAGAGGCGGTCACGGTGGAACAGCTCCGTGGCAGTGTGACGCCGCTTGAGAGCGGCGAGGCCGGCGCGGATGTGGATGCAGACGGAACAACAGCGGAGAACGGAGGACAGGCGCATAAATGGACACTTGAGAGCGCGGCGGATGGAGACACAGAGGGCACTGCCATAGCAGGCAGACAGAATGGACAGGCTTCCGGCGGGCAGAGCGAAGAGGACGGAAAAATGGCGGAGACGAAAGCCCCGTACATTTTGCCGGAGCCGGAGGCACAGCGCGACCTGCCGAATCCGGGCGGCAATTCGACGGCGGGACAGGACTATCCGGTCACAAACTTGAAGCCCGGCGGCACGTACACGGTCGGGGACGGGGAGACGCTCTATGGGATCTGTTTTAAGCTTTATGGCAATATCCGTCATCTGGACGATATCCTTGCGGTCAACCATCTGACCGATGAAAACCGCATTATCGCAGGGCAGACGCTGGTGCTGCCGGATGTGTCCGGAGAATAGCAAAAAGATAATGCCAAACCATCTAAAATAGTGTATAATCAAGATGGCAGTCCAGCTACAGGAGATAAAAAAATGAGTGAGATGAACCGATTGAACGGGAACAGAAGAAAAAGCAGCTGAGAGGGCGTGTGATCGACACCGCCACGCAGGACATGTTTCCCCGCCGGGGCATAAGCCACGGGGAAAATGAGGAAGAGGTGGCGGAGAAAGCCGAGCGCCATTCCAGACGGAAACGTCTCCGCAGGGTGCTGACGGCGGTGTTAATCGCGGCGCTTTTGGCGGCTGGTTTTATGTATTATAAAGATAACCATGCCTACACGGACTATACGGTGGCGTGGGAAAAAGAGATTGCGGCGAGTGAGAGCAGCACGACGGAATTTGTCCCGTTTGGGGAAAATGTCCTGAAATACACGAGGACGGAGCTTCCTATCTGGACAAGTCCGGCAAGGCGGTCTGGTCGATGAGTTATGAGCTGAAATCACCGATCTGCTATGTTAACGGCGATTATGCCGTGATCGGGGACCAGCAGGGCAATGATATTTATATTGTGGACAAGACCGGAAGCCAGGGACAGGCGACGACGCTTCTGCCGATCCTGCGCGTCAGTGTATCGGCATACGGCATCGTGGCGGCGCTGGTGGAGGACAGCAATGCTTCGTATGTGACCTTTTTCAAGAAAGACGGCAGCGAGCTTGACTGGGCGATCAAGACGGTTATGTCGGGAAATGGTTACCTGATGGACGTTTCCTTATCGCCGGATGGTACGCAGGTCATGCTTTCCGACCTGTATCTGCAGGACGGGGCACTCAAAAACCGGATTGTATTTTACAATTTCTCCGAATATGGAAAGAATTATCCAGACCGTCTGGTCGGAGGTTTTGATGAGCTGGGAGACAGCATCTGTCCGCGCGTCCGGTTCCTCGACGAGGATCACGCGTGTGCATTTGCGGATGATCAGGTGGCATTTTTCTCTTTGGAAAATGTAACAAGCCCGGCGCTGGTGCGCCAGGCGGAGATCGACGGGGAAGTCCGCGGCGTGGCATGGTCGAAGGACTATGTGGCGGTCATCTCGGACAACACCGAGGGCGGAAGTGAGAGCCGTTTGAGCATGTTTAAATCCGATGGAACCGCTATGGGTACGGCAGATTTCTCGTATTCGTGGCGTAACATAAATATACAGGGCGATTTCGTCATCCTAAATAACGAAAATTCCTGTCGGGTCTACAGTCTGTCCGGCAAGGAGCGGTTTGCCGGGGAGTTTGATTTCTCTGTGGCGCAGGTAACACGCGGCCGCGCGTTCAATTCACTGATTATCAGCGGCGGCGACCGGATGCGCGAGATCCGCCTCAAATAACACACGTTTAGTTTTTAAAATTAAGATACATAGCAGGAGGTTACTTATGAATCAGATTGACACATTATCCGTAAACGCGATCCGGATTTTATCCGCAGACGCAATCCAGAAGGCAAATTCCGGTCATCCGGGACTTCCGCTGGGATGTGCAGCAGCGGCTTATGAACTGTGGGCACATCATATGAACCATAACCCAGCTAACCCGAAGTGGGAGAACAGAGACCGTTTCATCTTATCCGGCGGTCATGGTTCCATGCTGCTGTACTCTCTGCTGCACCTGTTTGGCTACGGAAATCTTTCCAAAGAAGATCTGATGAACTTCCGCCAGTTAGATTCCAAGACTCCGGGACATCCGGAATATGGTCATACCGTTGGCGTTGAGGCGACGACCGGTCCGCTGGGCGCAGGTATGGGTATGGCAGTCGGCATGGCGATGGCTGAGGCACATCTGGAAAGCGTATTCAACAAAGAAAATTATCCGGTAGTTGACCATTACACCTATGTATTGGGCGGCGACGGATGTATGATGGAAGGCATTTCCTCTGAGGCATTCTCTCTGGCAGGTACCCTGGGACTTTCCAAGCTGATTGTTCTCTATGATTCCAACCGCATCTCCATCGAGGGAAGCACCGACATCGCATTCCGTGAGAATGTACAGGAGCGTATGCAGGCATTTGGTTTCCAGACGATCACGGTAGAAGACGGCAATGATATCGACGCGATCGGCAAGGCGATCGAGGCTGCAAAGGCAGATACCGAGCATCCGTCCTTTATCACCATCAAGACGCAGATCGGCTTCGGCTGCCCGGCAAAACAGGGCAAGGCGAGCGCACACGGCGAGCCGCTGGGCGTGGAGAATGTGGAAGCACTCAGAAAGAACTTAAACTGGCCGAGCGAAGAGCCGTTCTTCGTACCGGAAGAGGTATACAAAAACTACTCCGAGATCGCAGAGCAGAAGGCAGAGGTAGAAGCTGCATGGAACGTGATGTTTGCCGCTTACTGCGAGGAATATCCGGAGATGGAAGCGCTCTGGAACCAGTATCACAATGCAAAGGCGGGCGAGGCGCTGAAAGATGACGCCGGATTCTGGGCAAAACAGGAGAAACCGGAAGCAAGCCGTGCGATCTCCGGACGCCTGATCAACTACATCAAGGATGTTCTGCCGAACCTGTTTGGCGGTTCTGCTGACCTGGCACCGTCCAACAAGACCAACATGAAGGATGCGGGCGACTTCTCCAAGGAGGACAGAGCTGGACGTAACCTGCACTTCGGTGTCCGCGAACTTGCGATGGCAGCGATCGGAAATGGCATCATGCTGCACGGCGGTCTGCGTGCGTATGTATCGACCTTCTTTGTATTCAGTGATTACTGCAAACCGATGGCAAGACTGTCTGCACTGATGGGCGTGCCGCTGACCTATGTATTTACGCATGACAGCATCGGCGTTGGCGAGGATGGACCGACCCATGAGCCGATCGAGCAGATGGCAGCGCTGCGTGCGATGCCGAACTTCCATGTATTCCGCCCGTGTGATGCGACCGAGACAGAGGCAGCTTGGTACAGTGCTGTTACTTCCGAGCACACACCGACCGCACTGGTGCTGACCAGACAGAATCTGGAGCCGATGGCAGGCAGCAGCCGTGAGGCATTAAAGGGCGGCTACATCATCGACGACTGCGAGGGCACACCGGAGTTAATTCTGATTGCCAGCGGTTCCGAGGTAGCTCTGGCGGTTCATGCAAAAGAGACTCTGGCAGCAGAAGGTCAGAAAGTCCGCGTTGTATCCATGCCGTGTATGGATCTGTTCGAGGAGCAGAGCGAGGAGTACAAGGAATCCGTACTTCCGAGAGAAGTACGCCGCCGTGTAGCAGTAGAGGCGCTTGGAGCTTCGGCTGGGACAAGTACACCGGCTTAGACGGCAAGATCATCGCGATGGAACGTTTCGGCGCCAGCGCACCGGCAGGGCTTCTGTTCAAGAAGTTCGGCTTTACCGTTGAGCATGTGGTAGAGGTGGCTAAGAGCCTGAAATAATGCTGATTTTGGTAAAAAAATAAGATAAAAGACAGGCACCTGTCTGTCGGTAGAAAAGAATGCGGTACCGCTTAAGCAGAAATGCGCCTTTCTCCGGCAGGCAGGTGTATTTTGCTTTCCAAACCTTGCAAAACGGGGATGCATTGCGTATAATAAGAGCCAGCGCAGAAAAAAGATGAGGGCATAGAAGAAAGGCTGCCAGTGCAGCCGTAAGGGAAGGGATCCAGACATGGAAAAAAAATGTATTGGGATAGACGTCGGCGGAACGACGGTTAAGATTGGTATTTTTGAGACGGACGGAACGCTTGTTTATAAGTGGGAGGTTCCGAGCCGCAAGGAAGAGAATGGGGCGTACATTCTTCCGGATGTAGCCGCTTCGATCAGGAAGAAATTGAACGAGCGGGGAATCCCGATGGATGCCGTGATCGGCGCAGGCATGGGATTTCCGGGACCGGTGCAGCCGGACGGCTATGTGGAGGTCTGCGTCAACTTAGGATGGCGCGATCTGAACCCGCAGAAGATTTTGAGTGAGTTATTAGATGGAATGCCGGTCCGCTCCGGTAATGATGCTAATGTGGCGGCGCTCGGCGAGATGTGGCAGGGCGGCGGCAAGGGCTGCCATGATATCGTGATGGTGACGCTGGGAACCGGTGTCGGCGGCGGCGTGGTACACGATCAGAAGATCGTTGCAGGACGCCACGGACTGGGCGGCGAGATCGGTCATATCCATATCCGCGAGGGCGAGAAAGAAACCTGCAACTGCGGCGGACACGGCTGCCTGGAACAGGTAGCGTCCGCGACCGGTATCGCCAGGGAAGCGAGACGGAAGATGGTGGCAAAGCCGGATGCGTCGGTGATGCGTGCCTACGGTGATGCGATCACCGCAAAAGATGTGCTGGATGCGGCAAAAGCTGGGGATTCACTGGCGCTGGAGGTTATGGACACCGTGTGCTATTATCTCGGATGGGCGCTGGCGACTATTTCGATGACCGTGGATCCGGAGATTTTTGTCATCGGAGGCGGCGTGTCAAAGGCGGGGACTTTTTTAACGGATTGGATTGACCGCTATTACCGTGAATTGACCCCGATCTCTGAGAATAAGGGCGAGGTTCGCCTGGCAACATTGGGAAATGACGCAGGTATCTATGGGGCGGCGAGACTGATCTTAGATTAGGCGCCTTGTTTTGAGTGACAGAGTGCAGGGTAAATGGTCTGGACGTTTGAAGGAAATAGAGATAGAAAAACGTCCAGATATGACGAAAATATGCTGTAGACAAGAGGAGACCCCGGAGCGGTCAAGCATCCGGGGCAATTATGAAAAATCTATGTGCAAAATTACTATAAAACAAATTTGAAAAGTGAAATCTTTTATGCTTTTAGTATAAAAATAAGATATGAATAAAATATGAACACCGTGTAAACAGATTATGAAAATTGGCGATTTTGTACAAAAAAGTTTCATGAATCAGAGGTTTCTCTATCAAAACAGAGGATAGAAAGAAAAATGGCAGAATTTGCAGCGCACGGTGCGAATCAGGAGGAAAAAATGGCAGCAGAAAAAGCAAAGAAAACGATTGTAATTGGACATAAAAACCCGGATACGGATTCGATTTGTTCTGCAATCGGCTATGCGAATTTCAAAACACTTCAGACGGGCGGCGAATATGTACCGTGCCGTGCCGGAGAACTGAACCCGGAGACAACCTTCGTACTGGATTACTTTAAGGTAGCTGTGCCGAAACTGATTAAATCCGTCAAAACGCAGGTCAAGGATATTGAGATCCGCGAGACTCCAGGTGTTTCCAAGAATATTTCCCTGAGAAAAGCATGGAACCTGATGCAGGAGGATGGTCTGGTAACACTTCCGGCTGTTACCGATAAGAATATACTGGAAGGTCTGATCACAGTCGGCGATATTACCCGTTCTTATATGAATGTATACGACAGCAGCATTCTTTCCAAAGCATGCACCCAGTATGCAAATATCATCGAGACCCTGGAGGGCGCGATTTTTGTTGGCGATGAGAAAGAGTACTTTGATAAAGGAAAAGTCCTGATTGCGGCAGCTAATCCGGATATGATGGAATATTATATTGAAGAGAACGACCTGGTTATCCTCGGCAACCGCTATGAGTCACAGCTGTGCGCGATCGAGATGGGTGCAAGCTGTATCATCGTGTGTGAGGGCGCTGGCGTTTCCATGACGATCAAAAAACTGGCACAGGAGCGCGGCTGTACCGTCATCACAACTCCGTATGATACCTACACGGCAGCCCGTCTCATTAACCAGAGTATGCCGATCAGCTATTTCATGAAGACTGAGAAGCTGATCACCTTTGATACAGATGATTTCATCGATGATATTAAGGATGTGATGGCAAGCAAGCGTTTCCGTCATTTCCCGGTACTCGATAAAGAAGGCAAATACAAAGGCCTGATTTCCCGCCGTAACTTACTGGGTGCGCGCGGCAAGAACGTGATTCTGGTCGATCACAATGAGCGCGGCCAGGCGGTAGACGGCATCGAGAATGCCAATATCCTGGAGCTGATTGACCACCATCGTCTGGGTACTGTGGAGACAGTCGGACCGGTCTTCTTCCGTAACCAGCCGCTCGGCTGTACGGCAACAATCATCTTCCAGATGTACCGCGAACAGGGGCTGGAGATCGACAAGACCATCGCAGGTCTGCTCTGCAGTGCGATCATCTCCGATACGCTTCTGTTCCGTTCTCCGACCTGCACACCGATGGATCGGGCAGCAGCGGTTTCTCTGGCTGAGATGGCAGGCATCAAGCTGGATGAGTTCGCAAACCAGATGTTTGAGGCAGGCAGCGAGTTAAAGGGCAAGAGCGATGCAGAGATTCTGTATCTGGATTTCAAGAAATTCTCAGCTGGAAAGACAAACTTCGGCGTCGGTCAGATCAACTCCCTGAATGCAGAGGAGCTTGGAAAGCTGAAGAACCGTATGCTGCCGTTTATGGAGAAGGCGCGTGAGGACGAAGGTCTGGATATGCTCTTCTTCATGCTGACGAATATCCTGACGGAGACGACCGAACTTCTCTGTGTTGGACAGGGGGCGGCACAGGTTGTGGCAGATGCGTTCCACGTAGGTGATGCAAATGAAGAGCTGAAGCAGACGGCAACACTGCCGGGCGTTGTTTCCAGAAAGAAACAGCTGATTCCGGCACTGACAGTGACACTGGAGCAGTAAATCAGGTGACAGTGCGCGGACGGGATTGTTTCATACGGAAAATCCAGTGATAGTTCGTGCAGGGCAGGAAGGTCGGACGGAAAGGAAGGATACCATGACATTTGTATATCCGGCGGTTTTTACGCCTAAGAAAGATGGAAAAGGGTATGATGCATATTTCCCGGATTTGGAGTGCTGCGAGGCGGAAGGTCCGGATCTGGAGGATGCGGTGGAAAATGCGCGGGAGGCAGCGTACAACTGGATCAGCCTGGAGCTGGAGGAAGAGGGCGATCTGCCGGCACAGACGCATATCGATGATATGAGCCTGCCGGAAGGAAGCATGGTGAAACAGATCATGGTCCGGATCAAACTTCTCCCGGACAACGATTAAGAGGATATAGGGATGGCACAGAAGAGAGCGGCTGGAAAGCCAGAAGAGCGTCGCCGGGGAGGAGCAAGGCAGAACCCGGAAGGACAGTTGAAAAAACGGATGGAGACCCGGAACACTCCGGGACCGCGCGCCCAGTGGAAGCCGGGCAATATGATTTATCCGGTTCCGGCGGTGCTGGTCACAGTGGCGGACTGCGAAGGAAACAGCAACATCATCACGATTGCCTGGACGGGCACGATCTGTACGAACCCGCCGATGGCGTACATTTCGGTGCGCCCGGAGCGCTATTCTTACCATATGCTGCGGGAGAGCGGTGAGTTTGTCATCAACCTGGCGACGGAGTCGATGGCGTATGCGACCGATTACTGCGGCGTCCGCTCCGGCAGGAATGTGGATAAATGGAAGGAGACAGGGCTCACACCGGTTCCGGCGCAGACGGTGAAGGCGCCGGTGATCGCCGAAAGCCCGGTCGCGATCGAGTGCCGGGTGACCGAAGTCAAGGAACTGGGGTCACATCATATGTTTCTGGCAGAGGTAACGGGTGTCAGCGTGGACGAGCAGTGGCTCAACGAGCGCGGCAGCCTGGAGCTTGCAAAGGCGGAACCGATTGTGTATTCGCATGGCGGCTATTATGGGCTTTCAGAGCTTCTTGGAACATTTGGATGGAGTGTAAAGAAAAAGAAGAGGTGCCAAAGATGAAAAATAATGTAACCCTGATTGGTATGCCGTCCGCAGGAAAGAGCACGGTCGGAGTGCTTTTAGCAAAGAGACTGGGCTATTCCTTTATAGATGTGGATTTGCTGATTCAGGAACAGGAAGGTAAGCGTCTGCGCGAGATCATCGAAGAACAGGGACTGGATGGATTTCTCGATGTGGAGAATCGCGTCAACGCGGGGGTGGAAGCCGAGCAGGCGGTCATCGCACCGGGGGGCAGCGTGATCTACGGAAAGGAAGCGATGGAACATTTAAAATCCATCGGACTGGTTGTCTATCTGAAAATTACTTATGACGAGCTGGTAAAACGCGTCGGCGATGTCAAGGACCGCGGCGTGGCGCTGAAAGACGGCATGACACTTCTGGATCTCTACCATGAGAGGATCTCGTATTTTGAGAAATACGCAGACATCACGATCGACGAGGAAGGTAAAGAGCTGGGGGCGGTGGTTGATGAGCTGCGCGAAATATTGGAAGAGCGCGGTTATGTGCTGGGAAGTGCGCCGGAGGAAGAGTAACAATTTCACATGAGAATGGGGGCAGCCGGTTCTGTCGGACGGGTTTCATAACGGGTTACAGTGAGAAAAAAATCAGTTGCAAAACAGTTGAAAATCCAATACAATAGAATAGTAACCATTTTTATAGAATGTTAACAGTCGGGGGTGCAAAGATGCGGAATCTTTTTTGCATCCCTTTTTTGAAAGGTGTGCGTATATGACTACAGTGAAATCTCTGTCCAGAGAGATGAAATTCTTTCTTCTGGCACTGATTCCGATCTATTTCATTTCAGTGGGGCTGATTATACAGCCGTTTGACTCCATTGTGACTGGTATCTATGAAATCATAAGGGAACCGGATTTCCTGATCACCGATTATATTGCGGTCGGCGGCATGGGAGCCGCGTTTGTCAATGCCGGGATGATGGCGCTTATCAGCATCTACTTTGTCTATAGTCTTGGGATGGAGATGGACGGGCATACGATCACATCCTGCTGTCTGATGTTTGGATTCTCTTTGTTCGGAAAAAATCTGATGAATATCTGGGCGATTTTTCTGGGTGTATTTCTCTATGCAAAATATCATAAAATGCACTTATCCAACTATATTTATGTCGGCATCTACGGAACGAGCCTGTCTCCGATCATCACACAGCTGATGCACGTGGTGGAGCTGCCGCTCTGGCAGCGCTTCTGTGTGACGATTCTGGTGGGAATCTGTATCGGATTCGTGCTTCCACCGCTCGCGACGCATTCCCACTATGCCCATAAGGGATATTCCCTTTATAATGTGGGATTTGCCTCTGGCATCATTGCGACGGTCCTGGTCTCCACGTTTAAGTCCTTTGGAATTGAGACGGAGGCGCGTCTTATCTGGTCCTCCGGCAATGATGCGATGCTTTTAGGGCTGCTATTTGTCCTGTTTGCAGGCATGTCGGTGGTGGCAGTGCTGTGGCGCGGAAAAGATACGCTTTTAGGGTATGAAAAACTCCTTGCGACAACGGGAATCGGCGGTACCGATTACCTGCTGGAATTGGGCGGTGCGGTGACGCTTCTCAACATGGGACTCAATGGTCTGTTTGCGACCTTCTTTGTGCTGGCAGTCGGTGGAAACCTAAATGGACCGACGATCGGCGGAATCTTTACCATCGTTGGATTCAGTGCGACTGGAAAACATTTGCGGAATATTTTCCCGATCATGGCGGGCGTCTGCATTGCGAGTACCGTCCGGGCGTGGGATATCACGAATCCGTCGGCACTTCTGGCGCTGCTCTTTTCCACGACGCTGGCGCCGATCGCCGGAGAGTTTGGAATTTTATGCGGCGTGTTAGCCGGTTTTCTGCACGCGTCGGTGGCGCTCAATGTCGGGATCGTGTATGGGGGCATGAACCTCTATAACAATGGATTTGCGGGCGGTATCGTCGCAATGTTCCTGGTGCCGGTGATCCAGTCGATCCGCGACCGGAGGGCGCGGGCGAAGGGAGATCTGTCGCTGTAAGATTTCCTCTTTTTAATGGAATCTTAACACGAAAGAGGCATAGAGATATTGTATCATTATAAAAACACCACATTTATGATACCTACTAAACATAGAAAGGAATGATACATATTTCAACTTCATTTGCGCTTCTGGTCGTAGCGATTATTATCCTTGTCTGCATCGCGGGAAGCCGTCTTTCGGGGCGGCTGGGGGTGCCGACGTTGTTTATTTTTATTATGCTGGGAATGCTGTTTGGATCGGACGGTATTTTTAAGATTCCATTCGGCAATTTTGCACTGGCGGAACAGGTCTGCTCGGTGGCACTGATTTTTATCATGTTTTACGGCGGGTTCGGCACGCGCTGGAGTGAGGCGAAGCCGGTCGCGGGGCGGTCGATTTTGTTATCCTCGGTGGGTGTAGTGCTGACGGCGCTTTTGACCGGCCTGTTCTGTCATCTGGTGCTTAAGATGGCACTGATGGAAGGAATGCTTCTCGGCGCAGTTCTTGGATCGACCGATGCGGCATCCGTGTTCTCGATCCTGCGTTCGCGCAAGCTGAACCTCAAATACGGCACGGCATCCATGCTGGAGTTAGAGAGCGGAAGCAACGACCCGTTTGCGTACATGATGACGGTGATTCTGCTGTCTGCGATGACGGGGAGTGTGAGCGGCGGTTCGGCGGTTCTGCTTTTGATCCGCCAGCTCGCATTCGGGCTTTTGACCGGCGCGGCGATCGCGTTTCTGGTGACATGGCTTTTAAAGCGGTATGCCTTTTATGGCGAGGGATTTGACACGATCTTTGTCTTTGCGGCGGCAATCATTTCCTACGCGCTTGCATCCCAGATTGGCGGAAATGGCTACTTAAGTGTGTATTTGACCGGTATTATCCTCGGAAATCAGGAGCTGAAGAACCAGAAAGCGCTGGTTGGCTTCTTTGATGCGTTTACCGGTATGATGCAGATGCTTCTGTTTTTCTTACTGGGACTTCTGGCGTTTCCTTCGCAGATGCCGTCGATCGTGCTTCCGTCGATCGCAATCGCATTGTTTTTAACATTTGTGGCGCGTCCGGCGGCGGTTGGCTTGCTGCTCGCGCCGTCGAAACCGCCGATCGGGCAGTATCTGGTTATTTCCTGGGCGGGTCTGCGCGGTGCGGCATCAATCGTATTTGCGATCATGGCGACGCTCAGTGAGGGATATATGAAATATGATATATTCCACATTGTGTTCTGCGTTGTTTTATTTTCCATCATTTTTCAGGGTTCGCTGCTTCCGAAGGTGGCAGAAAAATGTGACATGATTGACAACTCGACCGATGTCATGCGGACGTTCTCGGACTATACGGGCGATATGCAGATTCAGTTCGTGCAGCTTCCGATCGGGGACAATCATCCGTGGAAAAACCGTAAAATCTGTGAGATCGAGATGCTTCCGGGTATGTTAATCACAGTGATCCGGCGCGGCGCGCAGACGATTGTGCCCAAAGGACAGACTGTAATTCAGGAAGGGGATACCGTCGTCTTGGGTGCAGAGGGCTTTACGGACAGCCAGGGAATCCTTTTAAAAGAGATTTTGATGACACCAGATCACCGCTGGTGTGGTAAGAAGATCGCGGAGGCGCGCTTCTATAAGAATACGATCATTGTGATGATAAAGCGGGGCAGCCAGATCATCATTCCAGACGGCGGTACGCAGATACTGGAAGGCGACCGGGTGGTTGTATACTCGCAGAAACTGCCGCAGGTGGAAGGGCGTGTGAAACACGAAATCGGACCGGCCGTATCGGCTGCTGTTCACAAGTAAGCACGTTTTCTTACGGCACTTTCGGTTCCAAAAGTGCCTATCCGTGAACAGTAACGCGGATTCATAGTAGGAACATGGAAATTTCAGGCAATACTTGCAGTTTGTTGAATTATAAACTATACTTAAACAACAACGGTTTGCCGGAGGAAAAGAGTATGCAGCAGGGAAATACGAAGGAACGGATTGTAGAGGCTTATATCGAGCTGGAGTCGGAAAGACCGGTCGAGAAGATCACGGTCACGGCGCTGGTCGAGCGGAGCCGGATCACAAGAAAAACATTTTATTATTACTTTAAAGATATATATGATTTGATGGAATACCGGATGGAACGCGAGATGAAGCGCGTCATGGAAGAGACGATGAGCCAGCCAGATCCGGAGAAGGCGCTGACACAGCTGTATATGTATATCATGGAAAATCAGAAGCATATCAGGGCATTGTCCGAGTCGGTACAGTTCATGGCGCTGCGCCGTCAGATGGGAGAAAAGGTGTACCAGTATTTTTATAACCATCTGGAGCGGATTGGTATGTTTAAGAACCTGACGATGCCGGAGGCGGCGATGGCGGTGCAGATCATCATTTTCTCGGTTATGGGAGTTGCGTTTGACGCGCCGTTTAAGGATGAGGCGGATGTGAAGGAGCGCGTCGCCACGTTCATGAGCGTGATCCGCAAATGCACCGGGCGTGACCCTATGCAGGTCCGTTAGGAAAGCAGGTTTCCGGCAGTTTTGAGAATTATTGTAACTGTTCAGTAGGTCTGCGCGTGACTGTGAAGGTACTGAACAGTTACGAATTATTATCAATTAGAAAATGGAACAAGGAAACGCAGGAGGAATCAGCGGTATTTGGTTGGTTTTTTCTGCGTTTTTGCTGTCATGTACCCGGAAAAAACGGTCAGCGGCAGGAGAATTCGGGTGCCATGAAAAAAAGATGAACATGGATAGATACATTTTGGCGAATTTGTGTACACACCTGTCCGAACTTGGGAGTGGCAAAGTGTATACGAGATGAGTAAAATATAGACTGAGAAAAATTTTTACCAAGAACAAGCATAGATGGAGGAAATTATGAAAAAAAGAGGAAAGATTCTGGCGCTGGCTGCGATTGTAGTTGTTGGCGCTGTCGTTTTGTCCCGATGCGGTCATAAGAATACGGCGGTGGAATATGAATCCCGTCCAACCGTAAGAGTAGAAAATCCGGTTCGTCAGGACATCAGCTTGTACACGGATCTGACCGGACTGGTAGAGCCGCAGTCCCGCGCGAGCGTCATGCCGAAGATGAGCGGCGAGGTGCTGGAGGTTTACTTCCAGGCGGGTGATACGGTCCAGGCAGGGCAGGCGCTGTGCAAGATCGATTCCGACGCGTTGACAGCGTTAAAGCTACAGGTGGATGCGGCTTCCGTTGCCTTAAAGAATGCGGACAGCAATTTAAGCCGTACCCAGGCGCTCTTTGCTGATGGTTTTGTCTCCCAGGAGGCGATGGAGCAGGCACAAAACAGCGCACAGAATGCGAAGATTTCCTATGAATCTGCGAAGAACCAGTACGATCTGCAGGTGAAATACACGACCGTGACGGCGCCGATCGACGGTGTGATCGAGTCCCGGAGCGTCGAGCCGCATGATCATGTATCTCCGGCAGGCGAGATCTGCACGATCTCCGGTGCCAGCCAGTTACAGGTTAAATTCGGCATCACCGAGAAGATCCACCAGACGATGGAGTTGGGCGACAGCGTGACGCTGGAGAAAAATGGTGCGGATTACACCGGTACTGTAACCGAAATCGGATCTATGGTCAACGAGAGCAGCGGCCTTTATGACGCGCGTGCGATGGTGCCGGATGCAGCAGGTCTTACGAATGGTTCTCGCGTAAAAATGACGGTTATCATGGACCATGTCAGCCAGGTGCTGACCGTTCCGGTCGATGCAGTCAGCTATGACAACGGTGCCCCGTTTGTATATCTCTATGAGGATGGAAAAGCGGAGAAGACCGAGATCGAAGCAGGTATCTATGACGATGAAAATATGGAAGTAAAATCGGGTCTGACGAGTGACAGCCAGGTCATCGTGAGCTGGAGCAACGAGCTGGTGGATCAGGGAGAAGTCCTGTTAGCACAGGATACCGATGGCGCGCAGACAGACGGAAACAATGAGACAGCAGCGGAGACGACAGAGGCAGGTGACAAAGAATGATTCGACTGACAAAACTCGCACTGCGGCGTCCGGTTACCATCATTCTCTGTCTGATTACCATCGCGTACTTCGGCCTTCAGTCCGTCATGGGCATGAAGCTGGAACTGACGCCAGAGATGGAGATGCCGATGTTAATCATCGCTACGGTGTATCCGGGAGCCAGCCCGGAGGACGTAACCGATCTGGTTACCAAGAAAGAAGAAGATGCGATCACATCATTGGACTCGGTCGATAAGGTACAGTCCATTTCCCGTGAAAATGTATCGATCGTCATTGTCCAGTATGAGTACGGTACCAACATGGATACCGCATACATTAACCTGAAAAAGGCGATAGATGGCATTCAGAGCGATCTGCCGGACGATGCCAACGATCCGAATATCATGGAGCTGGATATCAACTCGATGGCGACGGTTACGCTGGCAGTCAGCGGCGACGCTGATCAGAACCTTTATACATATGTAGATGACAAAATTGTTCCTGAGTTTGAGAAATTAAGCTCGGTCGGCGAGGTTTCGATTGCCGGCGGTCAGGATAGCTACACCCGCGTGGAACTGATTCCGGAAAAACTGGCACAGTACCACCTGAATATGAATACGGTTGCACAGTTAGTCGGTGCCGCCGATTTCACGATCCCGGCGGGCGATGTCCGGGTTGGAAAACAGGATCTCGACGTCAGTGTCGGCAACGAATTTAAGAGCACGGAAAGTCTGAAAAATGTCGTACTTCCGCTGGCAAACGGTGAGACGATCCATCTTTCTGATATCGCAAATGTCTATGAGGCGCTGGAGGATGCAAGCTCGATCGGACGTTACAATGGCGAAGATGTTATCTCCCTGGGAATCAAAAAACAGCAGAGTTCCACCGCGATCGAGGTTTCCAACCAGGTAACCAAGAAGGTGCAGGAAATTGAAAAGCAGTATCCGGGTCTTAAAATCACCGTGGTAGATGATGCCAGTGACACGCTGAAACAGTCTTTAAGCAGCGTAATCCAGACCCTGATCCTGGCGATCATCCTGTCCATGATCATTCTGTTCTTATTCTATGGCGATTTGCGTGCGTCGGTCATCGTAGGTACGTCCATTCCGATCTCCGTTGTATTGGCGATCATTTGTATGGCGGCGATGGGATTCTCAATGAATATTATTTCCCTGACGTCGCTCGTTCTCGGTGTAGGTATGATGGTTGATAACTCGATCAACGTCCTCGACGGATGTTTCCGGGCAAAGGAAAAACTGGATTTCTATGATGCGGCGCTGGAAGGTACGCGCACGATGATCGGCTCGATCACCGGCGGTACGCTGACAACCTGTGTTGTATTTATTCCGCTTCTGATGTTAAATGGTATGTCTGGACAGCTCTTTACACAGCTCGGGTACACGATCATTTTCTGTATGACGGCTTCCTTATTCTCAGCAGTCATCATCGTGCCGCTCTGCTATATGTTCTGGCATCCGGTTGAGAAGGATCATGCGCCGGCAGGACGTATAATCAAAGGCATCCAGGGCTGGTATCGCAAGCATATGCCGCATGTCATCAAGCGCTATGCGCTTGTATTCGGAACGACTGCAGTGCTGGTTGTCCTGTCCATCCTCATGGCGTCCAGACTGAACCTGGAGCTGATGTCTTCGATCGATGAAGGTATCGTCACGATGACGATCAAGACGAAACCGGGTTATTCGGTATCGGCGATCCGTGACACTGTGCTCGATCTGGAAAATATGGTAGAGACAGACGAGGATGTGGATCATTACCTGATGACATATGGAAACAGTGGTGTCAGCATGACTTCCGGAAGTGATGTGACGCTGAATGCCTACTTAAAAGATAAGAGAAAACTTTCCACGGACGAGGTTATCGAGAAGTGGAGATATGCGACACAGAACTACGTTGATGCGACCATTACCTTGGAACAGGGCAGCAGCAGTATGAGCAGCAGCATGAGCAGCGGTGATTCAATTGAGGTGGATCTGCAGAGTACCGATTACGACACCCTAAAGAAGGCAGCGGATGATCTGGTAACTGAGCTTCGCAAGCGCGAGGATGTTATGCAGGTACATTCTTCTGTTGAGAATGCGGCGCCGGTTATCAAGGTAAATGTGGATCCGGTTAAGGCAGAGGCAGAGGGACTGACCCCGGCCAGCATCGGTTCGATGGTATACAGTAATTTAAGCGGTGTGAAAGCGGCGACGATCTCCGTCAACGGCAATGATCAGGACGTGAAGGTAGAATTTGCGCCGGATCGCTACGATTCCATCGCGAAACTGCAGGGCATGATGATCACGACGGCGACGGGTAATACGCTTCCGCTGGAGGATCTGGCAGAGATCTACTACCAGGATAGCCCACAGGAGATTTCACGAAAAGAGAAACAGTACCAGGTATCGATCACGATGCAGGCACAGGCAGATTATAAGAAGACGGCTGAAAAAGATGTCAAGAGCTTCGTGCAGAACTGGGAATTCCCGTACGGCGTTGAGATGGCGACCAATAGCCTGGATGAGTCGATGGGCGAGGAGCTTTCCGCGTTGGGAATGGCGCTTGTCACAGCGATCTTTCTGATTTTCATTGTCATGGCGATCCAGTTTGAGTCCCCGAAATTCTCCCTGATGGTTATGGCAACGATCCCGTTCAGTTTGATCGGTTCCTTTGGATTCCTGTTTCTGGCGGACTGCCCGATCAGTATGAACTCCATGCTTGGTTTCCTGATGCTGGTCGGTACGGTTGTAAACAACGGTATTTTATACGTGGATACGGTGAACCAGCTGCGGATGGAGATGCCGTTAGACGAGGCGCTGGTAGAAGCCGGTGCGATCCGTGTACGCCCAATCTGCATGACGACACTGACGACCATCATTGCGATGATCCCGAACTGTCTGGCATTTGGTAAGGCGGGCAAGATGATGCAGGGCTTAGCGCTTGTAAACGTCGGCGGTCTGGTTGCGGCGACGATCCTGACGCTGGTACTGCTTCCGTCCTTCTACCGGGTGGTTTATAACATGGGAAAAGGCAAAGAAGATGAGTATGATAAGCTGGACTGCGACTAAGGAAAAGCAGGTTAAGCAGTGAATCTGTCAGGCGGCGGACCCGGGGCGGGGAAGCTGCCTGTACGGATAGAAAAAGGGGGAGAAGAAGATGCCGTCGGAACGATTTAAGCGATTGCCGGAGGAAAAACAGAAGAAAATCCGGGACGCGTGTATGGCTGAATATACGCGGACAACGATAGAAAAAGCATCGCTCAACCGTATGATAGAAGATGCCGGGATCTCCCGGGGCAGTTTTTATACGTATTTTGACAGTAAATGGGATGTTTTAGGATATCTGTGTGAGAGTTTTATCAATGAATTTTATGAGTGCGGCGTGCGCTGCCTTGAAGAGGCGCAGGGGGACATCTGGGAGATGTTAGGGCAGTTTTTAAACGGTTCGCTTGCCCTGTGCCGCGATGAGAGACGCACCGATTTCATCCGCAACATCATGGAGTGCAGCAGCCGCGAGGCGCTGATCTTTGATATATTCAGCTCCGATCCGGACAGTCCACGCGCCGTGCGTGGACGGAAGCTGGAACGTGCCGCCTATGAGTCGTGCGTGGGAAAATCCTTGCGGAAGATGGGCTGGGAGGAATATATGAGTTTTTTCCGCATGGCGATGATGGCGATCGCGATGGAGATCAAGAGCTTTCACGACGGAGTTCCGGAAAACCGTATCCGGGAACGGTTTGCCCTGACACTCGGCATCCTGAAACGGGGCGCTGGGATAGAATCGGGAGCGGGCGCGCAGAGCGCCGAAAGGAAATGAAGATGAGTAAGATGAAGAAAAACAGGAAAAAACTGTTTGCCATTCTTTTACAGGCGGCGTTAGTCAGCACGGCTATGACGTTGCCGGCATATGCGGCTAAAACGCCGGGGATCAGCTCAGATGCGCTGGTTGGCGACGATGCGACCGGTCCGGTGCTGACGGGCGGCAATACCGAGGTGGAGGAGGAAACTTCCCCGTACACCAAAGAACAGCTAGAGGATGGGACGCTGGAATATGGCGAGATCGCATGGCGAATCGAGGGGTACAACAGCACGTACTTAAACCTGCGTTCCCAGCTCTACAGCCAGACGACCAGCCAGTCGGCGGGAACTGCCCTGGCGGCAGAGGCGAGCGCCCTCATGGAAGATGCGATGGACCTGAAGTCCGACGATATGGATGCGGAGACGAGAGAGCTGTTTGAGGGCTACAAGGCGGCAGCGAGAGAGCTGCGCAAACAGGGGGCAAAGCTTACGAACAAGGAGCTTTCCGGCACCTATGCCCGGACCCTGCGTCAGACAAAGAATAAGTTAGTCAAGGCGGTGCAGAACTTGCTCATCCAGTATGAGGAACTGCTCCCGCAGGTGGAAACAGCGAAAAAGAATGTGGAAATGTGCCAGGTAAATGCCGATGCCGCACAGAAGATGCAGGCGCTCGGCCGTGCTTCCGCGCAGGAGGTCCTGACGGCGCAGAAGGCGCTGCAACAGGCCAATTCCAGCGCCCAGCAGGCAGAAAACGGGGCATTGCAGCTCAAACAGAATATTTTAATGCTACTTGGATTTGACGCGGATGCGCCGGTAACCTTTGCGGATGTGCCGGTTCCGGATGCCACCCGCCTTGCGGCGATGGATCTGGCAGCCGATACACAGGCGGCAGTCAGCGCAAATTATGATTTGATGTCTGTGCGTGCTGCGAAAGCGGAAGGGTCTTCCAACCGCACAGTCAAGAAGCGAAACGTCGCCTATACCGAGGATTCGGTGACGATCACGGTTCAGAACCTCTATGCGGCGGTGGTATCAAAGAAACAGGCGTATGACAGTGCGACGGCTGGATATCAGGCGGCAGCGCAGAGCTACGAGGCGGCAAAGCGCCAGAACGCACTGGGAATGCTCTCAAGAGCCAATTATTTGGGGCTTGAGTGCTCCTGGCTCAGCAGCGTGGCGTCGTATAAGAGCGCGGAACTGGAATATACCAAAGCGGTGGAAAACTACGAGTGGGCTGTGAAAGGTCTGATTGTGACGAATTAATCCGTCAGGAATGGCAGTTTACTTAAGGTGTGAACAGGTTGCTATTCACGGGTAGGCACTTTTGGAACAGAAAGTGCCGTAAGATAACATGGTGGTAACAGAAAGGAAGTAGGAACCGGAAATGAAACATAGAAGAAGGAAAACGGCGCTTCTGACCGCAGCGGTAGCAGCGGTTCTGGCATTGCAGGGACCGTTTGCGGCGCTGGCAGCCAGCCCGCAGTTTGCTTATGACGCAGATACATGGGCGAAGCTTCAGGACAATGTGATGGAATACGGCGAACTGCCGTATCTGGTACAGGAGTACAACCCGACGTATTTAAACAATCAGACGACCTATCAGGCAGGGCGCGACACAAAGAATGCGAAGGAAGTGCAGGATAAGCAGTACAATCAGGCGAATGATCTGTACGACAGCGCGGATAACCTGCGGGATCAGGCGGATCAGATTGAGGATTTTCTGGCGGTGCCGGGCATGGCGAGTGCTTACGCAAGCCTGATGTCAGCGTCCGTCATGGTGGAGCAGAATGCGTTAAAAACCCAGCAGTCTGCCGATGCTTCTTACCGCGACAGCGAGATGGACCGTCTGGACTATATCAACAGCCAGGATGCGGTTGTCGCGCAGGTGCAGTCGGCGTTTGCTGCTTATAATCAGATCAAAAAGACAATTCCGTTGATGGAGAAATCAGTGGAATTGCAGGAACTTTCCATGCAGCTGACCCAGAAGCGCCAGCAGCTAGGTCAGGCGACCCAGATTGATGTGTTAAATGCACAGAAGTCGCTGCAGTCGCTCCAGTCCACGCTGACCCAGACAAAAGCGGGACTTCAGGCCCAGCATCAGCAGCTCTGCGTCCAGACTGGATGGTCCTATGACGCGGAACCGGATATCCAGGATCTGCCGCAGGCGGATCTCACCCGGATCGCGGCGATGAACCTGGCGGCGGACACGCAGACGGCACTCGAGCAGAACCTGTCCTTACAGTCCAACAAGCGTGGTTATGCCAATATGGCAGAAGGTTCAGCCGATAAGAAAAACATGGACCGCACCATCAAGAACCAGGAACAGACGATCCGCTCCGGTATGCAGACACTCTACAACGACATCATGCAGAAGCAGACAGCCCTGCAGCTTGCCGATGCGTCCCTGGCAGCAGAGACGCAGGCGATGAATGCGATGCAGAAGAAGCTGGAGCTTGGCATGGCGACCCAGATGGAGTACAAGAGCGAGGAAGTTTCCTTCCTGGAGAAACAGATCGACAAAGAGACAGCTAACATGAACCTGCAGCAGGCGATCGAGACGTATGAGTGGGCGCTGAAAGGTTACATGAAGTAGGGACAGAAGTTAAGTCTCTGGCACTTCCTCTGCGCGGGGGTTAACGTGGCGCTGGAGGAGGTGTATATATCGAAAATGATATAATAAAATGCTTATAAAATAAGGGGCATAAAATCCTCATGGATCGGCATTTGCCCGGTAAAAAATGGATTTTTAGACAAAAAGTGTATTTCTGTCACGGACGATACGGCAGTTCACAGACCGTATGTTTTTGTGACACGTACAAAAAGAGGCAAAAAAGCGGCAATTCGGAACGGAACGCCGCTTTTTTTGCGAGGGAAATAGGTATATATTGTGAGACTTTAACAAAAAATACACACAAACAACAGAATACTACCAAATCCGACTGGAAAATACTGGGTTAATAAAAAATACTTTTGACAATTAACACAGCATATGAGAAGATAGAAAAGATACTGGCAGTAAGGAGAAAAAATAAGATATGAACAAGTCACAAGACAAAATCAAGTGGTATATGCTTTCCTTTATGTGTTTCTCTACCCTCTGGGCATTTGGAAACGTTTTAAATGGTTTCATATACTTCAATGGAACACAGGTTATCTTCTCCTGGATTCTGATGTTTGCACTGTACTTTGTACCGTACGCACTGATGGTCGGAGAGCTTGGCTCCGCATTTAAGAATTCGGGCGGTGGTGTCAGTTCCTGGATTCATGAGACAACCGGTGCGAAGGCTGCATACTACGCAGGCTGGACCTACTGGGCGTGTCATGTCACCTACATCGCATCCAAAGGTTCCGGCGGTCTGAAAGCGCTCAGCTGGATGATTTTCCAGAACGCAGAGAAGTATGCGTCCTTTAACACGAAAGAGGTTCAGTTAGTTACCTTTGCGGTACTGCTGTTCTTCTGCTGGGTTGCGAGCCGCGGCTTAAACCCATTAAAGAAACTGGCTACCCTGGCGGGAACGAGTATGTTCGTCATGAGTATCCTGTACATCCTGCTGATGTTTGCTGCGCCGGCCATCAATCCGAACGGCGGTTACCTGTCGGTGGATTTCAGCTTAAAGAACATGATCCCGGCCTTCAACTGGAAGTATTTCAGCAGCCTGTCCATTCTTGTCTTTGCAGTCGGCGGCTGTGAGAAGATCTCCCCGTATGTAAACAAGGTAGAGGATCCGGCAAAGGGATTCCCGAAGAGCATGATCTTTGCAGCAATCATGGTTATTGTCTGCGCGATCTTCGGTACCATCGCAATGGGCATGATGTTTGATCCGGTACTGATTGAGGAGAATTTTGACTCCTACAACGCAAACGGTTCTTACTGGGCATTCCAGAAACTGGGTGAGTACTACGGTGTCGGCAATCTGCTCATGATTATCTACGCAGCCTGCAACGCGATCGGACAGTTCTCGACGCTGGTAGTCAGCATCGACGCACCGCTGCGTATGCTGCTTGACAACGAGGATGCGCGTCAGTTCATCCCGACCAAGCTGTTAAAGAAGAACAAATTCGGCGCTTACATCAATGGTATCTGGATGGTTGTTATCCTGTCCGGTTCCATTATCCTGGCTCAGGTCCTGGTTCCGAACGCAGATACTGTACTGCGTCAGCTGACCCAGTTAAACTCGGTTACTATGCCGATGCGCTATCTGTGGGTATTCTTCGCTTACTTCATGCTTCGTAAACACACGAACAAGTTTGAACGTGAGTACCGCTTTGTAAAGAATAACGGAGTCGCTCTTGGCTTCGGTGCATGGTGCTTCTTCGTAACAGCAGCCTGCTGTATCTTAGGCATGTACAAGCAGGGCGATATGTATACAACTGTGCTGAATGTCATTACGCCGATTGTCCTGGTAACACTGGGACTTATCTTACCGGCGATTAAGAAGAGAGAAGGGAAGTCTGCATAATGAATGCTGCAAACGAATTACTGACTTTTATTGAGAACAGCCCGAGTATGTTTCATTCCATCGAGACAATCAAGGGTATGCTGGACGAGGCAGGTTTTACATACCTGCCGGAGTCGGCTCGTTGGGACGTGAAACAGGGCGGAGATTACTATACAATCCGCAACCATTCCAGTATCATTGCGTTTCGCGTAGGAGAGAAGCTGACTGATTATCACTTCCAGATGTGTGCCTCCCACAGTGATTCACCGACTTACAAGATCAAGAGTGTGCCGGAGTTAAATGGTCCGGGCGAGTATCTGCGCCTCGATGTGGAAGCATACGGCGGCATGATCGACAACACCTGGTTTGACCGCCCTCTGACCGTTGCAGGCCGTGTACTGGTAAAAGACGGTCAGGGCGTGAGCGCGAGACTTCTGTACATCGATAAAGACCTGCTCATCATTCCGAACGTAGCGATTCATTTCAACCGTGAGGTGAACAATGGATACAAATACAACCGTCAGGTTGATTTATGCCCGCTGTTCTCTGCCGGTGAGCTGAAAAAAGGCGCGTTTGACGCGATGATTGCGAAAGAGCTTGGTGTGGCAGCGGAGGACATTTTAGGGAAGGATCTCTTCCTTGTAAACCGCCAGCCGGGTACGATCTGGGGGTATGCGGACGAGTTCGTTTCCAGCCCGAAACTGGACGACTTACAGTGCGCTTACGTTTCCATGAAAGCATTCCTGGAGGCGAAGAATGAGCGCGATGTCAGCGTATACTGCTGCTTCGACAATGAGGAGGTTGGTTCCAATACGAAGCAGGGGGCGATGTCCACCTTCTTACAGGATGTCCTGCACCGCATCAACGGCGCACTTGGCAAGACGCCGGAGGACTACTATCAGGCAGTTGCCGGTTCTTTCCTCGTAAGCTGCGACAACGCACACGCCGTTCACCCGAACCACGGGGAGAAGACGGATGCAGTCAACTGCTCCTGGATGAACAAAGGTATCGTCATCAAGGAGAGCGCGAACCAGAAATACACCACGGACGCATTCAGCCGTGCAGTATTTACCAATATCTGCAATGAAGCTGGTGTACCGGTTCAGGCATTTGCAAACCGCAGCGACAGCGCAGGCGGTTCCACACTGGGCAATCTGTCCAATACACAGGTCAGCGTCCATGCGGTAGATATCGGTCTTCCGCAGCTTGGTATGCACTCCTGCTACGAGACAGCCGGTGTGAAGGATGTGGAGTATGCAATCAGTGCTCTGACCAAATTCTATCAGACCAATCTTCAGATTGAAGGCGCTGAGAGCGCAATGTTTGAATAGTTTTAGGATTGCGAAAGTGCGAAGCACATAGCAATCCGGTATCAAAATATAGTAAAAGCGGAATCACAAAACTCCGGGGCTTTTACTATATTTTTATATCTAAATGACGACAGACTTGAATTCAGACTATAGTCGGTATAATGACGATTTATTACTTTATAAAATAATATGATTTTATTTTGTTTGATTTGCGTGATAAAATCAAGAAAAGAAACGTAATTTCGTGAGTAAGTATGAAAATGAAAGGAGAAAAGGATCGAATATTTGGATTAAATTGAAAAAAAGTAAGTTTAAAAAGGAGGACATATGTTAAAGCTAGGAATTATTCAATTATCTATCCAGGAAGGAAATATCGAAAAAAACTGTGCTCATATAGAAGAACTTGTTAGAAACCATTCTTCTGACGACATAGATCTTCTTTGCTTTCCGGAACTTTGTATCAGCGGATACAATTTTGAAAAGGCCATAATTTCAGATAGGGAAGCACTTTTTTTCTCAGAGCTTGCCAGTAAATATAAGATAGCAATCATGGCCGGAATTAATAAAAAAGAGGGAAACCAGCATTATGATGTTGCCTGTATTTGGGATGAAACAGGAACACTTTTGGGAGAGTACAAAAAAATTCATTTATGGGATAAGGAAAATGATTTTTTTGCGAAAGGAGAAGAGCTGGTTACGGTTTCGTTTAAAGGCTGGACAATTGGATTGTTAATTTGTGCGGATTTTGGATTCTCAGAATTGGCAAAATCTTTAGCATTAAAAAAGAACGCAGATGTGATTATGTATCCGAGCGCGTGGAATCCGGGTTGGGATTATCTGTTTTCCGGATGCAGCAGTATGAGAGCAGCAGAAAACCAGGTTTATACGGTTGGATTAAACAGGGCATCCGGGGACGTGGAGTATTGTGGTAATACAACTGTTTCGAATCCGGATGGAACAACGCTTGCCAGATTATGCACATCAGAAGAATCCTACACACGTGTTGTGCTCAAAAAGGAATGTTTGGAGAAAGCGAAAGAAACCATCCCGTGGAGATTAATGAGACGTGAAGAAGTTTATAACAAAATATAGGAAGGAGATTGTATGGGAAAAGAATTAGAAAAAGAAAAAACGGTGATTATAGATGATCCGATGACCCCGGTACCGCTAAATCAACGGCAGCATTGGACAGCACCGGCATTTATTTTCGGAGGCCTTGAATTCAGTGTCACCTTGTTGATGATAGGTTCTACATTAATAGGCGCATTTGGCTTAAAAGGAATCATACCGGTTGTACTGTTCACTTTCATATGCTTAACATGGGTAGGAAATGCTATCAGTGGATATATGGGAGCCAAAACAGGTCTTTCCTCTTCCGTAATTGCAAAACAAGGATTTGGCGACAAACAGGCAAAATTTATTATCGCACTAGTTATCGGTGTTATCAGTATGGGCTGGTGGGCCGTTCAGACATCGGTAACAGGCAATGCGTTTTGTGCAGTTTTGGGAATTGACTATACAGTTAATCGAACTGCCTGGATGATTACCACCATTGTCGCAGGAATATTGTTCGCAATTCCTTCTGTTATTGGATATTCATCTATGAAATGGACGGATTATTTTGCGGTTCCTGGTGGAATTCTTCTGTGCATTGTTGGTATTTACCTGGCATTAAAGAACATTGGATGGTCGAACATTATTAGTTACGAAGGAAGCGGTGAGATTTCATTTGCTGCCGGTGTGACGATGATACTTGGCATGAATGTATCGCAGTTTGTTATTTCTGCTGATTATACAAGATATGCAAAACCGTGTTGGAAGGATAATATTTTAATTCCGATTGGAATTGTTGCAATTGGTATTCCGCTTCTTTTTATTGGTGCCATCATGGGAGCAGGAAATGGAACTGCAGATATTGTTGCAGTTATGGAAAACTTAGGATTTCCTATCTGGGGATTTATTGTTCTTTGGCTTGCTGCCTGGACCAGTCAGCTTGTAAATAACTATACAATGGGACTTTCTTTCTCCAATATGCTGAATATAAAAACAAATAAAGGAAGAGCGATTGTAACGGCCGCAGGTACATTTTTATCACTTCTTCTTTGTTTTACGGGTATTCTGGAAAATTTACAGAAACTGCTTAGTCTGGCTGCTCTTCTTTATCCGGCCATTGCAGGGGTTATGTTTGTTGATTTCTTCCTCAGAAAGGGAGTGTGGGAAGATAAGCAGGGATGGAATTTTATGGCTACAATTGCAATGATTGTGGGAATTGCAGTTGGCTATATTACAACCTATGTTGTAGTAATTGGAATTCCGCCGGCACAATCTCTGATTATAACCGGTATTACCTATTATGTAATAATGAAGGTGAAGGCAAAGGTAGCACCTGATAAATTTACAGAGGGAATTAATTAAGTTAAGATATGCAATAGAAGTATGAAAAGCTTATACATAAGTGTCGACAGCCGCTTCGCGATCAATAAGATTGCGGAGCGGCTGTTTTGCCATAGGAAACCTCGTTCTATGTGCCATGGCACATTTCTTCTTATAAATTCAGATCTCCCAGACTGGCAAGATAATGTTTGCATATATCCAGGAATTCCCTGTTTTTTTCAGCGAAAAAGCTGTTCTTCATCCATACATAGTTAATGAAGGTTTTGCTTTTAAAATCGTTAATAAAAATCTGGCTCATAACACCGCGATCCAGTTTTTTCTGTACGACAAACTTGTATACAAATGAGAGACCAACATTTTCAATGACAAGATTATGAACGGTATTGATGGTTCCGACTTCTACAAAAGAGGCGAAATTATGTATGTCCTGATTGTAACCGTGAAGAATAGAACGCAGATTGAGATAGGATTTTGAACCTTCTTCTCTG
>NZ_QUEL01000018.1:0-69832 GCF_003478145.1 Clostridium sp. AF29-8BH | reverse complement strand
ACCTGTAATGTGGAAACCAGCCGTATCCGGCATGGGAAAAGTGCGTATCCGCACGAATTCTAAGTTACTGGCGTATCCGCCGATATTTAGTCTTGCCGTTTAAAACGGCTGAGAAGCATGTGACTTTAGCCATGTGAGGTTCACCCCCATGGACGAAAATGTTATAATTTTTATACTTTGGTTGCCGGAATCCTACGGCACAATAAATCGAAATGAGATGAATAAAATGCAAAAAAATCAAAATGATAAATCATACAAGAGAGTACAGCCAAGTGAAAAGAAGGAATCCCGGATTCCAGCGGAAGGCGTTCGTTTAAACCGCTTTTTAAGCGATGCAGGCATCTGTTCCAGACGTGAAGCGGATCGGCGGATCGCGGACGGGCGTGTGACGATCGATGGGCGCGTGGCAGAGGTCGGGCAGAAGCTGATGCCGGGACAGCGCGTGGCGTGCGATGGCGTAGCGGTGTCCGGCAAGGATGCGCCGGTGCTTTTAGCGGTCAATAAGCCGCGGGGGATTGTCTGCACGACTTCTGATAAAGATCGGGCAGAAAATATCGTAGAATTTTTAGATTATCCGGTCCGGATTTACCCGATCGGGCGTCTGGACAAGGATTCAGAAGGGCTGCTTCTCATGACGAATGAGGGCGAGCTGGTCAACCGGATTCTAAGGGCTCGTTACGGACATGAAAAGGAATATCTGGTAACGGTGGATAAACCCATTGATAGTGAGTTTGTCTGGAAGATGAGCGCAGGAGTGAAGATTTTAGATACGGTTACCCGTCCTTGTGAGGTGGAAAAGACCGGGAAGACGAGTTTCCGGATCATCCTGACCCAGGGACTCAACCGCCAGATCCGCCGGATGTGCGAGGCGCTGGGGTACCAGGTGCAGACGTTAAAACGCGTCCGGATGCTGAACATTACGCTGGATGGGCTGAAAACAGGCGAGTACCGGGAAGTGACAGCGGCAGAGAGACAGAAATTAGAAGATATTTTGAACGGGAAGAAGAATGGCTGAGACAATGTTGTCTGGCAGTCAGTGCAGGTTCACATATGAGGTTGCATAGAAATGCTTGAAAACGCATTCAGAGGCAGTTGGAGAGAGCGATGGGAAAGGTGGAGTCAGATAGATGGCAGAGGACAAGACAAAACGGATACGGGAGCTGATTGGGACGCTGCGGGCAGCAGGGCGCGCCTATTATCAGGAGAGCCGGGAGATCATGAGCAACTTTGAGTATGATAAGCTTTATGATGAACTGGTTTCATTGGAGAAAGAGACGGGAATTGTGTTTGCGAACAGCCCGACGCAGAATGTAGGATATGAGGTAGTCAGTGCGCTTCCGAAGGAGCGCCATGAGAAACCGATGCTTTCGTTAAATAAGACGAAGAGCGTGGAAGAGCTGGCAGACTGGCTCGGCGGGCAGACCGGGCTTTTATCCTGGAAGATGGACGGTCTGACGATCGTCCTGACCTATCAGAATGGAACACTTGTCAAGGCGGTTACGCGTGGAAATGGTGAGATCGGCGAGGTTATCACGGCAAATGCAAAGGCGTTCGTCAATGTGCCGTTAAATATTTCCTACCAGGGTGAGCTTATCCTGCGCGGTGAGGCGATCATCCGGTATTCGGATTTTGAGAAGATCAATGAGCAGATCGAGGATGTCGATGCGAAATATAAGAATCCGCGAAACTTATGCAGCGGTTCGGTGCGTCAGTTAAACAGCGAAATCACAGCGCAGAGACAGGTCCATTTTTATGCGTTCAGCCTTGTAAAGGCGGATGGCATTGATTTCAAAAATTCGCGGAAAGAGCAGTTTGAGTGGCTGAAAACACAGGGGTTTGAGGTCGTAGAGTACCATGAGGTGACGAAAGAGACGCTGCCGGAGACGGTCAAAATGTATTCTGAGGCGATTGCGGAAAATGATACGCCGTCGGATGGACTGGTGCTTTTGTATGATGATATTGCCTACGGCCAGTCGCTGGGGCGGACGGCAAAATTTCCGCGCGATTCGATCGCATTCAAGTGGGCGGATGAGATTCAGGAGACGAAGCTTCTCTATATTGAATGGAGCGCGTCGAGAACGGGGCTGATTAACCCGGTGGCAGTATTTGAACCGGTTGAGCTGGAGGGAACGACGGTCAGCCGCGCCAGTGTCCACAACATCAGCATCATGGAGGCGCTGGAGCTGGGGGCAGGCGACCGGATTACGGTTTATAAGGCAAATATGATCATTCCGCAGATCGCGGATAATCTGACGCGCAGCGGTGTCCGGGACATTCCGGAGGCATGTCCGGTGTGCGGCGGTCAGACGGAGGTACGCCAGATCAACGATGTAAAGTCACTCTACTGCACGAACCCGGACTGCCAGGCGAAGAAAATCAAGAGTTTTACTCTTTTTACAAGCCGCGATGCGTTAAATATTGCGGGGCTTTCAGAGGCGACGCTGGAGAAATTTATCGGTGTCGGCATGATTCATGAGTATGCGGACATTTTCCATCTGGACCGCCATCAGGAAGAGATCGTCGAGATGGACGGATTCGGGCAGAAATCGTATGACAATCTGATTGCGGCGGCTGAGAAAGCGTCCCACACGACCCTGCCGAGAATGGTGTACGGTCTGGGCGTTGCAGGCATCGGTCTGGCAAATGCCAAGATGATTTGCCGTCATTTTAAAAATGATTTTGAGGCGATGCGCCACGCCACCGTGGAAGAGCTGGTCGAGATTGATGGAATCGGGGAAGTTCTGGCGCAGGCGTGGACGGCATTCTTTTCGGATGGAAAGAATAATGCGATCGTCGATCATCTGCTGGCGGAGCTGACCTTTGAGGCAGGAGACGAAGAAAGCAGTGAGGGTGCAGATGAGGCATTCGCCGGGATGAATTTCGTCATTACCGGTTCGCTGGAACATTTCAAAAACCGGAAAGAGCTGCAGGAGCTGATTGAGCGCCGCGGCGGCAAAGTGACCGGAAGCGTGACGTCCAAGACGAATTATCTGATCAATAATGATGTGGCGTCGTCTTCTTCGAAGAATAAGAAGGCGCGGGAATTGGGGGTGCCGATTCTTTCGGAGGAGGAGTTTTTGAAGCTATAAGAGAGGTGAAAAAGCCGGACGCCAGACAGTGTTTAGCTGGCTTTTTTTTGCAGCTTGTGTTATGATTAGGAATGCTGATATAGTTTTTATTGTAAGTAGAAATGAATCATATCGGTATATAATAGAATCCTAAAATTCAAACGAATTTTATATAAAAAGGGGATATATAACCATGCCAATTAAAATACAAAAGGATCTTCCTGCTAAGGCAATTTTGGAATCGGAGAATATATTTGTGATGGATGAGGATCGGGCGATGAGCCAGGATATTCGTCCGCTTGAGATTTTGATTCTGAATCTGATGCCGATCAAGGAGGATACGGAGACGCAGCTTCTGCGGGCACTTTCGAATACGCCGCTGCAGGTGGACTGTTCATTCCTGATGCTGGAAACGCACGTTTCGAAAAATACATCGCAGACGCATTTGAATAAGTTTTATGTGACGTTTGACGAGATCCGCCGCAAGCGCTTTGATGGTATGATTATTACCGGTGCGCCGGTGGAGAATATGGAGTTTGAGGAGATTAACTACTGGGACGAGCTGACGAAGATCATGGAGTGGAGCAAGACGCATGTGACTTCGACACTTCATATCTGCTGGGGGATGCAGGCGGGACTCTATTATCATTATGGAATCCAGAAACATCAGAGAAAGACGAAGCTTTCCGGCATTTACAGACATCGTCTTTTGAACCGGAAGATCCCGCTGGTCCGTAGTCTCGATGATTATTTTTACTGCCCGCATTCCCGTTACACGGAAGACCGGGAAGAGGATATTCTGAAACATCCGGAATTGCAGATTCTGGCGAAATCGGATGAGGCTGGCGTATTTCTGGTGATGAACCAGGATGGAAGCCAGATTTTCGTTCAGGGGCATCCAGAGTATGATCGCATGACGTTAAACAACGAGTACCACCGCGATCTGAAAAAAGGCTTAAATCCGCAGGTACCGTGCAACTATTACCCGGACAACGATCCATTTTCCATGCCGGTGCTGAAATGGAGAAATATGTCCAACACGCTGTACACGAACTGGCTGAATTACTATGTATACCAGATTACACCATACAAACTTGAAGAAGATGCTTGAAAATGCTTATTTTATGCGGATTACGGGGATTTGACCTTTACACACAAAAAATATAAAATTACACGTATTTCCATGTATTTTAATACCAAAAGTGTGTAGTAAGTGTGTAGTAAATCCGAAAAAGTGTGTAGTAAAAAAACTTAATAAAATCAAGCCCGTCATGACAAAAATATGAGAAGAATGTGAAGACTTTCTTCTCTTTTTTTGTGTAAAAATATAGATAGAAGGAGGAGATGAATATGTTTTCGGACGAAGTGTTAGAAAAAATATTTGCAAGGCGTGAGTTACAGTCATTGGATTTACAGACCCAGTCGGCAGTGATCCATGCAATAGAGGATGTGTTGGAGGAGGCTGAGAAAGATGGCAATGCCGTATCAGAATAATATGTACCCTCAGATGCAATACGGACAACAACCACAGTATGGCGTTAATTCCTATCTCTCATATATGCCGCAGAGATTTCAACAGCCAGAACCTATGCAAACTGTTCAGCAGGTACAAGCGCCACAGCAGCAGGTGCGTGGGTTGAATGGAATGGTTGTTCAGTCTGTAGACAATGTGACGGCTGATTGCGTCCCAATGGACGGATCGGCGGCGTTCTTCCCAAAGCAAGACCTATCTGAGATATATGTTAAGTCTTGGAACGCAGACGGCACAATAAGGACTTTAACATACAAACCCATAGAGATGTCGGCAAGCAATCGTAAAATTGATTCTGAGGCAAATGAGAGCGTCACAGATGTATTCCAGAAACGCTTTGATGAACTGCTAGGAAAAATCGAACAGTTAGAACAGATGATAACCAGCTCTATGACTAATCCTATGACTAATCCTTTGACTAAAAAATCGGCTTCTTCGACTAAAAAGGCAGGTGATATGGCATGATGAATCCAATGGAAATTATGCTGCAAAGGATGATGAACTCTCCGCAAGTGCAAAATAACCCTTTGGCTCGGAATGCTATGGAGATGTATAAGAACGGCAACTCCAAGGGGTTACAGGAGATGGCAGAAAACTTATGCCGTGAAAACGGAACTTCGATAGAAGAAATGAAAAAATCAATAATGCAACGATTCTCTTTACGTTAGGTACATTTTGGGTGTGCACATAATAACCGGTTTCCCATTTTGAAATATAGAAAAATGGAGGTACACAAAATGTTCAACGGAAGTAATTCTCCTAGTTTATCCGATATTGCGGCGGTAACTGGAAACGGAAGAAACAACGATGGAATGTGGGGCGGCGATGGCTGGTGGGCTATCATAATCTTTGCTATGATCTTTGGCTGGGGCGGCTTTGGCAATGGCTGGGGCGGCTTTGGCGGAAACGGCGGAGCAATGCAGGGATATGCACTCAAGCAGATATTCAGCGCGGGTTCGATAATCAGGCAGTTATCAGCAAGCTGGATGGAATCACCAATGGACTGTGTGATGGATTTTACGCAGTTAATAACGGTATGCTGACCGGATTTAACGGAATCAATACCAATATCCTCCAGACAGGATTTGGCATTCAGCAGGCGATCAATGCTGACACAGTAGCCAACATGCAGAATACAAATGCATTACAGACACAGCTTGCTAATTGCTGCTGTGAGACCCGTGAGGCTATTCAGGGCGTCAACTATAACATGGCTCAGAACACCTGCGCTTTGCAGAACACCATGAACAGCAACACTAGAGATATCATCGATAGCCAGAATGCAGGAACACGCGCGATCCTTGACTACTTATGCCAGGAGAAAATCTCTAGCCTTCAGGCAGAGAACAACGACCTGCGCCGGGCAGCTTCTCAGGATCGTCAGAGCGCACTTCTCACTACCCAGATGGCTGCTCAGACACAGCAAATCATTAATGCTGTGAACCCGGCAGCAGTTCCGGCATACGTTGTTCCGAATCCGAACGCTTATGCATATGGATGTGGCTGCAATACAGGCTGCGGGTGCTAAACCGTATGGAATCACATACGGTTACAACAGAATAATTGTAACTTAACTAAACAGGTTATGTCTGCATAGCAGAATTACACAGGGCAGGCTTAACGGTCTGCCCTTTTTGTTTAAATGTCTTCTGAATTATGGTAGAATGAAAGCAACAGTACAAGAAGAAATGGAGGCATTTAAATGGGAAAAGTTGATGACTTGAAGGGGAAAAAATTTAACAATCTGTATGTTGTTGAAAGAGCTGACAGTGACAAAAGCGGAAAGGCCAGATGGAAATGTCTGTGCGATTGCGGAAATTATACTGTGGTAACAGGCAGCAATTTGAAAACTAATTCAGTAAAAAGCTGTGGATGTTTAATACATAGGAAATCTTGGAATCACTATATTGAAAAATCGAGCAAAAGATTGTATTCAATTTGGTGTGGAATGAAAGGACGATGCAATAATCCAAATCATCCAGCATATAAAAATTATGGCGGAAGAGGGATTTCTATATGTAAAGAATGGGAAGATTTTCGTAATTTTGAAAAATGGTCTTTGGATAATGAATATTTCGATAATGCGAGTATCGAAAGAAAAGATGTAAATGAAAATTATTCTCCCCAAAATTGTTGCTGGATTCCACTTGCAGAACAAGCTAAAAACAGAAGATCAAGTTATGAAATTATACATAATGGAAGAAAACTAAACTTGACTGAATATTGTAAAGAGTTAAATTTGGGCTATAAAAGAGTTCATAGTAGAATTTATAAGCTTGGGTGGGATTTTGAGAAAGCTGTTTCGACAGAACCTATGATATCAAAAAGAAATAAGAAAGCGAGGAAATAAAAGTGGCAGAGTATACTAGCGTTTTGGAACAGGAAGTAGCGCAGAACGGAAATGTGGTTTTTTCAAACACAGCTGTAAAAGCTGGAAACTGCATCAAACACCGGGAAGGTTCCGGAATTATCACTTTAAGAGGACTTACTAATCAGTGTCGTGCAAGATATTTTGTGGATTTTTCCGCAAATATCGCAGTGCCGGCAGGTGGAACAGCAGGTGAAATTTCTCTGGCAATCGCAATCAGTGGGGAACCGGTCCTGTCCTCACAGATGCGTTCTACGCCCGCCGCCGCGTCACAGTACAACAATGTATCCGCTGGAATCTATGTAGATGTACCGGCAGGATGTTGCGTGAACATTGCGGTTGAAAATACCAGTACGCAGGCTATTGAAGTGGCTAACGCAAACATCGTAGTAACGAGGGAGGCATGATTATGGATATCAAGAGAATGCACTGCATGATTGAGAAGCTGGCTGAATGCGCCGAGAAGCAGTTTGATAACGGGATTGAAAATGTTGATACCACAGAGATGGGACATGTAACAGATATGTTAAAAGATCTGGCTGAGGCAATGTATTATCGCACACTCACAAAGGCAATGGACGAATCTGAAGATGATGATATCATGGATATGTTTGACCGGTACGGAGACGGCAGACGCTACTACGACCATTACCGCTATGCGGATGGAAGATTTGCTCCGAAAGGGCGCGGAACATACCGACGTGGCTATGATGAGCCACCTTATTGGCATATGACTCCGGAAATGTATCATGATATGGAACAATACAGGGATTATGACCGCAAAGACGGCAGAATGTATTACACGGAACCGGGTCAGATAATGAATGAAAGTAGCTACGATCGGGCAAAACGTGCCTATACCGAAAGCCGGGATCTTCATCGTGGCAATACCGCGCAGGATAAGGAAGCCAAAATGAGAGACCTGGAAGGATATTTTCGGGAAATCTCTACAGACATAACGGATCTTCTGGCAGATATGACGCAGGAAGAGCGATCCATGCTCAAGGCGAAGGTTTCTGCGCTGGCAACAAAGCTGTAAGATAAAAGGGGTCGATTATGACCCCTTTACTTATTACAAAAAAGATGCCCTTTTGCTTGATGATATTAAGTCCATACTTATATTCAAATCATAAGGAGGAACTAAGATGAATGATTTAACAAATGTCATTGACATGAGGACACCTATTGAAATTGCACTGGATATCAACAGTGAGGGCATGACTACAGCGAGAAAACTGTACGACTTTTTAGGACTTGCCCAGGGACAGTTTTCAAGATGGGCAAAAACCAACATTACAGACAATGAGTTTGCTACTGAAAATGAGGATTGGTGGGGGTTCGACATTGATGTCGAGGGTAATATTGTTAAAGATTACCGACTTACCGCACACTTTGCCAAGAAACTGTCCGTCAAAGGTAATAGTGAGAAAGCAGAACAGGCGAGAGAGTATTTCACCATGGTTGAGGAACGTGTGAAGCAGAAAGCCATTGACATGTCTCAGCTGTCACCGGAACTTCAGATGTTCAATAAGATTTTCCAGTCAGTTGCGCAGCAGCAGATCGAGCAGAAACGGCAGGCGGAGAAGATTGAAAAGGTCGAGTCCACTGTAAATAACATGAAAGAAATCTTCACGCAGCCGATCGGAGACTGGAAAGCAGAAATCAATGAAAGAGTGCGTGAAATCTCAATTAAGAGTGGGATTGACTTCCAGACGATATACAACCAGATGTACGGAGAACTGGAAACGACAGCACATTGCAGCTTGAAACGTTTGCAGGAAAACAAACAGAAGCGCATGGAAAAGGCAGGAAACACCAAGTCCGCTATTAAGAGTGAGACGACAAAAATTGCGGTTGTTTTTGAGAAGCCGCAGCTAAGGGCAATATTTGAGGGAATTGTAAAGAAATATGCAATGAGATATTGCTCATAGAACTAAAGACAAACCCACCGGTCAATAACAGGCTGGTGGGTTTTGCGTTGAAAGGAGGTCATTATGTTCGTAGTAAATGGAGTAACATGGAGAATAGCACGCGTATCATCTGGAAGCGCCTGTTTGAAGCGTTCAGACGGCTCAGAAACGGTCGGAGTAACAGACGGCAATACATTTACCATATACATATCAAATAGGCTTAGAGGGGCGTTCCTGCGCAGAGTGATGGCGCACGAATTATGCCATGTGTTCTGTATGTCATATAACATTCACATGCCGATTGACCAGGAAGAATATCTGGCGGATTGGCTCAGCTTGTACGGGGCAGAGCTTGTATATTTATTGGATGAAATTTTGTCAAAGAATATGCTACACAAGGTCGGTTAAAAGTGGTATAATGAAAGTGAAAAGACTGGAATGTGAAACTGTATTAGTATTTATAGACTATATATAAATATTAGCATATTCTTTTGATTGTGAATTTTGTACAAAGGAGTTAAAGGGAAGATGTACGATAAAATCAACACAATTCATGATGTGCTTAGAGAACGTTATGTTTACGGTGCGGAACTGGTGGGACGGTATGGCTTTCCACAGCTCCCTGTTTGCAACCCGAATTTGTCAGGAGCGGTTGCAGTTCCTTTTAATCTTGCGAGAAAAGAGAAGAATCCAAGAAAGGCAGTCTGCCATTTTTTTATTGACGACTATCAATTTGAGTGCTATTGGAACAATCCAGAAAAGTACAGGGGAATTCTGGAGAACTTCCGATATATCTGCACGCCGGATTTTTCGCTCTACGATGATATGCCGCTTGCATTGAAGATTTGGCAGACGTACAGGAGCCGCGCAATTGCATGGATGATGCATGATACTCATTTGCCAATAATCCCCACGGTGTCATGGGGGTCACCGGATACCTGGGAATACTGCTTTGATGGTCTTCCGACCGGCGGCACATTAGCAGTAAGCACGAATGGATGTTTCCGCGGCGATGGGCGGGCGTGCTTTGTGGCAGGATATCAAGAGATGATCCGGCGTTTGCGCCCGGACAAGATGGTTGTTGTTGGCTATCTGATGCCGGAAATTGACGCAGCGCCGGTTTCGGTCGTGTATCTGGAATCCTATTTGCAGCAGTCAGGGATCCGAAGGGAGCGATAATATGGGCGGAAGAAATGGAAAGCATAGACTTGTAACAGATGCATATATACCGGAGTCTTTGAAAGTACGCATTGAAGAGAAGCGCGGAAATATTATTGTAATTAAGACAGAATACCATCAGCGAAAACAGAAAAAACGCATCAACAGGGGCAAGCTGAGGCATACAAAAACAACGGTTGACAAGTGATGCAGCGAAAAAGTGTGACGCTACGGTGTATAACACTATTAGAATGATTTTTAAAATGTGGATAATGTTCATTTTGCGACGTTTGCAGGACGTTATATATTGGCGGCTCGTCCTGCGCTCCTTCCTGCGCTGATTGTTTGTGACTGTGTGCGGCTGCCTAGTGGACTTTAAAAAGGCGCATCTAAACGGATGCGCCATCATCAACGATCACCGGCTGAACGCCTACAGCAGCAAAAAAAGCCGTATAACTGGAATCATCCATAAACTGAGCGGATGCGATCGACCCATCCGGGCGGATCTGCTGCACCCAATAACCAGAAACGCCCTCAAACGTGACGAGAGACGCTACAAACTGCATAGATTGCCTTTCTGCCCTTGACCCTGGGCGCAGGGGAATAAGTAAAAACCGTCCGGGGAATCGAACCCCGGAGAACCCGCAATGGCTGAGAATAACAGAAATTATGCCCGCTTGGCTGTCTGCATCCGGCGCGCGTGCTCAGCTCCCAGAATGCATTTACAGCGGCGGAAACTGCTTGATCGTACCGGTTAAGCTTGGCAGCATCAAAAACCGACAGGACGCGGAAAGAATAGATCCCGTACTGGCAGATCGGCGCAACGTCATAGGCGCGGCATCGGCTCATGTGCTTTAAAAATGCCGTCTTTTTATCGCGGGCATCCAGATCAAGCCAACCATCGAACGATACCAGCAACCCGGAAACCTGGCAATCATGCTGCGGATCTCCGAAATAGGACCCGCCCCATGTTGCTACCCGGTAATCAATCTCGTGATCCTCTAAAAACGCTTTAATCTTTTTCATGTTGCTATACCTCCATTTTTGATTTTTTGGAAAAGGCAGCCGGGGAAACGATCCCCGGTAAAAGTCCAACCTACCTAAATTTTTTACATTTTCCCGGTCCTGAAGAAGTCCACCAGAACCCGGAATCCGTAGCCACCGGCGAAAACCGCCAGAACATAAACAAAATCAAACATACAAAATCCCCCTTTAACTCAATCGTTTACAATCTCCAGAACCCGATCATCATCTGCGACATCCGGCAAGAACGAGCCAAGAGCATCAATCGGAATAAATAAGTTGTATCCGTCAAAGCTCTGGAAGTGTGCCAGGCAATCATCATTTTCCAAGTAAACATATTCCCGGTCATCGTCAGCATTTTTATAGATTGCTCCGATCTGGTAGTAGCTGGCCGCCTCCTGCGCCGTTGCTGTCTTCAGTTCTTCGAATGTTACATTTAACTTTCCATCTGCATTTCTGAATCTTTTCATGTGTGTATTCTCCTTCCTGATTGGTTCATATCTTTTTTAACTATCTTTATTATAATATAAACGTACGTATATTTCAATGTATAAAATATATAAATGTACGTATATAATTCTGTGTATTTTATATATGTACATATATTGCAAAACATGATATAATTTTGAACAGTGGAAAAGGGGGCTTTTTATGACTGCAAGCGAAGCACAAAAGAAAGCAACGATCAAATAGCTAAATCGCATCTAAAGCGCGTACCGCTCGATCTAAAACTGGAAGATTACGATAATCTAAAATCAGTAGCAGAGCAAGCCGGGCAAACCGTGAACGGCTATATCAAGCAGGCGATCGCGGAAAAGATGGAGAGAGAAGCGGGAGAATAACCCGCCTCTTTTTTTATGCCATCCCCAGCGCCCCGGCCGAATCGAACCGCCCGGAACCATTCACGCGATGAAGCAGGTTGCTATCCCTTTTTTCTGCATTTCGTCAAGCTTAATCGTTACAAGCTTCTTTGCTTGGTGGAAATCAACCTTTCCGGCGGTAATCTCCACAATATAATTCACAGCTTCCATGTAAGTGCTCCAAAATGCTTTGTAGGACTCATCAAAAGCCTTTTCGGCTTCTGCGTTTTCTGGGTTCGCATCATATTCTCTTTCGGCTTTGTCATTCTCATCCAAAAGCTTTCTTGCGTTGTCGATCAATTCGTATAATTTCATGTTTTTACTCCTTTTTATAATTGATTCTGATTAGTTTCTTTCTTTGATGGTTCTATCATAATCAATATTGATTATAAAGTCAATAGCAAAATATAATTATTTGTGATTATATTATTTTGCTGTTGATTTTATCATAATCAAATGTTATTATATTTTCTGTGAGGTGATGAAAATGGGAGCTAGTAAACAAATACGGCGCGCTATGCTTGAAAAAAATATAAAAGTTTCAGAGCTGGCCGAAAAAATTGACATGAAACCGCAGCCATTAAGTAATAAACTTTTCCGAGATACAATGAGCTATTCAGATGTTGAAAAAATCGCCGCGGCGCTTGGTTGTGCTGTTCGCCTGGTGGATCTTGAAACTGGGGAAGAGTATTAGAAATTAAAATGGTGCGGGAAAATAAATAGAGCCCAAAAGAAAGAACAGAATAATATATTTAACCGGGGAGCCGGGGGACGTGCTGCACCCGTTCCGAGCCTGTCGGAGGTGGTGCCAATGAGTACATATGAAGAATTACAGTTGATTGTTTCAGTTTCGCTGCTAATCGTTGCAATTCTGACTTATACACATAAAAAATAGCCGTCCTGACCCTGCAAAAGTCGACGACTATTTTTTAGTTTAACATATTTCGCCGGGGCGGGGAAGTAGCGTTTCCCTTCCGGCTTTCCTGTTAAGTATATTATAGCCGTTCTTTCTTCTGAATTCAAGCTTAATTTTCAAGGTTCAAGGATGCCATCATCAGCACCGGGAGACCGTCCCACGGTGGACGCCCTGCGCGGGCGTTTCGGCTTGTTTACAATCTATTTATGATTTTGAGATAGCCCAGAACGTTGACATCCTGCGGAATCGCGAAAAACATCGCTCTGTATTTTGCGTTATAACTAGCTTCGTATTCCTTGCCATCATCGCAGACGGCTAAAAAATCGCCGTCCTCATTTGCTTTAATCACATCTTTGATGCTCCATAAGTCTTTTTTCATGGTTCGTTCTCCTTATTTATTGATTCGTGTCTTTTTAACTGTCTTTATTATATAACTTTTTTAAGTTATAGTCAAGATGAAACACAACTTTTTTTAGTTATTTTTTAGTTTGACTTTTTGCGTGCTGCATTGTATTCTTTATGTGTAAGGAGGTGTTAATAATGATACGTTTTAAATTTGATGTAGCAAGTGCATTAAAAACCGCCGGAATGACAGCGTACACAGCACAGAAAAGCGGAATTTTATCACAGGATACATGGCGGAAAATAAAGGAAAACAACGCAAATATAAGCATGAAATCATTAAATAATATATGCGCTTTGCTAAACATGCAGCCGGAACATTTGATCTACTATGAAAAGGATACGGAAGAAGAGAAAGAAATAAAAGAAAAGATTAAGAAATAAATATTGACACAATAACTAAAATAAGTTATAATAATACTGTCAAGAGGTAGCCACCGAATGACAAACACCGGGCAAGCGGAGAAAGGAGAAACACATGGAAGAAATGACAGAGAAAGAGTTAAAAGACCAAACGATCAGAGAATATGTTAATATCCAGAGGATCAAACATGCAGAAGACAAAGAGAAAGAGTTGGAGTATCAAGAGAAAGTATTAAAGGCAAGGCTTCAATCTCTTGGAGTTCCAACCGAAGATTTAGACTTTTAAAGAATAGCCGGGGCTTGTCACCCGGTTATTATAACATTGTCGGAAGGCAATAGGCGAGAGCCGGAAAGAGAGGTTTGAAGACCTGAGAGCTGCCGGATGGACGAAAAAGAAAATTAATGATTTTTTGCTTTTCATCGAGTCCGGATCCGAAGAGTACAAGCCGACAAAGTAGAACTGAATCACACCAGGGGCGAGCAATCGCTTCACCATCAAAAAATTTTCAAGGTCCCCAAATCGGGGAGCTTTTTTTGTGCTTCCAGAGGAGCCGGAACCGGGGCGGATGCCAGCCTGGATCATCATACAAAGCAGCCCGAAGAGGTCAAGTTAATAGACACTAGGCGAACCACCAGATCGGGCAAGTAGTGATCGATTGGTGATCGCTGAGTGAACCACCAGACGAACCACCAGAGCAAAGCCGGAAAGCCTTATATATCAACGGTTTCCAGACTTTGGAAATATTAGACGAACCAACCAACGAACCACCAGACGAACCACCAGACGAACCAGCAGGCGAACCACAGGCGAACCACAAAACAAGAAGTATATTATTTAACAAGAATGAAAGAAAAAAGAAAAAATAATATTTCTTTACAGAAATATTATCAAAAGAAAAGTCAAAAAATGAATCGTTTTTGCTGTTTAGCGGACCAGCAGAGCCGGATCACCAGAACCGGAACACCGGAACCGATAGAGGATGCAGGAAACCACCAACAAGAAATTAATTATAATTTATTGATTGACATTTTGCGGTAATAATGATATTATGTAAATAAAATCAAGCCGAATCTTTGAGGTTTGCCGGGATGCCGTGGACGGGAAAACAAGCCGATGAAAAGATAGGACGAATAGAGCAAGGACGGCAAATATAATTTTTGATCAGCACGCTCACAGACAAGGATCCTTTTCTCGGGGTCTTATGTTTGTGGGCGTTTTTGTTTACCCGGAAAGGATGTGATGAGATGCAAGGCAAGAAGAGTACAGATGAGCCGATCATCTACGATAACGAAATTGATATGTGGTTAGATGAGTTTAAAACAGCTCAGGGATTCGATGACTTCCGGACTATCCCCCAAACTGTCTGGACTGCTGCACTTATCTTTGTTCAGCGGCATCTTTTCCCAGATACTAAAATATTAAAAATTAAATCTCCTATTACTGTATCTAATAGACATATTAATGATATGTATATGTATGATGTATTGGATGCTATATGTAATCATTATATTTTTCTGTGCTATCTGTATGATAAAGAGATCACTATATCTGGGTTTTGTCACTTAACGGGTATCGAGATGTCATCTGTTTTAAGCTGGGGCAGAGGAGAATCACTTAGTTCTACGGCGCTGATGATTTGCAAAAGATTGAGAGATGGACGAGAGGAGAGTTTAGCCGCCCGGATGGTTACGGGTAGGCAGAATCCGGTTGGTATCCTGTCAATCCTTAATCATTTTTACGGATGGGCGCAACCTGGAGTGACTCACGAGGTAGCAAAACCTGCATTGACAGCGGATCAGCTGCCCCGATTAGATGCCAAATGTACGCCAGACGCGGACATCATAGACATGAAATAGATAATCACTATATCTTGTATGTGAACGATGGATAAGATACAAGATATAGATTCAACTATTCGCGAAAGATTGCTTTAACGAATAGTTTGAGCTTCCCGGGTATGGAGGGCAGACGGGGGAGGGGGTTGACAGAACAGCCCGAAGAGGCTCTACTAAGTCCCACAAATATTCGGGAAAACAAAAAGCCCCCATCAAGCATTGATTACAAAAATTTTTCGAAAACAAAAATACGGAGTATCCAAAAACATACAGACTGTTAATTGACATAAACGGAAATAGGAGATTTAAAAATGACATTTAATGAGTACCAAAAAGGATGCATGAGAGCAGCAAGTGATGTGTGTAAGCAGAACAAAGAAAATATGCTGCTGAATGGTATCCTAGGAGCTGCGGGAGAAGCAGGAGAGTTATCAGACCTGCTGAAAAAGGAAATGTTTCACGGACATCCGTTTGACAGAGGGCATTATCTGAAAGAGTGCGGAGATGTTCTTTACTATCTGGCGCTGGTGGCAGAATCATTGGATGCAACACTGGAGGATGTGGCGATAATGAATAACCGGAAACTTCTGGAAAGATATCCGAATGGGTTTGAAACGGAACGCTCGCTGCATCGAAAAGCCGGGGACGTATAACATGCGAATAGGCAGAAAAGAAATCCATGATGAGTGTGCATATTGCCCGGAGGTATTAACCTGCATTCTGTGTAGGCAGGGGCATGGCGCTGACGGGAAAAGAGAAAATATAACAGAGATGTTCAAGTGCCAATTAAGGCACATTGACAATAAAAAAGGAGGTTCTGAAAATGAATTGTAAAAAACACAAAGTTCATGATGTAAACCACTACAAAAACGAAAAGCCGGATACCAGATGCAATTGTGAGGGCGAAGGTGGTTCAGAGCGCGGCGTTGGCATGGGGCCGGCTACGGATCCTGAGCTGGTAGCAAAAAGCAAAGCACCATTAGAGCATCCGAAGCAGCCGGAAGCGACAGGCCCGGCGAAATAAGCAGGTGGAAACACCTGTTTTGGGTCATGGCCAAGCGGTTAAGGCACAGGACTTTGACTCCTGTATTCGTTGGTTCGAATCCAACTGGCCCAGTTGGGAACGTGATTCCCGAAAAGACATTTTTCTCCTCACTCCACTAGCGGAAAGCTGAATAAAGGATCGTCACAAGGTTCGGTGGAGTTCTATTGGGATTTAATTCAGTGGTAGAAGCTATGTCTTATAAACAGAGTATCGCAGGTTCGATTCCTGCAATCCCAATTTGTAAGATTTAGTCTTACAATTTTCATACTTTTTGTCCTTTCCGAAACTAAAAAAATGGTGTGGTTTCTCTGGTAGCTCAATTGGAAGAGCAGTGAACAAACATTCATATCGTTGGAGGTTCAACTCCTCCCCAGAGAAAGAGGTTGGGTAGCGCCCAACTAGCAGGAGACTAGCGAAATGCCCTGCGAAGATAAAAAGTTCCGGTGGCTGTAAAAGTTGTCTTCTTGAAGATGGCAATTACAGCGCTGGAATCGCTCAAAAGGAGGACTGTCTATGGAGACAATCAATCCAAATCATTATACAAGGCTGAAACCAGAACCAAAAGATGTTATTAGGTCCTGGGATTTAAACTATAATCTTGGATGTGCGGTAAAGTACATATCGCGTGCAGGTTATAAGGATGATGCGATAGAAGATTTACGGAAAGCACAGACATATTTACAGTTCGAAATTGATGCATTGCAAGCGGGAGGTGTTTTGGATAGCGAAATTAAGTGAAAAAAGATTCTGTGAAGCATATATGGAATTTTACAATGGGAAAATGTCTATTAATAAGGCATCAGAATATCTGGGGATATCTAGGCCTACCACTACAAAATATTTTTCTATGGTGCTGTTAGGACAGCCACTCCCAAAGGATCTATTCAAAAAAAAATTCAAGAAAAAGAGTCGTAAAAATCCATAGTGCCTCTAATTTCTGTGAGGTGTAAAACTGTTTAATGTTATCTACAAGTCTGCAAAAAACAGTCGGGTCGTATGAAAACTACATTTCAAACCGTGGACTTGATGAAAGTGTGGTATACGCTTATTGTGATGCTGCACAGGTGGCATTTAATGAAAAAGACATCGAAAATGCGTTGAAAATATCAGGAAGAGCAAAAACGCTAATAGAAAGTTTCGTGCAAAAAACAGCTGGCGGATCGGTATGGGATTTAGAAAAATTTGCGTTTGCACATGATATGCATTATGACATTATTGATAAATTCTATTCGGTATTACTTCCTGAAGCTCAGAATCAGGTTGTTGACAGCGCTTTTAGATACCTTGAGAAGAATCGGGAACCGAAAGAACGTTTCTATTTGCCTAGAAAAAAACAGTTCATGAAAATTGGACTGATAGATGCGCTTCAAGGCATGATAGATGATAAGTACAACATTCTTTGCATTTCGTTGCCACCTGGAACAGGAAAAACTACAGTGGAGAAATTCTTTCATGCATTGGTTATAGGCTGGTTTTCAAGTGGATTTAATTTGTTTTATTCCCACAGTAGTGAAATTACAAGAATGTATTATGATGGCGTTTACGACATAGTAACGAATGCGGAAGAATATACGTGGAATGAAATTTTTCCGAGACTGAGCGTAACTTCCCAAAACGCAGCAATACAGCAATTCAATGTTGGAAAATATAAGCCTTTCCAATCTGTACAATGTACATCCGTTGGAAGTAAAAATGCCGGTAAGGTTCGTGCGAATAAATATCTGCTGGTTGATGATATGATCGGTGGAATTGAGGAAGCATTGAACCCTTTGTACCTTGATAAGCTATGGAGTAAATATTCTGTAGATGCTCGACAAAGAAAAATACCAGATAATGATGGAAAGCCGTGTAAGGAGATACATATTGCGACCAGATGGAGCGTAAGAGATGTCATTGGGCGGATTATACGTGCATACGAAGGCAATCCACATATAAAGGTTATTTCGGTTCCGGATATCGATCCTGTAAGCGGAGAAAGCAACTTTGATTATGAGTTTGGCGGATACACAGTAGAAGATTTCAAGGATATTGAAAGGTTGATGGATCCTATATCATATCGTTGCTTATACAAGCAGGATCCTATAGAACGTGAAGGTCTATTGTTCCCGGATGATAAGATTAGGAGGTACCTGAATTTACCGCATGGGAAGGCTGATATCGTTACGGGACAATGTGATACAAAGGGAAAGGGAACGGATTTCTTTGTTCTCCCAGTTTTACAAAAATATGGAGATGATTATTATTGTGTCGATTGTGTTTGCGATAACACGGCTGACTATGAGCTGCAATATGAGAATGCCGCAAATGTTTTGGTAAATAATGAAGTCCAAGAATGTGAATTTGAACGGAACGCGGGCGGAGACAGGGTCGCGATGGAAGTTAATAAGCGTGTTTTACAAAAAGGGTGGATTTGCAACATAACAGATACACCTACGGAAAGCAATAAAGAGGCACGCATTTTCCAGTGTTCTAACTGGATATTACAACATGTTATTTTTAAGGATCCGTCATTATATGAGCCGCAAGAACCGTATGGAATTATGATGTCATTGCTGAAGCAGTATTCTGTATCAGGAAAAAAACAGTTGGATGATGTGCCGGATGTTTTTTCTAACTTTGCATTAAGAGTTACGCAAGGAGCTAGGATGGCAAAAGTGGAAGCGGCAGTAAATCCGTTTAGGAGGAGAGCATGACAACAAAGGAGTATTTATCACAGGTTAGAAGATATGATACTATAATATCAAATAAGCTGGAAGAATTGACAGAGTTGCGAATTATGGCATATGGACCTAGAGGGTACAATTTCGGAGAAAGGGTTCAAACATCCAAAAGCAATGATAGGGCATTTGCTGATCTTATAAAAATAGCTGACTTAGAACGTGAAGTTGATAAACTCGTCGATAAGAGAGTTGATATTATCCAACAAATCGAAAGTTTGGAGAATACAGATTTATATGATGTGATTGCAAAAAGATATATTTTGAACAAGGACATCAAAACGATTTCAATGGAAACTAATAAATCAACCCGTCAGGTTTTTAATCTTATTGACGAAGCGATAGATTATTTCGAAAAAAAGTATGGAAAGCTTTATCTTTTGCATTAAATTTCATAAAATTGCAGTATAATTCATATTGTAAACTAAAAACAGGTATTATATAATATGATTGTAAAATTCAAATCCACGAATACCCGGCGAGAGGCATTGTCATTTTTTGACAGTGCCTCTTTTGCGTTGAAAGAGGAAAATTATGAAACATGAACCTAAGATCATTTATTGTCCCATATGTAAACGAAGAACCGGAATGTGGGATGGGAAGTCAACAACAAACATAATTGTAACACGTTGTGAAAAATGTTGGAAAAGGGTTATTTATTATACAGATTCGGAAGAAATAAAAGTAGCTCCTGTGCCAAAAAGAAGCACTTCTTCTGGCATGACTTTTTTGTAATGGAGGGAATATGAGACTAGATAGTGTTAAGGAATATGCTGCTAAAAAATGGGAAAATGCGCCATCAACTGCTACTCCTATTACAGCTGAGAATCTTAATCATATGGAAGATGGAATTAAGGATAATTCTGTTGCTATTAAAACAATAGTTGAATCTGTTGGTGATGATGTGTCAGAAGATCCGAATAAGATTGCTAGCATGGTGGCATTGTATAAAATTGATAAGAAAATAGGAAGTGAAACACTTCCTGGTGGAACGGCTGACTTGTCTGCCTCTGTCAATTGGATAAATGAAAGAAAAGTGGACAAGCTTGACGCTATGACGTGGTCTAATTGGTTCGACGCGCATCGTACCGGCTGGCATGGAGGCGTGACATTCCCACAGTTTTCCACCTCTCAGTCTACGCTTGGTACGAAGAGCGGGGATAACGCAGACATGGTAGCTGAAACATCAACCAACACCGCAAAGGGTCGTAATGATTACGCGGACAAGCCGGTCACTGACCTGATGTTTAACGGCATCGAGGTCAACGGATACATCGACGATGAAGGAGAGCCGCATATTACGGCAGTCAAAGGATCCCCCGGCTTTGCACGTGACGGAAGCAATGGCGATGTGTGGATGGCATACATGACTCCGTACTATAAGCGCATTTACACTGACACAGAGGAAGGTTGGGACTTTGCAGACCACCAGGTAGATGATCTCGTGCCGTGGCCGGATAGTGTCAGACCGGACGGAACTGTCAGAAGCTTTTACTTTAAATCAAAGTATCCGGGTGTAATCGGAAAAGATGGCTTAGTATCCTCCATCTCCGGCAAACCATTGATTAGAAACGTATCCCACAACGGGCAGCTTACCGAGATTGCAAAGAAAGGCGCTCAGTACTGCGGCATGACAACCACAGACATGGCTTGGGCGCAGTGGATGTTTGATATGAAATTTGCTAATCACAACTCCGAACTGATTATGGCCGGGATGACGGGCTACAGTGGTCAGTATGCAGCAACCGTAGTTGAGGAAGGCGTGAGACGTATTATTATCCGGAAAGAGGATGCGAAGCAGCTTCTGGTCGGCTCCTATGTCTCTATTGGCTATGGAGCCATCTCGAACGGAACTATATCAAACGACCGAGGTAACCAGTCGATGCATGCATATGCAGACGATGTAAAACTCCTCAAAATCGAGGACTATGATGCAAATAACAGTGCAGTCTATGTGGATGCTGCATCCACCTTTAGCACTGCCAGGGTCAAGCTAAACGACACCCTAGAGTCTCCGGTCTACATCTCAACCATGCACTGGTGGTCCGGATCCTGTGACGATGTAAAGGGATCGGACGGAAGCCCCAGCGATTGCAAATCCAGAAAAGAGCCGTTTATCCTGTCCGGTGTAGAATTTGGTCATGGCGGATACTACGTCCTGGCAGATATTGTCATGTCCGGAACCTATGATGCAGAGGCGGACGTATACGGTCAGACCCCGTACATCGTCAATGACTCCCGTAAGATTGCCACCAGTCTGACGGATGACTATGCAAAGATGGGCATCACAACACCAAACTTGCAGGACGGATGGAACTATATCTCCAAGGAGGGCTACGACCCGAAAGCGCCTTGGCTGCAGATCCCCATCGAGGCAAAGGCCACATCCAGCACCGGCTTTGCGGACAGTATCAATACCGGTAATAGAAGTACCGGCTTGCGTGAAGTCCTCTGGTTCGGCTCTCTGGTCAATTGGTCGGGTACGGGCCTCCGGTGCGTGCGTCTGTTCAACTGGCTGGGCAGGGGGTGGTGGGACTGCCTGTGTCGCCTTTCCTGTCTCCGTCGTGGCGTAGCCACACGGGGGTGAATCCGCTTTGCGGAGAGGGGATCGCCCCTCAAATAAAAAAATAAAAAAATTAGATAGATATCAAGGGCTGCAAGGTGCCTACTCGTCAGGGTTTGATCCTCTTGCCTCTGGTTCGGCAATCTGAACAATTGGTCGAATACGGGCCTCCGGTGCGTGAATCTGAACAACAGGCTGGGCAGGAGGTGGTGGAACTACCTGTGTCGCAATTCTGAAAAACATTTGATCGCATGTTGTGATTGCATCTTGCAGCGCCCCGCAACAGACATGCCGAAAGGCATCCTGGGAGAAATCCCGAAATTGATCGAGACGGCATCGGGATGGAAACATCCTGACGGCATGGCGAATGGGACATGCCAGGGGGTTAGTAGTAAAACCGAAAGCCCTTGAGATCAGAAAGGTTAACTATGAGACGTTACTGTCAAAACGTCGATATCACAGATATAGGCTTTATTGAGCGCTGCATATATCTCTGGATGGAGAATAAGAAGTCCAGAAGAGATGTGCAGCGTTTCTTTGCTCACTATACGACATTTACCTATCAGCAGATCCGAAAGATGGTAAGAATCGGCGAATATAGCTGGCTCCTGGACTGTGTGCACAAGATTGCAGAGGACGTACAAAAAAGGCTAATCGATGAGAGACTAGACCTTCCACCGATTGAATTTAAGGATAAATACGACGATGTTTGCGGAAAGTGGAGACGGATCGGCATCCAGAAGCCCATCCATCAAATCTTTGATTACATCGCCGTAGAAGCCTGCAAAGATATGTTTATGGCCAAGATTGGCCCGTATCAGATGGCATCCATCCGAGGCAGAGGCCAGGAGCGTGGAGCAAAGCGAGTCAAGGAGTGGATCCGGGTTGACAAGAAAAACTGCCGGTACTGGGTCAAAGGAGATGTAAGGAAATGCTATCCGTCCATACCGCATGACAAGATAAAGGCCCTGTTTGCCCGTGATGTGAAAAATAAAAAATTGCTTTGGCTGATACATGAGCTGATTGATTCATTCCCAGAAGGGCTGTCAATCGGCTCTTATTTTAGCCAGTTTGCATGCAATTATTATTTATCGCAGGCATACAGATACGTCTCCGAGCTCCGCAAGGCAAGGAGAAAAAGAAGTGGAGGGGTCACATCCGTAAGGCTCGTACATCACGAGATATGGTTTATGGATGATGTTCTTTTGTTGGGCTCATCCATCAAAGACCTGGAGCAGGCTATGCGATTGCTTGCGGGCTACATGGAGTCCTGCTTAGGGCTGACCATCAAACCGACTTGGAGAGTGTACGAGACAGACTACATCGGTCCGGATGGAGAGCATCACGGCAGAGATATCGACATGATGGGCTACAGAATATACTGCGATCACCTTACAATACGCCGCAGAACATTTAAGCGCCACAGGCGAGCACTTTTGAGGGTCAAGGCTAAGATAGGTCGGGGCGAGGAGTTAACCCTTGCAGAAGCCCGTAAGGTAATGTCTTTTAAGGGCAAATTTAAGCACAGCAACTCTTTCGGAATCCGAAAGAGCCTGAAGCTGGATAAGGTATCTGCCAAAGCCAGAGCCGTTATCTCAGCATATGATAGAGCAAGACAAGACAAAATCAACGATGAAAGGAGACAATGGGATGATTACAAAAGCACATGCTGCGGAGAAACCGCAGGAAATCCAGTACACGGCCCGTTCGGATGGTTATTCAGATGTTTGGATCAGAAAAAATATCACCAAGCAAAAATCGGATTTGGATGATGGTTCTGAAGAGTATGTGTATGATGAAATATTTTTCAGAACTGCTTTAACACAGGGCGAAGTCGAATCTAACATTGATAATCGGATCGATGAATGGGAAAAATGGGAGCCAATGATACCTATGACAAAAGAGGAACAGCAGGCTGCCAAAATTTCCGAACTTGAAGCGGAGTAAAACAGGCCAAAACGGATAATAACATGGCAATAGCAGAGCTTACCATCCTGATGTCTTCTATGACAAATGGCGTGTAAGAAATGGAGGATAACTAATGTTTGATAAAAATAGTCAATTGGTAAAAATATGGGTCAGCCTAATTATTAGTGGCACATACAAAAAAGAACAGGTTCCAAAGCTTTCAAATTTGCAGGAAGTAGTAAGCGAGGTAGTAGATTCTCTTACCTAATTGGATATGGATATAAGTGAAGTATTTGACGTGCAACAAACCATTATAGAGTTGCAAGCAAAAGTTATAAACGATTTGCTCTTGACCGTCATGCAGCACGTGACAACCGATGAGGCTGACAACATGAAGTGTATAGGGCATATAAAAGAGTCTGAAAAGCTTAAGAGCGAAATTGACGTCGAGTAAAGGTGTATAATGATGGATTATTTGAGAAACACGATGAAGTTCCAGGACTTGGTCCTAGGTGCATATGGACGAAAAGTCGCATATACAGATGTTGAGAAAATAACGGTTGATAATGTTGTTAAGGTTATTGGAAATTGCATTGGCGTATTCAATTATAACAAGCCGATTATTCGTTATCTATGGAGATATTACAAAGGGGATCAACCGATTAAGTATCGTGAAAAACTCATTCGGGATGATATTTGCAATAAAATCGAAGAAAATCATGCATATGAAATTGTCCAGTTTAAGGTGGGCCAAACTTATGGGGAGCCGGTTCAATTTATCAGCCGCAAGGATGATGAAAAAATAAATAAGGCAGTAGATGAACTGAATGATTACCTGGTTGATGCCAATAAACAGGACAAAGATATTAAGGGTGGGGAATGGCAGTCTGCCACAGGAACGTCTTTTAAAGCGATTCAGCGTATTGTGGATGGAGACATCCCATTTAGGATAGTTGTTCCAAGCCCACTAAACACGTTTGTGATTTACAACCGGAACACAGAAGAACCGGTTCTGGCGGTGCAGGAATTGAAGGATGAAGATGGAAGATACTATAAGATGGCTTTTTCCGACACAATGTCCTTTAAAATCGTTGATAGTAAAGTGACTGAAGCGAAACTTCATACATATGGTGGAATTCCGATTATTGAGTATCCCAACAATCATGAACGCCTTTCTGACATTGAGCTTGTTATTGATTTGCTAGATGCTATCAATAACATGCAGTCGAATAGAATGGATGGTGTTGAGCAATTTGTTCAAAGCTGGATAAAATTTGTAAACTGCGAAGTTGACACAGAAGCTTTTGAAAAGATGAAGCAAGCTGGTGCACTGGTCGTGAAATCTATCAATAAAGACTATAAGTCTGAAGTGGATGTAATGACTCAAGAGTTAGATCAGACGCAGTGCCAGATTTCCAAAGATGATTTGTGGGACAATGCATTGTCCGTTCTTGCAATCCCTACGAAGCAAAGCAACACAGGCGGAGATACGCAGGGAGCTGTTGAGCTTAGAAATGGATGGGATTTTTCTAAAACAAGAGCAAAACTGAAAGATTCTCTTGTGAAATCATCAGAAAAGCGTCTTGCTGTAGCGGTTCTGAACACCCTGCGAATATCTGGGAATGATTTAAAGCTATCTGTTAGAGACTTCGATGTGCAGATTAACCATAGCCCACAGGATAACATGTATACGAAATCACAGACTTTGTTACAGCTTCTGCAATGTGGAATCCATCCGCTTATCGCAATCAAAACTGTTGGACTGTGGGGAGACGCAGAAAAGACATTCCTGCTGTCTAAATCATATCTTGATAATTTGTGGAAGACTATCGATGATGCAGAAGAGCAAGAAAGAAAAGCACAGGAAATCGTAAACCGAATGCAGGACAACGACTTTCCTGATAATACATAAAGGAGGAGTGCTAAGAGATGAAATATGGGTATGCAGTGATGCAAGATGGCTACACCTACGAGCCGGGCGTGGAAGTGCCCGATTTGGGAAGTGTAAGATGCATTCAAAAAAATGGAAATAAAAGAAAATATGCGTTTTTAAGCAAGGACTTAGACAAACTCCCTACTTATGACAATCTTTCAAGCGGAAGTGCGGCTCTTGCTACAGATACAAATAAGGTTTACGTCTATGAATCTACATCTAAAACATGGTATCAGCAGGGAGAATAGATGATGGAAATCGTAAATGATATGCTTGTAGGCAAATTGTTTCCACAAAAGCAATTGATTTATGATGGATTGCATCCTTCTAGCAAAATATACCCGGGAGAAGATGTTTATCCATTAGAGATGAGTGCAAGCGGAGCACTTCCTAAAAAGACTGGATTAAGAATGTGGTTTAAAGAAAATACTATTATCTAGGTAAAAAAATGGCAAAGCTCAAAAATGATGAGTTAAATATAGTTTCATATGAACAGTATTTCGGCGAAATGGAAATATCCGAAAAGGAAAAGCAGGACAGGATTAAACTTGCTTATGAGTTTGAAGAGTATCTTGTTTGGCTGTTCCTTGCTCTGGCCGCAGAAACCTGGACACTGGAAGAGTATTATCGGATGGCTGATGAAAAGTATTGTCAGATAGCCGCAAAATATATGGGAGTAAAAGAGATCCCGGCATACATTACTGATTATGCGGCAGAGATAACCATGTCGATAGTGGATACGACACTTAACAATAAGGAAGTTGACTATTATCTATCTGATGAAAGAGCAAAAGCCATAGCCGCGAATGAAGCAAATTCCATTGGCAACTATCGGGAACAAGTCGAGATGGTAAAGCAAGGCTACAAGTACAAACAGTGGCTGACTATGAAAGATAATCGGGTCCGCCATACGCATGTGCAGGTGGATGACACAAAAATAGGGATATTCGACCACTTCCTTGTTGGTGATTCCGAAATGATGTTCCCTAAAGATACATCATTAGGGGCTGAACCAGAGGAAATAGTGAACTGCCGATGTTCCCTCAGATACACGAAAGATTGAGCAATCCCAAAAGGGGTTGCTTTTTTCTTATAAAAAATTGCAGCTGTGCGGTAAACAGCAGAACTCAGCAGGAGCAACCTGCGGTAACAAAAGCGTGAGTATATGGAGGTAATTATGACAAGAGAACAAATCTTAAAATTTTTTCCGGATGCAACCGATGACCAGATCACTAACATTCTGAATCAGAGTAATTCAGAGATGGCTAGAGAAAAAGCCAAAGCAACCCAGTATAAGGAAAAGGCTGATAAAGCGGATCAGCTACAGGCAAAGATTGATGAGTTGGAAGCTGGAAACATGACTGAGCTGGAAAAGGCGAACAAAGCTGTAGAGGCGGCGAATAATCGCATTGCTGAGCTGGAAAAAGAAAATGCCATCAGAGGGCAACGTGAAGCTGCTATGAGTAACTTCAATATCTCTGCGGATCAGGCTAAAACCGTTATCAAGGATGATGGCACGATGGATTATGCCGAACTTGGAAAGATTATCTCTGCAAAGGAAGCTGCTTCAGCCCAGGCAAAAGAACAGGAAATTGCAAATGGACAGGCAAATCCGAACGGTGCTGGAGCCGATGGAAAGGATAAAGATGAAAAGCCGGATGATGTGAAGAATGCTGAAAGTATCTCTTTTGGCAATACAGCAACAGACGCAAAGGCACAAAACTACTACGTACTTTAAGGAGGTTTGGTTATGGGGAAACCTATTGAAAGAAATTGGACTCAAAGCAAGGGAATCTTAAAGTTTTTCCCTTATGAAGGTGCGGCTTGTTTAGTCCCGCAGACAATGAAACCTGCGGCTGATGGAAATGGGATGAAGATTGTACCGGCTGGTACACCGTTCCCGTCTAATGATGACTCTTGCCTGGGTTATCTGCTTGAGGATGTTGATGTTACTCAAGGCGATGCACCGGGTACATACGTATACCAGGGCACTATCGATTGGGAAAAGGTTAAGAGCCTTTCCATTACAGAAAAAGCAAGAAAAGCTACCCCAAGAGTAACTTTTTACGGCGCAGAAAAGCTGACACAGGCGTAACTATAGGAGGTATTAATACATGGCATTACCATTAAGTGAAGCATTTACCGCCAGAAGTCTTGGCGTGTTATGGAATAACTATGAGAAAACCCTTGGTACTCCGCCGTACCTTGGCAGACAGAAATTTGGAACAAGAAAACAGGACTCCTTGATCTGAGATTCATCAAGGGAAAAAAAGGGCTTCCGGTATCTCTAAAGGCATCTAATTTCGATGCTCAGGCAGAGTTGAGAGATGTTGGTGGGTTCTCTGATATCCAGAATCAGATGCCGTTCTACAGAGAGTCCTACATGGTAACTGAGAAAGAGGAACAGGAGTATGCAAACTATCAGTCTGCTGAAAACTCCACTATGGCAAATCAGGTACTGAGAGAGATCAGTAAGAAGCCTATGATGCTGATTGAGGGTGCAAGGGTTGTACCAGAGAGACAGATCTGGCAGTTACTGGCACCGGAAGATGGTATTCCGAGAGTTAAGGTAACCATTGGTTCCAGTGATTACTACATTGACTATACATCTGATAACGGAGCAGAGCACAAGACTAATCACTTCGTTGATATTTCTGGCAGCGAAACTGATAAGTGGTCCGCTTCTGCAACTGCTACTCCGCTGGACGATCTGATTGAGGAAAGACGTACCTTTGCTAAAAAGACCGGATATTCCCTTACCAGATTTACCATGAATACCGAGACTTGGGAAATGGTTCTTAAAGCTGAGGACACCAAGAAACAGGTGCTTGGTATTACTGCATATACTGGTGGAATCCGTTTACAGCAGTCTCAGGTTACTGATTATCTTCGCGGTTATGGTATTGAAATTGAAATCTACGACAAGCTTTATATCGATCCGGCAGACAATACCACTAAATACTTTATTCCGACAGGCATTGTTTCCTGTACTTCTGCCGGAGTATATCTTGGAGATTACGTGTTTGGGCGCACGCCGGAAGAGAGAAGCGGCAGTTTAACAGATGGCAATCTGTCCATCGTAGAGACTGGTGTTGCTGTATATACCTATGCTACGCAGCATCCGATTAACACTCACTGTATCGTATCTATGATTGGTCTTCCGACCTTTGAGGGAATGGATAGTGTAGTTGTTATGAAAGTTAATGCGTAGATAAAGGAGGATTGGCATGGTTGCTGAATTTACAGTAAAGCGTAATGGAAAATGGTATCATGCCGGAGAACAGCTTCCGGAATCTCAAACTGAGAATGACGATTCAGAACAGACTGGATCGTCAGAGCTTCCGTTTGAAACTCCTGCATACACCAAAACAGAGATAATGCGTATGCCGGTTGCTCAACTGCGTGCGCTTGCAGAGCAGTTAGGCATTGAAGGAGCGACATCCTTGAATGGGAACGAACTCAAAGAGCAAATTATAGCATTACTCTATTTATGATGGGGGGCGACTCATGGAATATACAGTTCTGGAACAAGTAAAGATTCGGCTGAAACAATTCCATATTGACGACAGCTCAGGGTCGGATGTGACAGTATTTGACGAGAAAGAAGATAATGTGCTCTTGGAGCAGCTTATTAAGCAGGCTAGAGAAGATGTCATCAGCAGGAGGATGTATCCTGATAATTACACCGATGAGCAGATAGAGGTTGACCTGAAAAAGTTTGAAAGTGTAATTGTAAACCTTGCTGTGTATGACCGCTCACAGGCGGGAGAAGCATTCATGTCAAATTATACAGAAAATGGGACTCAACGAAGTTGGAGAGATAGAGACAGCCTCTTAGCTGGGGTATTCCCATTTATAAAAGTGCTTTAAACCCATCGAAATCTATGGTGTTAGAAGATTGTGCGTATCGTTTTGTTGATGTCAACAAGATGATGCAGGGAGTACACAAAAAAGTGGTGGTGGGCGGTGTACAATTATAAAAGTCAGGAGTTCCAAAATGAAAGAGCTTTTATTACAAACTTACATGATTGCGTTGCCTATATTTCTTGGCTATATTGTCTGGCTTTTACAGCAGCAGAAGCGCGACAGGGGCGCGAATAGCAAAGGAACAATGCTTTTGCTTCGTGTCCAGCTGATAGAATATCATGATAAGTACGTGAAAGAGGGAGAAATCCCATCCTACGCATTTGAAAATTTCGAAGAAATGTATAATGCGTACCATGCGCTTGGTGGAAATGGCATGATTACTAAAATGTATCATGAAATTCAACAGCTACATTTGAGAAACGGAGGGAAACAGTAATGGATATTACACAGATTGGAACATCGCTTGCAATAGTGGTTATCTGCTATCTGATTGGGCTTGGAGCGAAGATCATTCCGGCAGTTAAGGATAACTACATTCCAGTGATTGTTGGAGCTTTTGGTGGTGTTCTTGGTGCCGTAGGCATGTATGTCATGCCGGAGTTCCCAGCCAATGACATTATGACGGCTGTGGCAGTTGGCATTGTAAGCGGTCTGGCAAGCACCGGAGTAAATCAGATTTATAAACAGATTAAACAATAATTTTTTGAAAGTGAGCCGATATGTTAGACATCAACAAGCAGAAAATGAAGTATTCCAAACATGGACAAAGAATCACTGTCTATGAGCGTGATGATGATGGAAATATCAAGTATTACATGGATAGTGATGGGCACAAGATCCCGATGATTGCTGATGAAACTATCGGTTTCTCTGAACCAGTTGATTTCCGGGCAAACATCAGCAACAAGCTGAGTGAAGTGATGGTTAAAGAGTTTGGAATTGATGATTCCAGCACATATGTACAGATCGTCACGGATAAAGGTTATTTGCCGATTAAGGCTGGCGATGTGGTATGGAAAAGGTCTGACGTGGGATACGATTCCGATGGGAACGTGGACCCTTTAACAGCTGATTACACGGTTAAGGGTGTGGCGGATGAAGGGCTGACAGTCGATCTGTTCCTTTTACAGAAAGTGGTGAAGTGATGGCAAAACATGTTATCAAGATGTCACTGTCTGTAAGCTCAGTGAAAGCCGCTCAGAAGGCTCTAGAGGACTACAAAAAAGACTTGGAGAATAAATGCTTGCTGTTGACAAAAAGGCTGGCTAAAAAGGGCGTAGAAATCGCAAAAGCACAGATTATTGGTCTTGATGCAGTGTTTACCGAAGAACTTTTGGAGAGCATTCATTCAGAAGACAAGGGCGGTAATGTATGGGCGGTTGTAGCTGGCACTAATCACGCTATGTTCGTTGAATTTGGTACAGGACAGGAGGGCATGACAAGCCTTATCCGTATGAATTTCCAGATGGTATTACGTGGAATTACAATTCCGGGCAGACCATCAGACAGGCTCTTTCGGATATTGTGGTACATGGCAGCGTGTTTGTTAAAACCGGTGAGTATTACTGGACGTACATCGGAAAAGACGGAAAGCTGCATATTACAAAGGGTATGCCTAGTAGACCGTTTATGTACAACACAGCGAATGAATTAAGAGAAATTATCCTTGAAACTGCAAGGGAGGTGTTTAATTCATGATAAGTGTAAATCAATGGGCGTATGAATTGGAAAAGAAGATTTTTTCGATTGTGAAATATAGAGCTGGAGAAAAGCTGAAAAGCAAATATCCGAATATCTATATTACAGATATTGAAAAGAATACTTCTAAAGCAATTTTTCCCACAGTATACATGCATGAACTTCCTGGACTAGAAAAACATCCGGACCTTGAAGGGATAATGATCAATGCCGTCCAAGAAACTATACAGATTGATGTGATTACAAATACGGGTCAGAGTGATGCGAATAAGGTTATGGCAATAGTCCTTGAAGAGTTTAAAAAGATGTGTTTTAAAATTACTGCTATGCCGGAATTCAGCGGCACCGGTGATACGTATCGAAGCACTGCAAGAGTACGAAGGGTTATCAGCCACAATGACATATTATAACAGACAATAAAGAGCAGAAATGCTCTTATTTTTTTACTAAAAATTAGGAGGTATTAAACATGGCTACAGGTTTAAAATCGAGGATTGCATACAAAACACCGTCTTCAAGCCCAACGAAAGGTGAATACTGGACCGGTACGTATAAATTACTTATACGTGCAAAAACTATTCCGTCTCCGTTTGGTTCTCAGAATATGGTAGATACATCGACTCTCGAGGATCTGGTTGAAACTCAGGAGCTGGGCAGACGTTCGGCTGGATCGATGGAGATTGAGGGAGCATTTGAGAAAAAATACAAAGATGAAATGGTAACGAATGAGGGCAAAAAGCTTGATTTCCTCATTCTGTATGGTACTGATGGAAAAGGTTCAGAAGGTATTCTGGGCTTTATCGGACAAGAGACTTTTGCACCGGGCGAGGCATCTGACGATCATTTAACAGGTACAGCAACGGTATCGGTACAAACTGTGCCGAAGTGGATTGAGGACGAATATACTGTTACGACACAGGAGGATGATGACGGAAACCTTGAATCCATTACACTGGCAAAAAAATAGACAGCCAGTCTTTAATGGCCGGGGAGACTGGTTATGATAGCACGGTCACATCAGAAGCTGAACATATTTATTAACAAAGGGGCTTTACAGCCCCTTTTTCTGCACGAGCAAGAGAAAGGAATATGATTATGAAAACAATTAAGTTTGGAAATAGAGAGTTAAATATTAAATACGGATACAAAGCAACTTTACGTGGCGGTCTTCTTAAAAAAATCATTCAGATGAGCGATATTGGAGCCGATATGGAGTCAGTTGAAAGATTGCTTGATTTCCTGCCGGAAATGCTTCTGGCTGGTTTACAGAAATTTCATGCAGATGAGTTCGGCTACGATCCAGACAATGAGGCGCAGAAAGCTGAAAAAATGAACAAGGTATACGATCTCCTGGACGATTATTTTGACAGCGATTGCGGGGATATGCAAACCCTTTTTGCTACCTTACAGAAGGAGATGCTTGACAACGGTTTTTTATCCAAGGTGGTAAACAGAAAGACCAAGAAGAGCAAAACAGAACCGACGGAAATCGAGGAAGCAGGAGAGAGCGAGAACTAACCTGGGAACTGTACAGCAAAGAGATCCGACCGTATTGGCTGCTGATGTCAAAGGGGTATGGGTTATCTGTAGATGATATAGATAATTCTTGCCCGTCTGATTTACAGCCATATGCAGAAAGCTATAAGCTAGAACGAAAGATAAAGGATACGGAGGCGTGGACAGAATGGGGAAATTATGGACTTAGCGCCATTTTGATTGCACTTGAAAAGTGCCTGGCAGGAAGTAAGGCAAAATTAAAGTATTTTTCCCATCCTATAATGTCTGAATCAGAAGTTTCTAATGGCAATAAAGAATCAAATGAGGAATGCGCCATTTACGAAATGAAGCAACGAATAAAATTATTACGAGAATCCGGATTACCGGAAAGCCCGGATTAAGGGAGTAACTATGACAGGTGTAGAAAGTGTTATAAAAATTGCCAAAAGCGAAGTAGGCTATTTGGAAAAACGAAGTGCAGATGCGCTTGATAGTAAAACTATCAATGCCGGAGATGCAAACTATACCAAATATGCAAGAGATGTTTATCCATCATTACAAGGTCAGCCGTGGTGCGATATGTTTGTTGACTGGTGCTTTGTACAGGCATTTGGGAAAACAACCGCCAAGCAGCTGCTGTGTGGTGGGTTTAGCGCATATACTCCAACTTCTTCTCAATATTACAAGAATCGCGGGCAATACCATAAATCGAATCCTCAACGAGGGGATCAGATTTTCTTCCGTAACTCACAAAGGATTTGTCATACAGGGCTTGTGGTAGGCGTTTCTGGCGGTCGTGTTTACACGATTGAAGGAAATACCAGTAACGGCTCGGAAGTTGTGGCAAATGGAGGTGCTGTGTGCGAAAAGTCGTATGCGTTAAGCAATAGCCGGATTGATGGATATGGTAGACCGGATTGGAGTATTGTTGATAACAAAAAATATACTGTGGGCTGGTATCATGACAGCACCGGTTGGTGGTATGCAGATACGGAATCCACCTACTTAAAATCGTGCTGGAAGGTTATTAACAAGCACAAGTATTATTTTAATGATGATGGATATGCGGTAACTGGGTGGCAAGAATTAGAGAGCGGAAAATGGTATTATTTTGAACCACGTTCAGGCCATCCATACGAATGTGCGCTGTACTTAACTGATGGAACGGGGGCACAAGATGTAGGAGTGTTTTAACGATTTAGAGTAGCTGCGTTTAGAGCGTGTGGAGAATGAAGTGTTCTCTACACGCTTTTTTTTGTAGGAAAAAAGGTGGTGTAATATGTCAGAAGTCGATAGCTTAGAAGTCTCGATTGAAACGACTGCCAAAGATACTGAAAAGGCATTAGACGGCCTTATAAAAAAATTAGAAATAGTAGCACAGGGAATCTCTGCAATTAAAAATAATTCAGGTTTAGAAGATTTCCGAAAACAGGTGCAGGAATTATATAAAAGTTTTGGTGCTGCCGGCCAAGGAAAGAAATCTTCAAAAACCGGGAAGCAAATCAGCTCTAACTTTCGGGTTATTGAGGAAGATTTCAGAAAAACTGTGTCTGAAATAAGGGCTCAATTTGAAGATTTGGGTAAGGATTTTGAATTTTTTGGAGATGCTGAAAAAATTCAAAAGAAAATAGAATCGCTTTCTAACAAGCTGGAAGAAGCAAAATTAAAACAAGATAGCTTGATTGCGTCTGGAAAAACAGATGGAGAGCAGTTTGAAAATGCGGTTAAAAATGTTGTTATTTATGAAAACCAAATTGAGAGCTTAAAGCGGAAACTTGAGTCATTAAAGAAAACTGAAATAGAAGCAGCGAATGTAAAAGCTGTTCTGGCGCATGATCCGAACGTCTTTTCCGGAACAATAACTGGCATGGGTCATGAAAGCAGCAAAAGCAATAAAAGCATCGCTGAAGAAGTGAGATCTTCCATGATTCCAGCGTCTAGTATGCAATATAACGCAGAAGCAATGGCGCAGACGTTTGGAGAAAGTGCACGAAATATAAGGGAATACGCACAAGCTGTAGAAGAATATGGAGCGCGTGCTGGAGATGTACTGAATAACCCTGACTTATTTAACAGTGATGCTATACGAGAAACGGCAAACGGTTTTGAGACTCTTGCCGAAAAATTAAGTAAACTGACTGTCCCAGAGATTAATACCAGTAGTCTTGAGGAATTGCAAAAAGAACTCCAAAAGACAGAAAATAAAGTAGAAGAAGCAAGAGTTAAGCTTGAGAATGGCGTTACTATGGGAACGTTTTCCGAAAGCCCGGATAACAAGACCTATGTAAAAATGCAAACGGACATTGCTCTCGCCGAAAAAAAAGCAGAGGCACTTCGGGAGAAGATCGAGGAGATTAAGAAATCATCAAGTTCCACCAAAAGTGGGATATTTGAAAAGATGAAGGCTATAGTCAGTGCCCTTTTGCCGATGGTTTCTAAGCTTTCCGGTGCAATAACCAGTAAATTATCAAATTCCTTTAAAGAAGTTGGGGAATCGGCTGAGAATTTCCACAACTCAATTTCGAAAAATATACTCTCGTTGCTTCGCTATGCAATAGGAGCCAGAACAGTTTATATGCTGGTTCAGAAGCTTAAAGCGGCATTTGTTTATGGAATAAACAATTTAGTGCAGTATAGCAATCAGACAAATTCAAGTGTATCGTTACTGGTTAATTCTGTGAATCAGTTAAAGAATTCTGTAGCGGCTGCTGCATCGCCGCTCCTAAATGCACTTGCTCCGGCATTAAATACGATCATCCAGCTGTGTATAAATGCGGCGAATGCAATTAACCAGTTATTATCGGCACTTACGGGGCATGGCACATGGATTAAGGCTAAGAAGCTTACTGACAACTATGCATCCAGTCTCGGGGGAGCTGCTAAGGCAGCGGATAATTTACGGACACATACTCTTGGCATTGACGAGCTGAATGTTGTTGAGCCAGATAAAGGATCCGGCGGCGGAGGAGGCGGCGGCGGAACGAGCGGCGCCGATATGTTCGATACGGTTGAGATTGAAAGCAAATATAAAAAACTTGCTGATGAAATCAAGAAGTATTGGGACATGGGGGATTTTACGGCGCTTGGTGCTTCTGTGGGACAGTGGGTAAAGAATGGCCTTGATTCGATTGACTGGAGAGGAATTCAGGAATCTGCCAGAAAAATAGCATCCTGCATTGGAACGTTCATCAATGGATTTGTTGAAACGGATGGTTTGGGGACACTATCGGAAGAACCCTTGGGGAAGCAATTAATACAGCGGTAGACTTTGCCAATACATTCCTTGATGTTACTCACTTTGATTCTATAGGAAAGTTCCTTGGAGATGGTTTGAACGGGCTTGTTGATACGATTAATTGGGCCGAATTCGGTCGCCTTTTCGCCTCTGCTTTAAATGCCGTAGTGGAAACAGCACTGAATTTCGGAGAAACAATTAACTGGGTCAAAATAGGAACGGCAATTGCGACTGCGGTTAATCAGTTTTTTGCTACTTTTGATACTGCAAAACTGGCAAAAGGGATTAATGCGTGGGTAAATGGAATAAAAAAGGCCATTACGACAGCGATCAATAAAATTAAATGGAAAACTGTTTTTAAGTCGTTGACAGATTTTGCTTCCAATCTTGATTTGAGTTCGGCGTTTGTGGTTGCTATTCCGATTATTGGAGCTTTTTATAAGGCACTCAAAGCAATTGACATTGCTTCTTTCGGAGAAAAATGGAACGGTTTTAAAAGCACGATGGGTTTAGTTGTACAGGCGTTCCTTGGGAATGCTAGTGCGGCGCAGAGTCTGTCCCAGTCTTTCCCGGCGGTAAGCAATGCGGTGAATCTCCTTGGAACAGCATTCCAGAGTTTGATCTATGGAATTAGAATCGGAGATTGGGCCGGCGGCGTGAGAACGGCATTTTCAACTATTACGGCAAGCCTTTCCACATTGAGCAAAGCGCTTATTGGAGGTGGAGGCATTCTTTCTGATTTCCTGCTTGTCAAGAGTGGATTTAATGATTTGGCTTTAGGCAGTGATAATCTGGTTGCATCTATCGGAAAAATAGCTGGCGGTGTTGCGATCGCCGTGGCTGCCTTAAAACTGATTGGGTTATCTAATCCGTTTACAGCACTTATTGTGGGAGCAACATCACTTGTAGCTGCTATTGTGGGAGTGAATAATGCTTTCAATGAGCTTGACGCGGAAAGAGCGGGACAAACAATTGCAGATGCATTTACAAAACCAGGCGGCACTCCGTTTGAAACTATCGTTCAAGATGTAAAGGACCAGCTGTCTAGTATTGGCACTGAATTTGACAATGTGAGCACTCATATTAATGATTTCGAAAATTCTAAAGTGCCGATTCAAAATGTGCTTTCTGAAATTGATAAGATTCAGACGAGCATGAATGCGGGCGTATTAGGAACGGAAGATGGTGTTGCGCAGCTTAAAGCGGCCTATCAAGATTTAGTTGACGCGGCAAAGCTACGGTTTCAGGAGTATGAAACCCTTGTATTTACAACGTTTTCGGATGGTAGCGAAGCATCAAAAGCATTCGAGGCTGCTGGACTTGACATTGAAGCGTATAAGGAACGGGTAACAGGGTTCAGCTCTGAGGCTCAGCAGAAGATTCAAGCGTTGGTCGATGAAATCAGCAATTATGCATCAACCGATCCGACAAACCCACGAATGACTGAAGCACAAAGTGAACTTGCTGGATTGCTTGGAGTGACGGATGAACTGACAAAATCTATGGGGGACTTTGACACATATATTTCAGGAAACCCGATTGATTGGTCGAAATATATCAATGGCAATGCCTTAGATGTGGATTCAATCAATAGCGATCTGGAATCTCTGTTCACGAAAGCCGAAGAAACTCAGCAGAAATCAAGTGATGCCCTTCAAGGTATTGTGAATGCTGCGAAAGATGCAGGAGACGAGCAGAATTATGAAGCATTGAAAACGGCACTGCCAGGAGCGATTGAAGCTGCGAATCAGGATGCGGCTGGAAAAGTCAAGGAGCAGACCGATCTTATTCAACTACAGCTTCTTGATGTGATTAGTAATTCAATTAGTGACGCACAGCAAAACTGGTCTGAGATGTCTTCTATCGAAAAGTGGCTCAAATGGGGTAACGATGAGGATGCTTATATTTACAATTATGTTAATTCTGTAAAAGCAAGCACCATCGATCCTATGTCGAGCACGATCGAAAGCGGACTTGAACAATTAGGAATTGACGGCGCTGGATGGGCTAGTGGAGCAGCAGAGAAAATGATTTCCGCTCTGTTCGATGAAGTGCCGCTGTATGCGGAAAAGGCGTTGCCTGGAACGACAGAAACGCTCAAAACTGATTGGCAAACTATTCTTGACGATGCTCTGAAAGGTGCTACAGAAGCGGTAGATACTGAAAAGTATGGAAAGGATACTGTCGAAGGATTTAATAATGGTATCACTAACAATGCGGACAGTACAAAAAGCAGCATCGAACAATGGATGGATAGCATTGACACCAACATTCATGATAGTGCGCTTAACTTTGGTTCTCCGTCCAAAAAGGCAGAGGAATACGGACAGTGGGTCATCGAAGGATTCAATAATGGTATTGTGAATAATACTCAGAGTTCTGTAAGTGCAATCGAGACATGGGTTTCGGCGATCGCATCATCTGTTAATGAGAGCACATGGGCGAATATGTTTGCCGGGATAGTTGGAGGCTTTCAGACAAAGTGGAATGAAGTTACATCGTGGTGGCAAGGAACGGCGATGCCGAATTTCTTTAGCTCAGGTGTTGCCCCGTGGTTTACTGCGGCAAAGTGGACAACTGCGACAGACGGCATGAAGTCCGGGCTTGTTATGAAGTTTGATGAGTTTGTAGCCCAATGGAAAACGAAGATTAATTCGTGGTTCGAATCCAATGTAAAACCATATTTTACGGTAGCTAAGTGGACTGAACAGGGAGAACATATAAGAAATTCTCTCAAGAGTAAGTGGGATGAGTTCCAGAAGCAATGGCAGACGGATATTGCAGCATGGCTCAAAACAGACGTTGAACCAAACTTCGCGAAAGAAAAATGGTCTGGCTATGGCACTCAAATGAAAGAGGGTATGTATGAAGGCTTCAAAGGTATTGCTGAACAAGTCAAGACAATTATTAATGGTCTAATTAGTGCGATGAATACCGCCATGAGCCGAATCACGAAGAGCGTCAACGACCTTATTGAGGATTATAATGACTCTATCCGAGAAATGGAAGAGGGAGACAGCACGGTTAGAAAGATTTCGTTTCATTCGATTGAAGCTGTCAGCATCCCAAAATACGCCACCGGAGGATTCCCGGAGGATGGAATGTTTTTCGCTAATCATAATGAGATGGTCGGAGAATTTGCCAATGGAAAAACTGCGGTAGCGAATAACGAACAGATTGTAGCTGGAATCGCATCGGGCGTTAAGAGTGCAGTATCGGAAGTGCTTGCTCCTTACCTGTCACAGATCGCTGACAACACTAGAGAAACAGCGGATAAAAATATGTCTATCAGTCTTGATGGGCGTGAGCTTGTCAGTGGAATTAATAGCAGGTCTAAACGAAATGGCTTTAGCTTTACTTAAAGATATTCCCAAAATGCCCCTTATGTGCTATGATCAGTGCAAAGGGGGCAATATTATGGGATGCTTTTATTGGCTAATTGTTGGGTGGTGGCTTGAACCGATATTGTTTGTTATCAAAGCGATTTATATGCTTTTTGTCGGATTCCCTTTAAAGATTATGAAGTGGTGTGCGGTTATCGCGGTTGCACTTGTGGTAGGAACTTTGCTTGCGGGTTCGCTTGCGGCCGCTTTGTTTTTGGCCGCCATGATTGCGATTGTCACTGGGCTTGTTAGTAAGAAATGATGGCTTGGTGCTGTGAGCAGAATACATGCCAGATGTTGACTCGGCGGTGTGATTTTGGTATAATAATTGCAGAAAATTTAACCGAGTTCTGTAGATCTGCCCGGGGCCGTGAGAGGGATGAACAGGTTGTAACAGAATAGGAGAATTGAGCAAGGACGGCAAAATGCAAAAATTCAGCACGCTCGCCAGATGTAGTGGATAAACTATGTCTGGTGGGCGTTTTTTGCGTTAAAAAAGGAGTGGAGTGTGATTATGAACGAATTAAAAATAACAGAATATAGATGCCAGAGAGTCCTGACGACTCAACAGATTGCTGAAGCGTATGGGACAGACAACAAAACGATTTCATACAATTTTAATCATAACAAGGATAGGTATATTCTTGGAAAACATTTTATTTTACTTGAAGGAGATTCCCTTCGGGCGTTTCGTGAAATTCACGATTTGCCAACCAACCTCAATAAATTGTATCTTTGGACAGAAAAAGGGGCATTCCTCCATGCAAAATCTCTAAATACAGATAAGGCATGGGAAGTGTATGATCACCTTGTGGATGAATATTTCTCGAAGAAGGATAACAGTGGCACGCCAATGACATATCGGGATGCTATAGCACAGCTCTTGGAAAGTCTTGATCGAGAGGCTGAACTGCAAGCACAGCTTGACACTTCTAAGGATTGGTATTCTATCAAGCGTGTAGCAGCGCTGAATGGAGTACCATGGAAGACTTTCAAATGGAGAAGATTAAAAGCCGCCGGTGACAAGATGGGATACGAGGTAAAAAAGATTTTTGATGCTAATTATGGAGAGGTGAATACGTACCATCGTAGTGTTTGGGAAGCGGTTTATCCAGATTATGAGCTTTAATAGGAGGGGGAACTATGGCAGTAATTGAAGTATGCGATATTTGTGAAAAAAAGATAGCCCACAGCGATGGAATCACTATCAGATGCTCAGATCTTAAAGGAGATGGAGTGGTGGGGCTAGAATGGAGACAAAACGTAAGAGAGCGAATATATGATATTCGGATCTGTGACAGGTGCATTTCTAAAATCAAGAAATACTGCAAAAAAAGAGCGGTTATGGAAGATTTGTTTCAATAAAAATTCCCTATTTGGTAGTGAATTTGGTGATCGCTGAGTGATCGCTTTCATGATCGCCTAGTGATCTTAAAATGAACTTGCGGTCGAACCAGCAATGCGAAGCCGATAATTGTTGTAAAATCAATAGTTTTTATATATTTGTAAAATTGAACGAACCAGCAGGCGGACTACCTAGTGAACCACCAGATGAACCACCGAACGAACCACCAGACGAACCACAAAACAAGAATGTAAGAATATAAGAATGTAAGAAAAAAGAAAACATAAATTTACTTCGTAAATTTATCAAAAGAAAATATCAAAAAGGAGGTGTTTGTGTGGCATATAGAACTGTCAAGTCCGGAGAAGGACTATCCTCTTTTCTGGTAGTGAATGGGGTTGAATTCCCTTGTCCGAGGGTGGGCTTTAGCTACATCATATCGACAACGGTCAATGCAGGGCGAAATGCGAATAATGCAGTTATCGGTCAGAAAATTGGCAGGGACCTGTATAAACTCAATAATTTGGAGTGGGCGATGCTAGATGCTGAAACCTGGAAAAATATGCTGGCGGCGATAGAGCCGTTTTATGTGCCAGTGACATTTGAGGACTATCGGACAGGGGAACCGATCACAATAACTATGTATCCAGGAGACAGAGAAGCTAAACCTATCTTTGCCGATCCGCAAACACACGTAGTTACTAAATACGAAAACTGCAAGTTTAACTTGATCGACTGCGGATTGGAGTGATGAGAAATGCAAAAAGCAAGTGCTGCCTATAAAAAGGCCATGAAACAGCCGATCAGAAATCGGGCATATATCAACGCCAGAATTGGTATTGTTAGTTCTGTGGCACAGAATAATGTGGTTGCTGATTGGGACAAGAATGGCTTTGCATACTTCACAAACAACACAGAACCATTTAAGGAAAATTCGGTGGAAAGACGATATGCAACGTGTGAACAGGATTTCTCGTATCTGGACGGGAGCATGTATTTTTTGCCGCCGGAGGGAAGCAACTACGAGTATTACAACAACGGACTGGTAACTAATGAATTATTGGGGAGCATTTATATTGATTTTGATGGTGCAGTTGCGGACATCAAGGGTGTTACCATTGATTTTGGGGAATATTACCCGACTTCGCTTGATATTGAATATGACAGCGGAACGAAAAGTTACTCAAACGCTTCACGGACGTTTGTGACAGAGGATACGTTTGATGCCATAACTTATATGGTTATCACTCCTAAAACGCTTGTAAACGGGCAAGGGCGGCTTAGAATCGAGCAATTCACTTGCGGTATCTCCAATACGTTTACGAACAAGCAGGTTAAGAGCTACAGCTATAAAGAATATGTGTCAGCCATCTCGGAATCGCTGCCTAGCCATGATATGACGTTGACGGTTGACAACCAGAACCTTTATTACAATCCAGACAGCCAGGAAAGCGCAATTACCTATATGGAGCAAGGGCAGAAGATGTATGTGCGCTTTGGCTATGATGTCACGGGAAATGGAGATATTGAATGGCTGCCGGACACAGTTGCATTGTTGAAAAGCTGGAGCGCAACGGACAAAGAGGCGAAGTTTACACTGGTAGATGTGTTCGATATGAAACTTAACGAAACTTATTATCGTGGTCAGTATCGGGAGAATGGAATCAGCTTTATGACTTGGCGGTGGATGTGTTTGAAGATGCAGGATTCTTGCCGGAAGAGTATTCTATTGATCCGTATCTGAAAACATTAGTGGTAAAAAATCCGATGCCAGTAGTAAGACAGAGCGAAGCGTTACAAATTATAGCAAATGCTGGAAGATGCATATTGAGCGCTGATCGCTCTGGAAAGGTTCGGATATTTAACACTATAGTTCCAAATATGGAAGTTACAAGTGATAATCAGACGGAGTTCAGTATTGTTGGAAACGTCCTATCTGGAAAACAAGATTTTTATGCTATGGCAAGTAAAGACTTTTCCTCGTTAGATGGTACGATGATGTTTCTTCCGAGAGCAGGTGCGTATCTGCCAACAATAGGTTATGTCAGTGAAAGTGTTGCGGATGAGAACGGGAATTTTACAAATAATCCTGTCGTGACGATTACTTTGGAAGCAAGTGCAACATTTTTTGGATTCACAATACAGTTCCAAAGCACCGCACCAAGAGAGTTTAAAATTACCACGTATTATCAAGGCGCTACAGTACAGGAAATAGCTGTACAAAATGAAGAATTGTTATGCGGAATTACAGATGAGTTAAACTTGTTTGATAAAATGACACTGGAATTTATAAAGGGATATCCGAACGCCAGAGTTGCAATTGATAATATCATATTTGGTGGTAATTCAGACTATAGTATGGATTACAATATCATGAAAGAATCGCCAGATAGCATTCAGGAAGAAAAGGTTTCCAGGGTTGAGGTGGTACAAAGTCTTTATAGGTTGTCTGATAAGGTTAATAATAGCTTTCAGGAAAAAGTGGATTTAACAGAATATGACACATATACATTTTACTTTTCTAATCCATCGTATGAAATTGAAGTGAAAGCGGATGAAACAGTTCTTCCAGTTATTGACAGCAGCAGCTATTATGCTACTGTCGATACAAAGAGCCTTTCAGGAGAACATGAGCTTACAGCTACGTGTAAAGAATATGTAGTTACCAACAGACCGACAGCGAAGACGATTAATAGTGTTGGCATTGTGAAAACCTGGGAAAACCCGCTCATTAGTGACGATGAGTTGGCAAAAAAATTGGCAAATTGGCTTGGGCATTATTATGAGAACAATATTAATTACAATATTACCTATGCCGGGGAGCCGAGAATTGATTCTGGGGATATTGTCCTTTTGGAAAATAAAATTTCGAACGGTGTGAATGCTAGAATTTATGAGCATGAGCTATCATTAATGGTGCGTTTTCTGGCACAGCCAAGGCACATAAAAAACGTCACATATAATGAGATTAATTAATCATGCGGAAGGAGGATGAAATGCCAAATCCCTTTAATTCAACAAGCAAATTTAATTGGAGCGATTATATGCAGCTTCGAGCTATGATAATGGATCTAAATTCTATGGCAAATGAGCTGTATTTGAGCTTTCAGATTAAAACCATGCGCCCAATCAAGACTTATGATGATTACTTCTATGCAGAAGATTTTAACCGCATAGAAGAAAATCTGGAAATCATTAACAAGCATGTTTTCACACAGGATATAGGAGAAACAAAAACGTTCTATGACAATGGACAATTCATCAAATATGACGAACTGAATCGGCTGATTAATGGACTGTATACATTGTCTGATATGCTTAAAAATCAGGCAAAAAACAGGAGAAAGCTGGAAATTCGGCTAGGAAACATGAAAGGAGTGAAGTGTTAATGGCATTAAAAACTGACTATAAGGATGATATTATCAAGGACGGCGGCGCGAGGAAATACAAGCAAACTACAAATAGCGATGGAACGATCAGCCTTACCGACAAGACGGTTTATTCACAGGAGGGTAGCACTTTCGCGGCGAAGGATATCAATGAAACGAATGCGGCGGTTAATCGTTTGAATCATGTGACGACAGTTACGCTTACCGCTAGTGGCTGGAATCAAATAGAAGCGTCTGGAATATATTCACAGCAACTTAGCCTTGATGGAGTGACGGCAGAAGATGAGCCGCTTCTTGTGAGCGCGTTGGAGGATGGGGCTGACACATCGACTCAGCTGGCATATAGTAAAGCGTTTGGAATTGTGGCATCTGGTACGGCAGTCACGGGAGATGGATATGTTAGCTTTAAGACATACAAAAAACCGGCGACAGATGTTACGGTAGGCTTAAAGGGGGTATAGCATGGGACAGGTTAGAATGGCTGGTGGTGGTTCTTCTGTGGATCTGGATGTGACTACGGCAACGGCAGGGGATGTGGTTTTGGGAAAAGTGATTCTGGATATCGATGCAAATTTGGTACAAGGCACTCTTGCACTGTCCGGAACAGCAGGAACAGGGGATGTATCATCCGGACGAACCTTTTATTCAAACGACCCACAGAACAAGCAAAGCGGAACCATCGTTGAACGCGGAACCAATCAGTATGGCAGTGGTTCGATTTCGGGCGGATATCTTGTGCTGAATGCCCCGTCTGGAATATATCGGAAGAATGGCTATAGCTGGGCACCAGAAGTGCGGATAAGCTACGCAACACTTAGGAGCCTCTTGGGATTGACGGCTGACAAGCTGAAAAAAGGAGTTACAACTCTAGGTATTACGGGCACGTATTAGAAAGGAACATGAAATGGGAAAAATCTGGATTCCTGGTGGCGGTGGATATGTTGATATTGACAGCGTGACCGCTACGGCAGGAGACGTGGAAAAAGGAAAAGTATTTGTAAATTCGAATGGTGATCCTGTGACGGGGACACTTGAACTGACCGGAAATGCGGCTGCGAATCAGGTGTTATCAGGAAAGACATTTTACAATACGCAGTTAAGAGAAAAGCAGACGGGGACACTCCCAGAACGTAGCGTTACGCAAAATGGAACCCTTGGAAATGGTTCTGATTATATCGCCATTAACCAGCTTCCAGAGGGATTTTACAGGAGCAATGTGCAGGCGCGTGTTCCGCTGAGTACTCTGGCTAATTATTGCGGTTTGACTCCATATACCATAAAAGAGGGCGTGACGATTGCAGGCGTTACCGGAAAATATAAAGGGGCTACGCTTAAACTGCAAGAAGTAACTGGCTCATTCTCTACCGAAAAGATCAATTTCTATAACGGATATTTGGGTTTTTCTAAAGATAGGGCTTGGCATTTGTACGGACAGAACTATCCGTGGAATAGTCTGGAATTATTAGGTAGTTCTTACAAGTATTTGGGAATCAAAGGGGGAGTGGGTAGTTCCTCAACGGGCCTTAAAGGTCTTTTCAGACTGTCCGATCCGATTGATGTGACTGCATATACAAAGCTGAATGTAGAGCTTTCAACCAGTGGATACAAAGGTTCAAGTAGCTCGACGAAGAGAGATTGGGGTGATGCAGTGAAATTCGGCTTTGGCGCCACGGGAATGTCAACGGATGCGTTTGTGGCGAGCATAAGCAGGGCATCTAATTCGGATCTGGCAACAAGCGTCGTGGATGTAAGCGGGCTATCAGGAAATTATTCTCTGTTTGCGCATGTGTATATTCCGGCGCAAGGCAGTAGTGGCGGTGCATATCTTACTGTTCATACAGAAGACATCAGCCTGACAATTTAGCACCTTGGCTTGAAAACATAAGGGATATATCCCAAGACATCATCAATATCAGTTTCCAGACATCGAAATTTGCCGTCCCGGATGCTGTAGTATTCGTGAACACCGGATGCGTTTGGGAAAGGGCTTCGCCTGGCAATAAAAACATTGTCGCCATAGACGATGACACTGTTCTCGTTTGCTTTTGGCGGTCGGTCATTGGCGATTAGAAGTGTATCGAACGGACTACAGAACGGCATATAATAGTTCGTATTGACGGAGAGTCCACAGAAAATTTGAGGTTTTATGTTTGCCGGAATGTCAGTGATGTCGAGAGAATGTAAGTTGCCGGGAATGTGAAATGTCCCATCTGTGTGTTCATCCAAGTCCATGATAGGGATAGTCTTTCGGGCTTGGCGGTAGCCGGATTTCATTACTTGATACTGCCTGCATATGAACCAGCGGACAAAGTATTGGTAATGCTCTGGCATGGAGCGAAACATTCGGATGCAGGATTCATCTTCTTCGGAAAGTGTATCAGCGCCGACCAGCTCATCGATCGTGAGATTCAAGGCGTGGGCGAGGGATGCGGCTGTCGATAATTTACAGTCTTTGGGGTTCTGGTAGAGCAAATTTTTCAGAGTGTCGAATGATATGCCGGATTTGTCCGCAAGTTCTTTTTGAGTTATGTTAGACATGTATGCCAAAAGATTGTGTTTCAAGTTGCTAGTAAGTGAAGTGTGGTTTGAAACCAGTTTTGAGGATAATTCCCCCGATTTTGTGTCTTTCATGGCATTTCCTCCCTTTACTGTAAGCGGTACAATAGAACTGTCCTCTAAAAGGGCAATACAACTTCTGGCTTGGGGAATGTAGCTTTCTGTGGTGCATTCCCCATAAAAAAAAGTGTACGCTAGTTGATAATGTGTGTCAATAATGTGCCCAGATAAGATTTTGTAAAAAAATGGACTTCTTGACATTGCAGAACATATGTTCTATAATTGCGCCATCGCTACCGGAGTGCGGACTCCATCGGGGGGATTTGAATGGAGACTGAATTTTACAGGAAAGAAATTATTGAGATGATCCGGGAGATTAAACGGACGGATATCTTGATATACATTTACAAGCTGACTAAAGATGTGATTCTGGAGGATTGCAATGATGAAAAAGGATTGCAGAAATAAGCCGAAATCTATATTTTCTCGATTTTTTCAAAGAAAACAGAAAGATTCCGGCATTGACACAAGCGTCGAAGGATTCCGATATGTTGGAATCAATCTGACAGAAGAACAATATCAAGACCAACATATCGTTGATGAGTGGGAAACGAGATTCTATCCCTGTTTTCAACATGATGATTCTGTTGAAAATTTTAGGGCTGTTGCCACCCGAAATGATATGTGAGGTAGGCAATAACCAGACCGGCAACGATGGTGGCGATGATTTCCGCGAGGAATTTCAGCGAAAGTTTGGAAAATTCAAAGAATGATTTTTTGATTGTTTTGGAGAGGAGATGAGGCCGATGAGAAAGCCGTATTGCATGGATGAGGACAAAGCACATAGAACTTTGCAGGATTTTGTGGAGCAAATGGCTGTAGGAATCGCTCATGAAGTGGTAGATGGCGAGAAAATTGAGAAGATACAAAACGAATGCAAGATACTCAATTCTCTCACCGAAGCGTTAAAAGCAATCAAAAATTAACGTCTTGTCCGAAATGGATTTGATACTGCTTCTACCTTGGCTAAATCTGGTTCTGGTAACGAATTAACGGTTTCTGAATAGTATTGGTCGTACAGTTTCTTGAAATCATCAAAAGAATTATCGAAACCACAAATTTTGGCAACGGCATAAAGAGAAGCGTATTCTTTATCTCCCATAATATTCACCTCCTATCTTGTCAAAGATTTTACTGAAAGGATACAATGATGGACATGGATTACAAAAATCATGATTGCACTGTTTACGATATGAACAATCAAGGCTCTTTCCAGTGCCTTGCTATCGCTAGGACGGAAGAAGCGAAGAAGGAACTGGAAAGCAGGGGGTATCTGGCATTCTTTACACCAGATATGCATGGGACTAATTGCTGGATTCTAGTTCGGGATAAATCGGAGGTTGATTTCCCTCCCATTCAAGATGAACCCAAATGTAATCATTGCTAGGGAATCCGGTTGAGATTCCACGAAATGTCCAACCAACATTTTCATATTTGGCTATGAGTTCGCTTCTCTGCTGCTGGGTTAGTCCGGCACAGTTGATAGTTTTACCTTTTTCCATATCTACACCTCACTAAGCACGTTTATTGTTTCAATAACGTGCTTTTTCTTTCTGTCTGACAGTTCCATGTATTTTTCCAATGCATTCAGCAGCTCTTTGTCGTGCCGGATCGCTACCCAGAGATCGGCTTGCGCTGACAAATCTACCTTGGGTTCTTCTCCGGTCAGAAGGTAATCTGTGCTCACGTTGAGAAAAGCTGCAATTTCTTTAATTCTACTACTTGGAATATCTTTTGCTTTTGCTAGGGAACCATTACTGTATTTTAATGTTTGCTCTAGTGCAGTGATGCTGATGCCCTTATTTTCTCTGCATAGTGTTTTTATGCGTTCTAGTACTGTCATACAATCACCCCTTTGAAAAACTAGAAGAAAATCTACAAAAGTGCTTGACAAACTAGAACATAATCTATATACTATCCTTATCAACTAGAAAATGTTCTACAAAAAGAATAGAAAATAGAAGATGTTCTTTATTATGTGTGGTAGCTTAATTTTAGAATATATTCTAATAAATGTCAATAGAACATTATCTAAATAAAAAAGAAAGGGGGACACTTGATGATTTACAAAAAAATCATTAGATATTGCGAAGAGAACAATATCTCGATTTCTGCATTTGAAAAAAAATGTAACATTGGAAACGGGACTATTGGAAAGTGGGAAAAGGGCGGAAAGCCTTCACTTGACACTTTGGAAAAAATTTCAAAGGTAACAGGAATTACAGTAGCCGAGCTAGTTAGCAGATGAGAGGAATGAGGAGATGAACGATTTACAAATTTTCAAAAATTCAGAGTTTGGTGAAATTCGGACTGTATCTATTGATGGAGAACCTTGGTTTGTGGCAAAAGACATATCGGACAAACTTGGATATGCACAGACAAGCAATATGATGAAGCGAATTGATGAAGAAGATTCCAAATCATCCATTTTGGATGGTATGAATATGAAATCGTTGCTTATCAATGAAAGCGGTTTATATTCTGCAATATTAGGTAGCAAGTTAGAATCTGCTAAACGATTCAAACACTGGGTCACATCCGAAGTGCTCCCGTCCATCCGCAAGAACGGCGGTTACATCGCCGGACAGGAAAACATGACCGATGAAGAACTTCTGGCAAATGCGGTTCTGGTGGCGCAGAAAAAAATTGCGGAGAGGGACAAGAAGATACAGGCACTCGAAACCGAAGTAGTGGAAATGAACAACACCATTTCAGAAATGCAGCCGAAAGTGAATTACGTTGACATGATTTTAAATAGTAAGTCAACCGTTTTGGTAACGCAGATTGCACAGGACTATGGGATGTCGGCAAAAGCGTTCAATAAAATTCTGAATGATTTAAGAGTTCAGCACAAAGTCGGCGGTCAGTGGATTTTATACCGGCAATATCAAGGACTTGGATATGTCCACAGCAAAACAATTGATATTACCAGATCAAGCGGACAGGCAGATGTTGTTATGCAGACGGAGTGGACACAGAAAGGCAGATTGTTCCTTTACGAGCTGTTAAAAAAGCATGGGGCATATCCGCTGATTGAAAGGTAAGAAGTGGTAGGAAAGGGGATGAAAACGTAGTGAAAATGCTTCATTACAGCAGTCTGGATGCAATACCGATTACGGTAGTTGTTCTCTTGACTTGCATTATGAGCTACTGGCACGGGAAATCCGAGCATGGATGGCGAATTGCAGGGCTTTTATACACTATAATTTTGGGAATAATTGCTCAGATTCTTGTAGGATTTTTCCCAATGTTTGGGTAACGGCAAGCAATTTTTCAGAGGAATCATTTCTTCTATTGAGTAATGACTCATGGAGAGATGATAGCTGTTCCCAGTATTCGGACGGTGTATATAAAACCAATTCATGGTAAGAGCGTATGTATTTAGTTCGCTCACTCTGATAATTTGATTCTAATTGTTTGGAAGCAAATTCCAAAAAATGGTTGAAAACAGACTGTTGCTTCTGATAGTAGGCAAGGTGCTTTTCGTATTTCAATTCAAGTTTTCTCATGTGAGCGCTATGAATGTTATTGATGATGGTAACGAGAATTGGACAGATTATTGCAACGCATAAAGTTATGGCAGATATGGCAAGTTCCAAGTGATCTGTGTTTAGTGATTCCATAATATGTACCTCCGAAAAAGTTTTAACTATTATACCACAGAAGAGGAGTGAGGTATATTGCCATACGGAAAATCCCCAAACTTTAATCATTTCACAGGGAAAAAGAATCCGATAAAAACGGTAAAAAAGAAGAAAGTTAGAAAGAAACAAAAGCCACACGAAAACAAGTACAAGAAAGAGGTAAAACGAAAATAGTGAATGAGATTTTAAAAGTTGACTTCGATACTCAGACAGTGTCGGCAAGAGAGCTGCATGAGCAGTTGAAAATCGGAACCAGATTTAATGATTGGTTTCCACGAATGACAGAATATGGCTTTTCTGAAGGAAACGACTTTTACTCAAAAATGAGTAAAACCTCAGAAACCGGCGGAAGACCACAGAAAGGGGATGAGAGGGACGAGAGAAAAATTAGTAAATGGACGAATAGCAGCTACATACGAAGGGGAATCGTACATTCTCTTGAAGAAGTGTAACAGTCGGAAGATGAATAATCTGGAGAAAGCTGTAAAGGAACTTATCGCCGAAAACGATCTGACCGTCACACAGGCTAAAGGCTTTCTGAGATACATGAGAATTCTTATCGAAGAATGCTCGTGTCTTCCGAAAGAGAAATAACCTTGATCGAGTGCTCCTTGTATTGGAATAAGGAGATTATAACACAGAAAGGAAAATATGAACGATACAAGATTTTCATACATACCCGAATCACTCGGAGAAGAGTATGCGTTTCTGGCAGGGCGGGTTGCGGCGCTGGAAGGATACCTCAGCACCATCGACAGTACATTCGTTGATGTGGAGACAGTAAGAAAAATTCTTGGGATTGAGGAGGAAAAGAAAAATGGGTGAAAAAGGATACAAGGCTTTTAAGCCAGGATTAATCTGCAAAGACAAGCAGTACCAGGAAAACACAACTTTCGAAGAAGAAGGGGCAGAAGACATTTGTCTGCCTGGAATGATGCATTATTGTAATAATCCATTTGATTGCTTGAACTACTATCCATTGGTTAATGAAGATGGAAAGTTTTCAGACTTTGCGGAAGTGAAAGCGCTTGGAAACATTGTTAGAGGCGATGACAAATCAGCGACAAATAAACTCCATATCGGAGCAAAGTTGGGGTTAAAAGGATTCATTAAAGCTGCGATTGATTTCACTATTGAGAAGACAACTTTTGAAACAAGTAGAACATTAGAAGATATTTCAAGCAATGATGAGGATTCCGCCCAGATTGGAAGTTCAGGATATTCCGCCCAGATTGGAAGTTCAGGAAATTACGCCCAGATTGGAAGTTCAGGAAATTCCGCCCAGATTGGAAGTTCAGGAGATTCCGCCAAGATTGATTCAACAGGAAAAAACTCAGTAATTATGGCTGCCGGATTCAAGTCTATTGTTAAGGCTACTATTGGAAGTTGGATTACTTTAGCTGAATACGGAAGAGATAAAAATGGAGTATTAGTTCCGGTGTGTGTAAAAACCGAATATGTGGATGGAGAACGCATCAAAGAAAATGTCTTCTATACACTTCGCAACAAGCAATTTGTTGAAGTAAAGGAGGCAGAATAAATTGGCTAAAATGAAGAATTATAATTGCTCGGCAGAAGGGGAAATCAGCTATGTGTCCATTTGGAGTGATAGAAGAATTCGCAAAATGGAACGGCTGAGAGGCACATTGAAGTTCGTGAGAGCTTTTCTTATAGCTGCATGCGTAGTATTCACGATTTCACATATGGTTGCAGGAGTTTAAAAGGAGGGAAAATAATGTATATTAATCCGTTTTTAGCAGGTGCTATTTCCATTGTTTTACTGGAATTGATTCTTTTTTTTGTGTGGGGGATTTACAACACATGGAAAAAGTAAAAGTGAAAAAGGAATGCGACACCTGCCTTTACGAATACACATGTGACTGGAGTCCGGCAGAAAACGGATGGACTTGTACGAACTGGACAGGGGACATGAACAATGAGAACAAAAAAATTAGTGAGGTGGCAGAAAGAAGCAGTCTCGGCAATGCATTTGCGTGCGGATGATTGGGAGCTTGTAGAAGAGCGGGAATTTTACCTAGTCATTTCTAACAAGGCAACTGGCAAGAGGCGGTTTGTTGATAAATTTCTGAGGAGGCGAAAATGGGACAGAACCTGGTAGATTCAATACGGATCCCTAGAATGGAATACAAAGAGCTTATCGTTTTAAGGGCTCGGGTTGAAATTCTCGTAGGGATGCTTGAAAAAGGGGAGCACTTGAACAATTCAGAGGTTATCAATATTTTGGGCCGGGAATATACCAAATGGAGGTAATGATGCGAATAAGAATTTTACGGATGATCGTGGAAAATTTCATGAATTATGTAGAGAAGACATTTGATTTTTCTGATTTCACTAGCATTTCGGGAAGAAATGGGATTGGAAAATCAAGCATTGCGACCGCATATAACTGGTGCTTATTTAATTGCGACTATGATTTAAGAGATAACCCAGTAGTGCGCAGGGAGGTAAACGGGAAACCGGTTGATGATGTGGATGTAGCTGTCACACTGGTGCTTGATGTGGAAGGCAAGGAAGTGACGATGCGTAAGGTGCAGAGACGTACATATAGTAAGTCTGGAGATTCCTATAAGGATGATAATAAATATTTCGTCAACGATGCTCCGAAAACGCTGAAGGATTTCAATGCGTATCTGAAAACAGACATGAAAACGCTTTTGATGTGTAGCAATATCAATGCTTTTTTGAACCAGAAACCGGCAGAAATGAGAGAGTTCTTGTTTGGAACAGTTGAGGATGTTTCCGGCATTGATGTCGCGAAGAAAAAAACAGAATTATCAGCGCTGGCGGTGCTACTTGAGAGATACAGTGCTGATGAAATTGAAGCGATGAATAAAAAGGTCATTGCTGATGTTAATAAAGAATTGCCGATTTTGGATGGACAGATCAAGGAAAAAGAGCGAGATATTCAGTTTAAATCAGATGTTGATGTTGCTGAACTGGAACTTAAGAAGAATGCGCTTGAAGAAGACATTAAACGGACTGTTGAAGAGTCGGAGAAGAATGAGAAGATTTTTGAAAGTTTTAAAAAGATTTCTGATGAAATTCTTGAATTGAAGCTAAAGCAGTCCAAGCTTCAGAATGAAAATGATGAAATTTTTCTTAAAAGGAAAGGAAAGCTTAATGATGAAATCCTTAAAAAGAAATTTCTCATTTCCGATACTAAAATGACTATTAAAGATACTCTAATGGGTATTGACGCTAGTAAAACAACGATTGAAAGGCATAAGAAACATATTGATTTATTCAGAAAAAGGTGGACGGAAGAAAATAATCGAAAAGTTGAAGATTAGGGCGTTTTTGCCCGTATTGCAAACGGGAGATTCCAGATGAAATAAGAAACAAACACATTGCTGATTTTGAAAAGGAAAAGGCACTCAAACTTAGGAAAATTGCCGTAGATGGAGATCTGACGAAAAAACGTCTGGATGATGAGATTTTAGAATTGGCTCGTCTGGAAAAAGAAGTTAAAGAACATAATGAATCTTTGGAGATGCTTGAGTCTGCCAAAAGTGAATTGGAATGCAAATTGAATCAGATTGAAGATTTGACGGATATTACGGAAACGGCAGAATACAAAGATTTGCAAGATAAGATTGCTGAAAAAGAAAAGCAGCTCCAGAATTATGGGGATATTTCAGAATACCGTGAAAGAATACGGGAAAAGGAAAAAGAGTTAAGAAAGAGCTTATTGCATTGCGAAAAAACGCTTGCGTTTGCTAATACGGAGGAAGACGAAAAACGGCTGGAAGCTTTGAAAGGCGCGAAGCTTGATGCAGTGCAGAAACAGGCTGATGCAGAAAAGGTCTTAGACATGTTAAATGAATTGAATATGGCAAAGAATGACTACCTGTCCGATGAGATTAACAACAAGTTCGATTTAGTTAAATGGAAACTTTGGGAACTGAACAAATCAGGCACTTATAAGAACGTCTGCATTCCTATGGTAGACGGGAAATCAATCTTAACTACAAAGAGTAATAAAGGCAATCGCATTCTTGGGAAAGCTGACATTTGCTGTGGAATTCAGAAAATTACAGGAATCAATGCTCCTATCTGGTTGGATGATTGCGAATCACTGGATGCTGAGAATCAGAAGAATATCAGAAATATGGTGGACGGGCAGCTGATAGTGCTGATTGTAAATAATGAAGAAAAATTGAAGGTGGAGGGAAAATAAATGGCAGATACACAGGTAGCAGTAGCAGAGGAAAAGAAAAATGAAGTGGTACAGCCGAAAAACAAAGTGACGGATTATAGCCTGGGGATCTTCGGAACGTCTGATAACTTCATCATGGCAATGCAGATGGCAAAGGCGCTCTCAAGTTCTACGATTGTCCCGCAGACATTCCAGAAAAACGACTCAAACTGCCTTATCGCGATCGAACAGGCACAACGACTGAGGGTCAGCCCGCTGATGGTTATGCAAAATCTGTATGTGATTCAGGGAAGACCGTCATGGAGTTCCAAGTTTTTGATTGCAGCTATTAACAATTCTGGCAAGTTCGACATGGAATTACAGTTTGACGAAGCAAAGGACAAAGAGGGAAAACCATTTTCTTGTGTGGCATGGACTATGAAAAATGGCAGACGTGTTGAGGGTATGACAGTAGATATGGACATGGCAAAAGCTGAGGGATGGCTTGCGAAGAATGGAAGCAAATGGAAAACTATGCCACAGCTGATGCTGAGATACAGAGCTGCGTCTTTCTTTTCAAGCCTTAACTGCCCGGAACTGACTATGGGACTGTATACGAGAGAGGAAATGGAAGATAATGATTTCAAGAAATACCCGATGGAAGAGTTACAGGAGCAGGTGCAGCACGAAATTGAAGCTAATGCCAATGCGGTGGAATTTGAACCGGAAGAAGAGCAGAAGATGGTTGAAGAATCAGATGGACAGCAGGCTATGCCAGAGTTTATGAAATAGGGAGATGAAAAAATGAAGAAAATTTTTAAAATGCTTTTAATTTCTGCACTTATAGCAGTTATGATTTTAGGCACGTGTGGATGCAGCACCGCAGACACAGTAAACCATAATCTCAACAAAGAAGCTAACGAGTTCAATGTATATCGTAGAATCACAGTCACAAATGCCAGAACAGATACGATTATGTTGCAGGCGGAAGGATATATGTCATTAAGCAATAACAGTGACAACGAACTGGTGGTTACATTTAAAACAGGAGACGATCGTTATTATAAAGACTACATATATCTGAATGATTGGACGTGTTATGTGATGGAGCAAGTAGAGCCGAAATCCACGGACAAATATCATTATGAACTGGTATTTTATCCGGAAAGGCTCGTGCCGAATATTGAAATTAAGTAGGGGGACGTTATGAGAGTTATTTCGCAGGACGGAACGATGGATGTTCCGTATGAAAAATTTATATTTTACATAGCTGCTGATAATAGCATAATTGCGACAAGGAATTTCGAAGGATATCCAGATAGCCTTTTTAGCGGGAGAATTGCTGAATATTCGTTCAGGGAAAAAGCCTTGAAAGCCATGGAAATGCTGAGAACGACATATTTATCGAGGATGGAGCTGGAAGGCGGTTACGACCAAATAAATGGGTGTTATGTTCAGCCAAATTTTTGGGTACTCCCAAAAGTTTTCCAGTTCCCGAAGAATGAGGAAATCGAGGTGTAGAGCATGTTCTTAAAGACAGTTTCAACGGGCAGTATCGGTAACTGTTATCTGTTACAGGAAAACAACGGAGAAACACTTATCCTTGATTGCGGCGTACCGCTCAAGGACATCAAAAAAGGTCTGGACTGGAATATCCGGAATGTGGCTGGATGCATCGTGACACACGAACACAAAGACCATAGCAGAAGCGTAAAAGACCTGCGCAATATGGGAATAAGAGTTATTGCCCCGTATGAAAGCGGTGAAGTTCACTCGATGCATTTCAAACTGGGGGGATTTGACATACAAGCTTTTGAAGTGCCGCACAACGGAACTTGGTGTAATGGATTTTACATCAAAACACCATTGCCGGATGAACAGAGAATCCTTTATATGACCGACTTGGAGTATTGTCCGTACAGCTTTAAGAAGCAACGCATTAATCACATGCTGATTGAGTGCAACTACATTGCGGACATGGTAGATTCGGATTTGCCGAACTTTTGCCACAAGGTAAAGGGGCACTGTGAGCTTCAGACCACTAAGGGCATTGTGGAGACGAACAATTCAACCGACCTTAGAACCGTCATATTGTGCCATATGGGATGTAAAACATGTGACAACGATAGAATTGTTGCAGAAGTCCAGAAAGTAGCACCACAGGCTCATGTGTGCGTTGCAGAACCTTGGAAAACAATAGAATTACGGACAGATAATTGCCCGTTTTAGAAAGAGAGGTAACAGAAATTGAATAAAGTTAGCTTAGTTGGGCGTTTAGTCAGAGATCCGGAGGTTAGATATTCACAGGGTCAGAACTCTACAGCAGTAGCAAGATTTACCCTTGCTGTGGACCGTAGATTCAAAAAAGAGGGCGAAGCAAACGCAGATTTCATTAGTTGCATTGCATTTGGAAAGACCGCAGAGTTCATTGAAAAGTATTTCTTTAAAGGGATGAGACTCGGCGGATCTGGAAGAATCCAGACTGGCAGCTATACTAAGCAGGACGGCACGAAGGTTTATACCACAGACGTTGTTCTGGATGAAGTGGAGTTTGTAGAAAGTAAGTCCCAGTCTCAGGACGCACAGCCACAGAGCGCTGATTCTGATGGATTTATGAGTATCCCAGATGGAGTGGATGACGTTGGTTTACCGTTTAACTAAATTTCTTAAATAGTCAATAAATTATTGAAAGGAGACCGACCTCCGGCCGGGGTAACGCTATAGCAGGTCTTCTGAAAGATGAAAAAGAAAATTAAGTGTGAGATATACAGAGATTCAATGCAGAATTACAAAAAATACGGAATCAGACCGGCACAGCTGATTATTGCCGATGTCCCGTATTGCTGTGGGAACAATTTTTATGGCAGTAACCCGATGTGGTATAAGGGCGGCGACAATTCCAATGGAGAAAGCAAACTGGCAGGAAAAGCAGCATTCAATTCAGATTTCAATTTCAACCTGTATGAATACTTCCATTTTTGCAGCCGGATGCTAAAAAAAGAGGACACTAAAAAATCCATCAGAGGACGTAGCAGCGACAGCCCATGCATGATTGTGTTCTGCGCGTTTGAGCAGTGCGGAACGCTTATTAAGGCGGCCAAGAAGCACGGATTTGTGCACTACATACCATTGGTGTTTGTCAAAAATTACAGTCCACAGGTTCTTAAGGCGAATATGCGGATTGTAGGGGCTACCGAGTACGCATTGGTATTTTATCGGGATAGGCTCCCCAAGTTCCGAAATGGGGCACAGCGGGACGAAAACGGAAAGACAATTCGAGGAACCGGAAAGATGATATTCAACTGGTTCTCATGGGAGAAGGATGGGAAAGATATTCCGAAAATTCATCCAGCGCAGAAACCGGTAGGTCTGTTGAAAAAACTGATTGAGGTATTCACAGACCTGGGGGATGTAGTAATTGATCCGTGTTGTGGCTCAGGCTCTACGCTTCGGGCGGCTGTGGAGAGCGGCAGAAGCGCTTATGGATTTGAGATTGACCGGAACTTCTATGAACGTGCCAAGAACGAAATGCTGATGTTTGAGCGTGATGAGCAGATGACCATAGAAGATTTCCCGGAGGTGATGCCATGATTAACGGAGAGCTGATTGTAGACAACTTTGCCGGTGGAGGAGAAAGCACCGGGATCGAAATGGCAACGGGGTATTCCGTGGACATCGCGATCAATCATGATCCGGAAGCGATTAAAATGCACAAGGTTACCGTTTAACTAGATTTCTTAAATAGTCAATAAATTATAGGAAGGGAGCCGAGACTCTGGCCAGAGTGATGCATATGCGGTCTCCTTTAAGAAAATGGAATCAGTTTTAGAGAGAATGAAACGTGAAGGAACGAGCGAAAAAATCGCGTCCTTCATGGTTAAGGAGAAACAACCATATGAGTTCAAACGTAAATATGCACAAATCAGAGTGGAAGAATTTGCGCAGGAATGTGACAACAGAGGATTGAATTGCCATGTGTCAGTAGGTGGACTGGACAGCATTGTTTTGTATTTGTTCATCAACGAAGTGTGCGGTATTGAAGTTCCGGGTGTGAGCGCATCGTTCCTGGAAGATAAATCCATACAGAGGGTGCATAAGGCACTGGGAATAATCAATATTCCACCACTTGAACGGGCAGATGGTACGAGGTGGACAAAACAGAAGGTTATTCAGGAATTCGGGTTCCCGGTCTTAAGCAAGGAGATTGCAGCGAAGATCGAACTTTTGCAGAATCCATCTGAAAGGAATAAAACCGTGCGCCATGCAATCATAACTGGAGAAACAGGAGAATATGGCGGCTGGCAGAAAAACAGCCGCATGAGGATGAGTCAGAAGTGGCTTGAAAAGTTTGGTGGATACGAGAATGAGAACGAGGGAACAAATTATCAGAAGCCGGATTTCAAAGTTTCGTCCAAATGCTGCTACTACCTCAAAGAAAAAAACAGTGATGACTGGGGTAAGGCACATAATTCGGTTCCGTTTTTGGGGCTGATGGCTTCAGAGGGCGGGAGAAGAGCAAAGAGTTTGAGAATGCATGGATGTAATTACTTCGGGAAGTCCACAATTCGATCGGCACCATTTGCAATCTTCGGAAGACAAGATATTTTAACTCTTGCTCTTGAAATGGATGACATGTGGAGATCTGGGCTGAAAGAGAAGTATTACGAGAAGCTATTGAAAGAGGGAAAGATCGCAGAAACCTTTCAAATGCCTGAGACCATTATTCCAGAGATATATGGAACGATTGAGCATGATAGCACTAGAGCGTTGAGAACTACGAAGGCACAGCGGACAGGCTGCTCCATGTGTGGCTTCGGAATCCACATGGAGAAACGTCCACACCGGTTTGATCTGCTTTACCAAGATAGCCCAAAAGAATGGGATTATCTGATGTTCCATCTTTGCAAAGATGAGAATGGTAATGATTACGGTTGGGCGAAGGTGCTTGATTACATCGGTGTTGGATGGCGGCTAGAAGAAATCGAAGAGGGAATTCCCGGTCAGATAAGCATTACAGACTTCCCGGAGGTGATGCCATGATTGACGGAGAGCTAATTGTAGACAACCGATACCGATGGCACTGGTAAAAGCAAATCTGAAAGAATTATGCGTTGCAAAGAGGCTGCCAAACTGCCGCGCGGATCGCCTGGGAGAAGATGCAGGAGGGCAATTAAGATTCGCATAAAATCGAAGAAAAAAATAGAAATAAAGGGAGGTGGCACCGTTGGACAAAGCAAAACCTGAGCTGAATGTTGCGCCAACTGCAAGAACTGTGTAGCATATCCGAAAAACAACCGGTATGGAGACGTTGATTATATGTGTTTGATTAGCGGTTATTATATCGCCGGAGCACACAAGGATCGAAACAAGGTTCGGCGCCTTACTCCGGGCGGCAGAAAACTTGAATGCAGGTATGAAAAATCAAGCGCGGAAACGATGAGAACGTGAGACGCAGAAAGAAATTCGGGCAAATTAGAAAGGAAAGTATATGAATATAGGTAAAGCTTGTGGAATTTTTAAACAGATTGAATCAGACAAGTATACAGACATAGAAAAAACTATTGCCATAGATTCCGTATTGAATATGGAAACGCACAACGGAGTAACAAAAGATGAAATTTTGAGAGCATTTAAGTGGTTTTTAAATTCAGAGAGAGAGCCGGAAGAACAGAAGGAGGAAAACAGATGAGAAGCACGGATGAAATTTTGAAAAATAAACGGATCTGGGATCACAAAGCACAGTTCCCGTTCTTCCACACGGCAATGGTAAAACTGCCGGATTGTGGAACGTGTAGTGTAGTTTGGAACGGTAGTGAAGATGGATATGAACACGTGAGCGTATCCCCAACGCATAAGTTCAAAGTTCCAACATGGGATGATATGTGCGTCCTAAAAGACATCTTTTTCGAGGATGAGGAAGAAGCATACCAGATTCATCCGAAGAAGAGTGAATATATAAACCTTTCCCAAAACTGCCTGCACCTGTGGAAACCAAAAGATCACGAATTGGGAGAGCTGGTAAAAAATGAATGAGCTTAATGTGAAAGTTGGAGATAAGGTTTTGTTGAGTGGCGGCTATGGGATTAATAAACACGAAAAGATAGCAACTGTAGAAAGGATCACGCCGACGGGAAGAATCAAGGTTAGTGGATCAACGTCATATTTCAACAAGTATGGAGATGAAATGAGGAAGTCTGATTCTTGGGCGCTCAAATACTATTTGAAAATTCCGACTCCAGAAGACTTTAAAAGAATAGAAGATAGAGACTTTATAAGAAGAGCGCTACGTATAGTGGAGAAGCTTGAACTGAGTATGACACTAGAACAAGCGAAAAAGATAATCGAAGCTTTTGGAGGTGAAGCGTAGGTGGATTATAAAAAACTGAGACAGACTAAGGCTATAGAGCGGAAGAATAAGCAGCTGTTTTTGAAACTCAACAAAAAATTGAATGATAGCAGCGGAATTTACATCTTGTTTCGGACGGATGAAAATGATATCAAGTATTTTTATTGCGGTCAGGCAAAGCATATACTTTCTAGACTTGCACAGCATATGTCCGGATATCAACATATAGACTTGAGCCTCAAGAAGAGGGGCTTGTGGTCTGAAAATAATCCTTATGGGTGGATAGTGTTTTTTAAGAATTACCAGGAAAAAGAGCTTGATGAAAAAGAACAGTTTTGGATTCTTGAGATGACAAAGAGAGGCTATCAGTGTCGGTATAATAAGACGGCCGGAGGGCAAGGAAGTGGAAAGGAAAAGATAAATGAGTTCCGGCCGGCAAAAGGATACCGAGACGGAATACAGCAGGGCAGAAAAGCAATGGCCAGGGAGTTATCATCCATTGTGGAAAAGCACCTCACAATTACTTTGAGAGCCGAGAAACAAGGGAACAAGATTTCTGAGCGGCAATTTGAGAAATTCAAAGAGTTGTTAAATGAGGGGACATTGGAATAACTTTTGGAGATGTTAAATGGATAAGGGATGGATAAAATTACATAGAAAAATTCTTGATTGCTCTATTTGGAATAGTAGAGAACCGTTCGATAAGAGATCGGCGTGGATAGATATTTTACTTTCAGCTTCGCATAAGGACTTAAATTTGATGATCGGCGGAATTGATGAAAAAATCCCCAGAGGGAGTTTTATGTTCAGCATCGAAAAACTGTGCGATAGGTGGGGCTGGTCCAGGAACAGAGTCAAGAGATTTCTTGCGCTGCTGGAGCGCGAACAGATGATAGAGACAAAAAGGACGAATAAAGGGACGCTTATAAGTGTACTTAATTATAATGCTTTTCAGTCGGTGGAAGAGGTGACGGAGAAAGAGACTGAAATATCTGACGCACATGAAACCGCAAAAAAAGTAGCACGTTTTATCCCTCCCACCGTTGATGAAGTACAGGCATATTGTGAAGAAAGGAAGAATGGGGTTGATGCTCGGTGCTTTGTAGATTTTTATGAGTCAAAAAACTGGGTTGTTGGAAAAGCAAAAATGAAGAACTGGAAAGCTGCCGTTAGGACCTGGGAAAGAAACAGGAGAGATAAGGTAACTAGAAATACTGTGAATGCAAACAATTCTTCGCAGTTACAGTATTTACTTGAGTCGATGGAATAGAGGTGTAAACGTGACTTTAGATGAAACAAAGAAGGTTATTGCAGTGATTATATCGGCCTATCCAAATTACCATCCGGCCGATATTAAAGCGGTGGTGTCTGTGTGGAAAGAGTTGCTTGAAGAGCATTCGTATGAGTGCGTGAGCACGGCATTGAGAATGTATATGTCAACGGATTCTAATGGATTTGCACCATCTCCGGGGCAAATTATAGAACGGGTAAAGCTGCTTACCTCAGAAAGGCGCTTGAACGAAATTGAAGCATGGACGTTGGTTCGCAAGGCAATACAGAATAGCGGCTATAACAGCGTTGAAGAGTATGCTAAGTTACCGGAGGAAGTTCAGAAAGCGGTCGGGCAGCCGGAGCAGCTTAGAATATGGGCACTTGATGAACATTACAATGAAAGCGTGGTAAGCGCGGCATTTATGCGAAGTTACAGAACTGAGCTGAAAAGAAGTGAGGATATATCGAAATTGCCTCAGAAGCTCCAGGAAAATATTAGGGGAAAAGAGGGGAAACAATACGCTGAAATCACAAGGAAATTTCAAGAGGCGGTAGAAAGACTTTCCGCAGAGAAGAAGCTGGAAGGCAAACTTGAGGTCAGCAAAAGCCAGATGCCAGAAAGATGCGTCCAAAAAATGGCAGAAATGAAAATGATAGGGGGTGCGCTTTTTTGAGAACTGATGATGAAAGAGAAAGGAACACTTACCTCAAAAGAATGTGGGTTCATCGAAGAATAGACAATGGATTGTGCCCTAAATGCGGGAAAGAAAACCATTCTGGAAACTATTATTGCGATGAGTGCCGAATAAAAGAGGCGAACAGGTGCAAAGAAAATCGGATTAAATTAAAGGAAATGGGAATTTGCCCGAAATGTCAAACAGAAATGTTATTTGGAGATGAAAGAACCTGTTTAAAATGCAAAGAAAGAGCGGCGGTTTACAGAGAAACGCATCCGCTTAATCAGGTGGAGAAGATGAGGATACTGGAAAGCAACCGAAAAAGGGCTAAATCTAAATACAAAGAATGCTCTGAAAATGGTATTTGTACCAGATGTGGAAAGAGACCATCAAAACCCGGAAGAAAAAAATGCGCGATATGTCTTTTAAAAGATGCAGAAGTGCATCGCATAAGATATAAAAGTGAAAAGATGAGCAGAGAAGAAAAGGAGGCAAAAGGGCTGTGTATTTACTGTGGAAAACCTTTGGATCACACACATAGGAAACTATGTGCAGAATGCTGGGAGGAATGTCATGAGAGAGGTGTTAGAAATGTTAGAGAACATCCGGAATTGAGAATAAAATGGAAGCAAGCGAACAGGCTTATTTCTAGGAATAAGCAATAGTCAGGGGAGGGCTTATGCGGTCAAGTTTCAAGAGACTTAGTAAGCCGGAAGTTGAAAAAATCACAGAATTGACAAACTTTACTGATGAAGAACTGAATATATTTAAAATGCTCTGTAAAGGAAGGAGTCTTGAAGAAATATCCTTTAAGATGTCAATGTCAAAATCGACAGTAAGCAGAAGAGTAAAAGAGATAAAAATTAAGGTAGGAGGCGAAAGATTGATAAAGACAATTCCTACATGGGAAAAAGTTACCATGACAATAGATGAGGCGGCAGAATATAGCAATATTGGGATTAACAAAATCAGCGCAATGCTCAATGAACCCGGATGCACATTTGTATTGTATGTCGGGAAGGGAAAGAGGCTTGTGAAAAGGAGAGAATTTGAACGATTCTTAGAAAAAAGTAGAGAAATATAACATTTTATTGTATTATATGCCCGTTTGTGCTATCATTCTCGATAACATGGCGGGCTTCTACTTTAATAAAGGAGGTTCCACATGGGAAAAGATTTGAAGGGAAAGGAATTAGGAGCAGGACTATCGCAAAGAAAAGATAAGACATATCAAGGCAGATACAAAGACAGGTACGGGAAAATCAATTATGTGTACGGAAAAAAATTAAGCGATGTTAGAGATCAGCTTGCACAGGAAATATCGAACAATCTGAATTTTGCTAATATACGTGATGATGTTAAGCTGGATGCGTGGTTCGATAGATGGGTTGATGTGTATAAAAGAAAAGGTGTACGCCCAAATACTCTTCGGGAATACACTCACGTTTACAAAAAGAATATATCGCCTTTTATCGGAGAACGCAAGCTAAATTCACTTGTACAGGCTGATATTCAGAACTTGATTGATATTGCTGATGATTCCGGGTATAAATATGAGCAACAGAATAAAATCAAAGTTGTATTATCGGATATGTTTAAAAAGGCGATAGACAATGACTTAATGCTTAAAAATCCGGCTGCCAATATAAAGCTGCGGAAAAGTAAAGAAGTCCATGCATTCGCACTATCAGAGGAAGAACAAGAAATTTTTTTCGATGTATCTCTCGGAACGTTTTATGATCCATTGTTTAATGTTGCTGTTCAAACCGGACTCAGACCTGGGGAGCTGTTTGCATTAACGATATCTGATATTGATTTTGATAAAGGGTACATATCCGTGAACAAAACACTTGTATACCAGAAATATCTGGATGATGAGAAAAAAACTTTTCACATCGAGCCACCCAAAACGAAACAAAGTAACAGGAAAGTACCTATAAATAGTATCTGCAAAAGCTACTTATTGAAGCAGATCCAGCAGAAAAAAATAGTATGTAGCAAAAGACCGAAAGAAGAAAACGACTTTTTATTCGTTACGAGATATAACACCCCGTTAAATTCGGTGCTATATTCTCAAGCAATCAAATCCATAGTACAGGAGATCAATCTAACCAGACCATTTGACAATCAGTTCCCTGTATTTGGAGGACATACATTCCGGCACACGTTTGCGACAAGATGTTTTGAGTGCGGAATCGAAGCGAAAGTCGTTCAATCATATTTGGGCCATGCGAGTCTGCAAATGACAATGGATTTGTACACGCACGTAACAGAAAAGAAGGCAGAAGAAGATATTGAGAAGCTGGTAAAAAATCCGCCCACAGGTGTCATAGACATAGATTCCAGACGGAAGTGTGTGTAAAGAGTGTGTAGTACTACACACATGTGAGTTCACAAGTAGGCATAAAACAAGGAAAAAATGGTAAAATTATACACTACATAGATTACTTACTATGTATACCAGATGACGCCGTACGTGCTGAAGGAGGACGAGCAGGAGTAGGAACAGAAATCTGCTATTTATGAGAGTATAAGATATAGAAATAGAGATTTCGATAAAATTGATCGGGGAAAATATCTTCTTCGAACTGGATGGTGGGAGCCGCCGTCGGAGTGGTGCTGCTGGCAGCTGGAATGTTTTTGATTTGGAAGAACCGCAAATAAGGCTGCAGATTAATAAAACGGTAAAAAGATAGATATAATACAGATATGAAAAAATACAGGCAGGGCTGTCGGAATTTTGCACAGTGTGGTTGAAACCATGTGTGGGAAAGATTCTGACAGCCCTGTTTATGCGGATTTTTGTTTTTATTAATTCCAGAAATCGGTTTCTTCTTTCAACTCAATATCAGCTGCTTTAAAGACCGGATTCTTCCCAGCCTGTTTCTGTGCCCGGTAGTCTTCCAGGCAGCGGAGCGCCGGCTTGGCAATCAGGAAGATAATTGGTACGTTGATGACTGCCATCAGTCCCATCAGAACATCGGCGGTATCCCACACGATGCCGAGACTTGCCACAGAACCGATGAGGACAATCACGATAGCGATCACTCTCTGGGTAATCCGGATGCCCTTGACTGGAGTTTTGCCGCAGAGATAAGCCATGCCGGTTTCAGCAAAATAGTAGTTTCCGAGTAGCGTGGTAAAGGCAAATAAAATCAGGGCAACTGTGATAAATACAACACCTGCGGTGCCGAATACGTTATTCATAGCTGCCTGCACATATGCCATGCCAGCCATGTCTGCACTCGGTGCAACGCCGGAGCAGAGCAGTAAAAATGCGGTTGCAGAGCAGATGACAATAGTATCGATAAATACGGATAATACCTGAACAAGACCCTGTTTGACCGGGTGGCTGACACCCGCGGAACCGGCTGCGGTAGCGGAAGCACCGACACCTGCCTCATTGGAGAACAAGCCTCTCTTGATGCCGAGCATCACAACGGATCCCATGAAGCCGCCGAAGATAGCCTGAATATCAAAAGCCCCTTCAAAAATGCTTGCGAACATACCCGGAATCATGTTTCCGTGGAGAATAATCATCAGCAGGGCAGCTGCAATGTAAAGTCCGCCCATTACCGGAACAAGAATTCCTGTGATTTTAGCGATCTGTTTGCCGCCGCCGCTGATGCAGATGCCGAAGATAACAGCCTGGATGATACCGATGAGAATCGGAGTCAGGCTTGGATTGTAGAAACTGTATACTTTAAAAGAATCTGCCACATTGAAGGATGCAACGAGGTTAAATCCAACCATGTAAGTCAAAATCATGAAAATAGCATAGAGAACACCCAGCCATCTTTTTTTCAGAACGGCTTCAATATAGTAGGAAGGACCGCCGTAGCAACTTCCGTCCTCGGCACGGCGTTTGTAGATCTGTGCCAGCGTACTTTCTACAAATGCGGTTGCACTTCCGAGGATCGCGGTCATCCACATCCAGAAGATAGCGCCCGGACCGCCGAAACAGATGGCGGTAGAAATGCCGGCGATATTTCCGGTGCCGACGCGCGAAGCAGTGGAAACCATCAATGCCTGAAAGGCGGAAATAGACTCATCTTCCTTGTCGGATGGCTCCAGGATAACCCGGATAGATTCAAGTAAGTAACGAAGCTGTACCCCTTTGGTGCGGATGGTAAAATAGATGCCGCCGCCTACCAGCAGGATGATTAACACGTAGCTGTAAAGATAGTTGCTTGCTGTGCCGATTATCTTTGCGTATAAATCTGCCATTTTAAAATACCCCTCTCATACAATTTACATATTGTTTTTGCTATAAAGTGTGCCGCTGCGGATCAAACATATGGAGATGCAGTTCATGTGACATATATTCAAGCACGCATTCTCCAGCGACGCTGTTCCCCTTTTTATCTAACGCCGGTCCGAAGATGCCGATTCCCATCTCGCCGTCTACCACTGATAAGATACCGCCGCCGACGCCGCTTTTGGATGGGATGCCGACCCGGACGGCAAATTCGCCGGAACCATCGTACATACCGCAGGTAAACATGAGTGTTTTGACGATTTTAACCGCCTGGCTGCTTAAAAGCCGTTTCCCCGTGTCTGGATGAATGCCATCGTTGGCGAGAATCAGTCCCAGTCCGGCGAGGCTTTCTGCCGTCACGCTGAGAGAGCACATTTTGACATAAAAATGCAGGCTGTTTTCCACATCTTTATTCTTTTCGATGTACCCCTTGCTCTCCAGCAGATAGGCGATTGCCCGGTTGCGGGAAATATGAGACATTTCCGAGTGATAAACCTTTTTGTCGAGGTTGATGTCCGGATCCATGCAGAGAGCCCGGATGGTATCAAGCATGGTATCGAAACTGATTTCGGAAGCAAGGCAGCTTGCCACTACGATAGCGCCTGCATTGATCATCGGGTTGTAGGGGGAACTGTCCGTATTTTCCAGTTTCATCAGCGAGTTAAATGGATCGCCGGTCGGCTCCATGCCTACTTTTTTAAATACCTGGTCGAAGCCGCAGATTTCCAGCGCGACTGCAAGGGTGATGATTTTGGAGATACTCTGAATACTGAATCGGACTTTCGTATCCCCGACGGAAATCCGTTTGCCGTTCCGACAAAAAACACTGACTCCGAGCTGACTGCCATCTACCTTTCCAAGTTCTGGTATGTAGGTGGCAACTGCACCCTCATGGGTATGTGTTTTTCCCAGTGCAACGGCCTGTTCAAGTACATCTCTCATACTTAAACGCCTCCTGTTTTTTATTCGGTGTTGCTTTCTGATAGTATGGTAGCATGGGGAAGACAGTTTGTATAATGCGTGTCAGCTTTAAGGGATATGACAAAAAGGTATAACGGGATATATATGTCAGATATGAATAAATATTTATGATGAACGGGGAAGAGGTGCTGAAAAGGATCAAAAAAAAACTGCCGGGACGGCTGTGAATGTCCGGCAGCTTTGATGGTGTTTTTTTAGAGAAGTTTTTTCTTTAAGTCATAAATAAATTCTTGTACGATCGCCGTCATTGGCGTGTCTTTCCGCATTGCATATCCAAATTCCAGCATAAAACCACAGTTTGGAATCGGAATAGAAGTGGAGTGGTAGGAGGCTTCTTGTTTGGCGAAATCGTGGATGCCGATGCTGTAGCAGTCACTGATCGAGATCATGTACATCAGGGTGGCGCGGCTGGAAAGATAGGTGATTTTCGAGCGCATTTTTTCTGCATCCTGATCCCCTTCGGAGAGAAGCTGGTAAATATAATCATCGCATTGTCCAAGATACCAAAGAAAGCCGTACTCTGCCAGTGTGTGCAGGTTGACCGGTTTCTGTTGCAGCAGAAGCGGATGTTTGCGGGAAATGATAATGTGTGGTTCGATGTTGGCAAGAAAATGGTATTCCAGCCCTTTTGATTCGAGCAAGGCCTCCATTTCACGCCGTTTGCGGCTGTCAAAATGAAACACGCCTACATCGACACGCCCGGATACCACATCCTCGATGACTTCGTCTGAATTGCCTTCATACAGTCGATGGGAGAAGGATGGCTGATCGCGGTGACGCAGGATTATTTCACTGAAACTTTCCATGATATGAGAAAAACGTGTCATGGAGACAGCCAGCGGATCAGAAATTTTGATTTGTTCCTTCTTTTTCTGAAACCAGAGCTGTTCCATTTCGTCAATGATTTTTTCGGAATGTGTCAGAAATTCCATTCCTTCAGGCGTTAATGTTACGCCTGAGCGGCTGCGGTTAAAGAGCCTGGCGCCGAGATTTTCTTCCAGATCGTGCATGATTTTCCCAAGATACGGCTGGGAAATATAGAGCGCCTGGGCGGCTTTATTGATGGATCCGAGGCGCGCTACCTTGATAAAATATTCTAAATGCCGAAAATTGATATCGTATTTCAAAAAAGTTCCCCCTTTGTAAATCCCCCTGAATGTAATAAGTATAAAATAAAAAAATGTAAATTGCCAGAAAATACCTAAACATATTGCATTTAAGGGATATAGCAAAATAGCATATAATTTATTGTTTGACTGTACCTGTATGTAAGAGAAGCAGTCCTCCTATATACAGCAGGCAAAGGATACCGGACTGGATGAGGACAGGCGGAAACAGGTGAGGCAGGTAAGACGCGTTTGGAATAACTTCTAACATCCCAATCGAAACCAGCAGGCAGAATGCCGGTTTTACAATGCCCTGGCTGACTGGCAGGCGGATCGGGACTTCGCAGGCGAGGGCGTGGATGTGGAGAAAGGCGAGCACCAGTTCGCTGATGAGAAGCGCCGCCAGATAGGCGAAAATTCCCCATCGCGGGATGGCGAAAAGGACGAGCGACAGGGTGAGAAGCATGGAAACCGTATGGTGGACGAAGACGGTTCCCGTTTTCCCAAGTCCGTTTAAAATACTTCCCATGGTAGTGGAGAGGTAGAGAAACGGGCAGAGCCAGGATAAAATCTGGATGAAACGTCCGGCATCGGCGTTGTGGTAAAAGGTTTCGCCCAGTGCCGGACCGAAGCGGGTGAAGAGCCCGACGCAGAGAATTCCCATGTACAGGCTGTATCGGAGCGCCATGGAGATGGTGTGTTCGATTTTGTCCGGCTGATTCTGCGCCTGCGCCTCCGAGACTGCCGGGAGCAGGACGACG